>CAZXTS010000164.1:0-6749 GCA_964643745.1 uncultured Chloracidobacterium sp.
ATAAACACAGAATTTCCCGATCCAAGCTTCAAGAACAAAAGCTTCGACAAAATATTCCTCTTCAACATCAACGTGTTTTGGATGGATCCGGTCTCAGAACTCGATGAGATCCGCAGGCTGTTGAAACCAAGCGGCACTTTCCACATATTCCATCAGCCGCCGCCGGGACACGAGCCTACAGAATTTGCGGAAAAATTCAAAGAGAATCTGGCAAAAAATAAGTTTGAAATTGACGACGTGATCTTTGGTGAATTCGAACCGGTCGGTGCGGTATGTGTTATTTCGCGGCCGGCTTAACCGCCGATGAAGCTCATCGTCCGACTGGCCGGCGTGAATTCCGGATCGTTAATAAAATGCCACGGTTCCTTTTTCAAAACAACTGAGCGGACAAATGCCGAGATCTCGTCGTCACTCGCACCTCCTCGCAGGACCCCGCGAAGATCGTGCTCGCCGGTTGAGAACAAACACGTTCGGATCTGTCCGTCCGCCGTCAACCTGATCCGCGAACACGCACCGCAGAACATATCTGTGACAGGTGCGATGATGCCGATCTCTCCGGGCGATCCGTCGGCGAATAAGAAATTCCACGCGGTCTCGCTGCCGCGGGTTGTATCTTTCAAGTTCAACGGAAATTCTGCTTCTATCGAATCACGTATCTCTTTTCCGGAAACTACGAGCGAGCGATTCCATTCGTGGGCCGAATCAAGCGGCATGTATTCGATGAACCGCATCGGCAGGGCATTTTCGCGGGCAAACCGCGCGAGGCCCGCCACCTCATGATCGTTTCGACCGCGGACAATAACCGCGTTCACTTTTACCGGCCCGAGCCCCGCATCTTTCGCCGCCGCGATTGCATCGAGTGCTGTTTCAAGCGAACCGTTTCCGGTAATGCTGCGAAAGTTTTCCGGGTCCAAGCTATCAAGGCTTATCGTAACGCGGTCGAGTCCGGCGTCTTTTAATCGCTTTGCATTTTCCGGAAAACTCTGTCCGTTCGTGGTGAGTGCAAGGTCCTTTAGACCAGGCCTTAAACTTGAAAGCCGCTCAACAAGTTCCACAATGCCGCGCCTCAGCATCGGCTCACCGCCCGTCAGACGTATCTTTTCGATGCCGAGTGAAACAAAGATCTCGGCGGCTCGAGCGATCTCTTCAAATGTCAGAATCGTCTCTTTGCGCGCTAGCGGAGGTTCGCCGTTCGGCAGGCAATAAAAGCAGCGAAAGTTGCACCGATCGGTGAGCGAAATGCGAAGATCACGGATCGTTCGGTTGTAAGTATCGGTGAGCATAACAAATAGCCAATAGCTACGAGCCTAAAGCTTAGGTTAAAGAATAACATTCCTATACGTACTTGTTATTCAATTGGGCCCGTCTGGCTTTTAGCTTTCAGATCTCAGCTCTCGCGCGTTTCGTTTCAATCCGCTCAGCTTTGTTCTTTTCATTGCGCTCTTACGAAAACGAGTCGCATATTCTTCATGCTCCATTTCCGCGAGCGTACTCGGATCGAGCGATGTCTCGCCGTTTCGAGGTTCGAATCGCGGTTCGACGGTCGGTTTCTCAAACCGGTTCCAGGGGCAAACGTCCTGACAAATGTCACAGCCATATATCCAGTCATTTAAGTTCTCGGCGATATCGGATGGCAATTTGTCGTCGCGAAGTTCGATCGTCGCATACGAGATACATTTTCTCGAATCGACAACATACGGTTGAACGATCGCATCGGTCGGACACGCATCGATACAAGCAGTACATGTTCCGCAATGGTCTTCAACGACCGGCACCGAACCACTAACCTCGACATTTAAGATCAGCTCGCCAAGAAACACCCAAGAGCCGAGTTCCTTTGTGATCACATTCGAATGCTTGCCGATCCAACCCAATCCGGCACGCACGGCCCATGCTTTCTCCATTATCGGCGTTGTGTCCACGCAGATCTTTCCTTTGATCGCTGGGTCTTCAGCCTGCAGCCGCGAGAGCAACGCACGCAGCTTTTCTTTGACCACATCGTGGTAATCATCGCCCCATGCATAGCGCGAGATCTTTCCGGCGGTAGTGTGGCTATGTGGAGTATAGTAATTCACCGCCGCGACCAGAACCGTTTTCGCGTCGGGAAAGATCAGCATCGGATCGGTACGCTTTTCGGGCTCGCGCGCCATCCAGGCCATCTCGCCGTGAAAACCCGTGGCGATCCACTCACTGAGCCTTTCGGCTTCGGTATCAAGCCGATCTGCCCGAACCGCACCGATCTTATCGATACCGCATTCGCTTGCTATTTGTTCTATTTTCTTGAGATCGATCACCACGGACTGATACAACGCCACGAATTACAAACCTTCCCGGCTGGGCTAACTAAGTCCCATCTTATCCTATTTGGCGACGATCAGAACGCATAGTTACCATCTGGGAACGTCCGAACGCCGGAATGAAGCTGTTAGACCTGTAGCCACACCAATGATAGATTTAGGTAATCCGTCCCGGCATTCTGATCACAAAATGAAGACATTTCTTTTACTTTTTTTCGTACTTTTCATCTCGGGTTTCGAACGAACCGGCCCTCCGGCAACCATAGAGGCTAATAGTCAGACCGGCCAAAAGGCTGAAGAACTTTGGCGGCAGGTGGAAGTTGTTCGAACCGCCCACGGCGTTCCGCATATTCAGGCTGAGAATTTTAAGGCCGCGGGCTATGCACTTGCGTGGATGCAGCTCGAAGACCATGGGCCGCGGACGGCGATGAATGTGCTTGCCGCAAGCGGACGAGCGGCGCTTGTGCACGGCTATGAACGGATCGAATCGGACTTTGCAATTCGCCGTCAGCGTGAAAAGGCCAAGGACAAGTACACAACGCTTTCCCAGGATGTACGCGAAGTTTTCGAAGGCTTTGCCGTAGGTGTAAATCGTTTCATCGCTCTTCATCCGTCTGAGTTTCCAAAAGAAATGCCTGCAGATTTCACGGGCTTCGATGTATTGTCGGGCGAACTTGTCCAGCCGAATGCCGGAAAAATCCGTCGCTTTATTGAACGCCTTTCGCCACGTCCGGTCACAGGATCGAATCAATCGATGCCCGACAATGACGAGGAAGGTGAACATCCGGACGACGGTTCGAATTCGTGGGCATTTGCCCCAAGCCGCACCAAAAGCGGCAAGGCTATACTGATGCGAAATCCGCATCTGCAATGGAACGCCGGTTATTACGAGGCCCATATGAGCGTGCCCGGCAAGATCGATTTCTATGGCGATTTTCGCATCGGCGGTCCGTTCACCGTGATCGGCGGCTTCAACAAAGACGTTGGTTTTTCGACGACAAATAACCAAACGGATCTCGACCAATTCTATGCACTCGACGCCGATACTCGATTTACAGACCACTACATTTTTGACGGCAAAAGCGTGCCGCTGAAACGTGAATTGCTAACCGTGCCGTTTCGAAACGGCGAAAGCAACGCGACCGAAACGCGCGAGTTCTGGTCCACCGATCTCGGCCCGGTCGTGCATCGAGCCAACGGCAAGATCTACATAATCAAATATGCGGGCGATGGCGAGATCCGTGCGGGCGAGCAGTTTCTAAAAATGATGCGTGCCGGCTCGCTCAAAGAATGGACGGACGCGATGAAAATGCGTTCGCGGATGACGTCAAATTTTACTTATGCCGATCGAGCTGGGAATATTCTTTATCTTTGGAATGCAGCTCTTCCAAAATTACCGCATCCGCCGTCCGATGACCTAACGGCAGTTCCGGCCAAAGGCATCAAGGAAGTCTGGACCGAATATGTGCCTTACGAATCGCTGCCACAGGTGTTGAACCCGCCGGGCGGCTACGTTCACAATGAGAATAGTTCGCATCACTACACGAATATACGAACGCCAGTTAAGACGGAGAACGCTTTTCGAAATTTCGAACAGCCGCGTCTTTCGCTCCGCAGCCAGTTGGCCATTCAGCTTGTTAATGGAGATGAAAAATTTAGCCTTGAAGATATCGTAGAACTCAAACACAACTATCGGGCACTGCTTGCCGACCGGGTAAAGGCAGACCTGCTTGCGGCAGTTGGAAAAACGAACCCGGATGGTGATGTCGCTTCAGCACTTGTTCTATTAGAAAAATGGGACAACACGACATCGCCGGAAAGCCGCGGGTCTGTTGTGTTTCAAGAATGGTGGCGGCACTATTCCGGCATTCGAGGTGACAACCGCCAGTCGTTGCCTGACGATCAAAGATACGCAAAGGTCTGGTCCGTTGATGACCCATTCAACACGCCAAGCGGTTTAGCCGATCTGAAACGCGCCGCCGAATCATTCGCCTGGGCGGTGGATGAAGTAAAGAAACGCTATGGCAGTTTTGATGTGGCCTGGGGCGATGTTTACCGCGTCCGCCGCGGGAACGTGGATGTGCCGGTCGGCGGCTGCGGAAACGACTTGGGATGCTTCCGAATTATGAATTACACACGACAAAGCGATGGAAAATTTGCCGCGACCGGCGGCGACTGCTGGGTCTACGCCGTCGAATTCGGCGACGTCCCAATGGCCTATACGGTGCTTGCTTACGGCCAAAGCAATCGTCCCGAATCGCCTTATTATGCCGATCAGGCTGCGATGTTCGCTAAAGGTGAGATGAAACCGATCGCATTCACCAAAGCAGATATCGATAAACAAGCGATCGTCCGTTACCGGCCCGGCGAAAAGGCAGTTAGGTGATCTTGAGATCGATATTGCGGCGGGCTAGTTCTTCAACGAACTTGTCCGGGTCGATCGCTTTTTCTTGTGGTGTGGCTCCGCGAGCGAGAACCTCGCCTTTCGCCATCATCTGAGCAATGATCGATGCGGGGAACGCCGTCGTTCGCATCATGGCGGACATTCCGGTCCCGGGGTCGAACTTATCGACAATGTCATAGCGAAGCCTCTTATTCTCGCCAACGAATTCGAGCCGGACAAGAACATAGTCCGGACCGTCCGCAGGAAGATGTTTTTGCAAAAGGTCGCCAAAGACCTTTCGCGGCACGACTTTTTGATAATCGACGATCATCTCATCGCTCGAACACAGCCCTAGATCGATCATTGTCTTGAATTTTTCGCAGTGGCCGGCATAGCGGATGGTCTTGTAATCGAGCTCTTTGATCTTGCCGAGAAAAGTGTCGGGTAGCGTCGAAGTGCCGCCGCTGGTCTGAAACGCTTCGAGCGGCGGGAAGCCTTCGAATTCGAGAGCTTCAGGCTCGGTCATTGAATCCACTTCAACGATCTTCCCATCGCGGATAACGCGGGCCACCTCGATATATTCGTTGATCAAACCTTCGACCGAAAAAACAAGCTGGTAATCGAGCGGCGGTTCAGGCTGCTGCGGCAACCCGCCGACTCGGATGTGGACCTCGTCGAGTTGTTTGAATTGCTTCGCGCCGTGCATCGCGAGGATAGAGACCATCCCCGGCGCCAGGCCGCAGTCCGGAATGATATTGATGCCGGCGGCCTTTGCCTCAGCATCAAGCGCGAGCTGGGAATCGACAACATAATTGTTGCCGCCGAGGTCGCAGAAATTCGAACCGGTTTCGATGGCGGCTCTGGAAAGCGATTCGTTATACCAATAATTTACGCAGGAAATTACCGAATCGTGCCCACGCATGAGTTCCGTGACAGCAGCCTTATCCGCCGCATCTATCTGCCGCGGCTCGATCGCCGAGCCTCCGACCGCTTCGGCTACGGTTTCCGCCTTTGCGAGGTCGAAATCTGCTACTGTGACCGACGAAACATCTGGCGAATTATGGATAAGGTCGAATGCGGCGCCGTGTCCCATTCGGCCGGCACCGAGAATTAGGATCTTCATTTTGCGGATAGGTACGTAATGATCTTTTAGAAATTAAAAATGACAACTTCAAGCAGTTTGATAATATCGCCTCAACGATCTACCAATCGTCAAATTCATCAGGTTGTTGACCTGCGACTGTTTCAACGGCAAGATCCCAGACTTTTTTCTTCCAGTTCCGCATTCCTTCAGTCAGACTCAGAGCAACTTGTGGATGTGCAGCGTTCCGTTCCAAACGGATGACCTCTGCGGTTACAGTCACTTCGTCATTAGCACGTTCGATAACAGTAAGTTCGACCTTGCCGCCGACCGACGGCAGCTTTCGCGGCAAGAAAACGAGTGCACCGATCGGGCTGATGTTTTCAGTCAGGCCTTCTTCAACTACCATTGCACCATTCTCATCTTTCCATTTCAGGCGGATAGGGAATGAAACTGCGTATCTTTCGCTATGGCGACGTTCCGGCATTCGGATGTTCCTCTTTTGATGTGGCGTTGTTGGATCGATCTCCTGCAAAGTATGCGTTGGCAGGCGGAATAAGTCTAACAAAACATTTGCAATAATTCACAAACCGGAAAATGGGTGCTTTGGTCCTGCACTTTTGGGCATCGCCGCCTCAGCTTGTCATTGGTGGACAAATTTGACCGAAAATGCTAGTCTAGCCCATTGTTTGAGCAAATTATTGTGCAAACAAAGCAGGATTTTTCCTGTGAAAAAGTTTCAGTTTATGCTTTTTAACGAATAGTGGGCCGGCGTTTTGGCGCTAAAAACCACTATTTTTGCGTTTAACTGGAACGAATTTAGGAGTACGAAGAATAATGAAAGATCTCGTTAGAGGAGGCCTTATTCTGTCGTTAGTTGGTAGCTTGTTCGTATTTGTTTACGCACAGACCAAGACAGAATACGTCCCCGTTATAGCGAACGATTCGCAATTACAATTTAATATAATCGGTAATAGTTCAGAAACAA
>CAZXTS010000165.1:0-3332 GCA_964643745.1 uncultured Chloracidobacterium sp.
CAGGAATTGCTGTCGCCGTTATTTCCGCTCGTAATGCCCGCCGTAAAAGACCTTTGGAGCTTTGGAGAGACCGGTTTTCATTCGCTTGCCGCGGCGGTCGTGAAGGAAAGATATGGCCGCGAGGCTTTGGCCGCCGGTTTTCGCATCCTTGGTGAAGGGCAGCTTTCGTTAACAAAGTTCTTATTGCTCACGGACAAACCGCAAGACCTTCGGGACTTCGAGACGCTATTCGAGCACATTCTTGCACGAGTCGAATGGCAACGCGACCTTTTCATATTTTCGCAAACCGCCTTTGATACGCTCGATTATGCAAGCGGAAAAATAAATCACGGAAGCAAGGCGATCTTGATGGGAACCGGCGATGCGAAACGAAAACTGCTTCACGTGTTTTCCGGCGAGTTGCCGGTTGGCATAAATGCCGCAAAGCCTTTCTGCGGCGGTTGTTTGGTTGTAAAAGGAACAGAGTACGAGAACGATAAGGAACTTGCTGCTCGTATCGCCGATTGGCCAGGATTTGCGGACTGGCAAATGGTGGTTATCCATGACGAAATCACTTTTGCAGATTCAGTTGAGAAATTCCTATGGGCAACTTGGACACGGTTCAACCCGGCGAGCGATATTCACGCTAAAGGCATCGAACTCAAGAACAACCACATCGGCTACGAAGCACCGATAGTGATCGATGCTCGAATGAAGCCTTGGTATCCGAAAGAGGTTGAAGTTCGAGAAGATATTGCAAAGCTGGTTAACGAACGTTGGAGTGAATATTTCGTTGGTTAACCGGGCGACCTAATTGTAATGAAAAGATGGCTTAAAAGGATCGGATTGGGGATCGGAATATTTGCGTTGCTGCTTGCAGTGTTTTTGTCGTACGCATATTTTATCGAGCCACGGCAGTTCGTCGTTGTTGAAGAAACGATCGGCGTCCCACATTGGAGCGGTGCGCTGAATGGCCTTCGGGTTGTAACTATTGCTGATATTCACACCGGTTCAAATTACGCTCCGCCCGAGCGTGTACGGTTCGTGGTCGAGCAGGCGAATGCACAGAATCCGGACGTGATTGTTCTTCTCGGAGATTATGTAAGCGAATCGAAATGGGACCGTGACTGCGTTCGTCGAGCCGCGAACCGGGAGAACTGTACTGAATTAAAGGTCCCGGTCGAAGTGATCGCCGAAAGCCTGACAGGTTTAAAAGCAAAATACGGCGTGTTTGCTATCATCGGAAATCACGATTGGTATCACAATGCCGTGACAATACACAGGCTTCTGGAAGAGGTTGCCGGTATCAACGTCCTGAATAACGAGATCGTAGAAATACCGATAAACGGTGAAACTCTTCGCATTTGGGGGATCGAGGATTGGTATTTGAATAGAAATGTGCCAACCGAAGCATTGGAAGCGTTGTCGGAAAAGAAAAACATCATTGCGATAACGCACAACCCCGACACTTCGCTGAATACGCCGGAAGGTTTTTCAATAATGTTCGCCGGCCACACGCACGGCGGGCAGCTAAATTGGCCGATATTTGGGCCGAAAGCTGTGTTCAACGACCCGCGATTTATGGACGGCCTTGCTGTTGTTGACAACAAATACGTATATGTTTCGAGCGGTGTCGGGACGAGTGTCATTCCGTTCCGATTTCGAGTGCCGCCGGAGATAAACGTGATCACGCTTCGCTCGATCACGGAAACTTTGCCTGACCAATTCTAATTTCGAACGAAATGCGAAAAAAGCGCTTTTATCTGATCGCTGCTGTTTTATTTTTGCTGGCGCTGCTCGCCTTCAGTTATTTCATCGAGCCACATCGGCTGGTCGTGAACAAGAAAGAAATAAAGCTGGCGACGCTTGATCCGGCCTTCGACGGGCTTCGAATAGCCGTCATCTCCGATATTCACGGCGGCTCTAACGGTGCTTCTGCCGACAACATACGCCACACGGTCTCTACCATAAATGAACAAAACGCAGACGCGGTTTTTATGATCGGAGACTTCGTTTCGGACCGCACGGACAAAGGCGATGTGCCAATGCAAATAGAAGAGGTCGCCGAATACCTGCGGCCGATCAATTCAACATACGGAACGTTCGCTGTGCTCGGCAATCATGATGGATTCTACGGTGATGACCGCATCGCTTCTGCCCTTTCAAATTCCAGTATCAAGGTGCTTAGAAGTGAGATCGCAAGTTTTCAGCACAATGGGAAGACGATGCGCATCCTCGGGCTGAAGGATCATATGCAACTCAGTTCCTGGTACACATTTGACCGGGATGTAAAACGTATCCTGGCCGCAGATGGACGCCGCGGCGATCTTATAGTTCTTGAACACAGCCCCGATATTTTCGATGTCGTCGATTACCACAAAAACCCGGGCGACGATATGAAATTATTTATCGCCGGACATACGCACGGAGGACAGATATGGCTTCCTATCCTTGGAACACCGCTTGTCCCGACTGCAGCGGGCCAGAAATATACGGCCGGACACATTCGAAAGGGCAAGATGGACATGTTCATAACGACCGGTATTGGCACGAGCCATCTTCCGTTTCGATTTCTTGTTCCCCCGGAAGTTGCTGTTCTCACGCTTCGCAGCGGCCTTAAGTGAGATTTACCGCAACACCGATTTGATCCGTTTGAACTTACCATCATTTTTCGCCGGCTTTAGGTTTAGTATCCTGCACATCAGCTCATAAACGTCCACTGCTTCGAATGGCTCAGCAAGAAAGGAGCTTTTGAACCGCGGGCCGTGGCCGACGAACATTGCACGCATCGAAACGAGATCATTATCATAGCCGTGAGCGCCTCGCGTATTGTCGAGCCGGCCGTCTCTCTCGGCCCGGTCCATTCTTTGACGAGTGGTAACTACGGTGCCTTCGCCAGGAATCACGACGAGCGGCGCAATGCGTTTGTTCTTGCCGAACTTGAATCGCTTTGGAAATTCGTTGCGCCGATAAATGAACGCATTCTCCGGCAGCTTACTCTTGATCGATCTGTATATCTCTTTCTCTTTTCCGGGTTTTGGGAAAATTTGTGTGAATTCACCGACCCAGAAAATGCGTTCGGCGTCATTCACATCGAACATCTCATCAAGCACGACCGAGTCGCGATTCTTGTAGGGAGCCATGCCATGGTCGGATGAAATTATGAGGTTTACCTTGTCCAAAATGCCGCGCGAGCGAAGTCCATCGGCCAGCCTTTTTATCTCCGAATCCACCTTATGAACTGCGGCACGAGTTTCAGGGGAGCCTGGGCCGTAGTTATGTCCTGCGTCATCAACATCCGAAAAATATAGCGTGATCATCGTCGGCCGTTCGGCCTGCGGCAGGTCTAGCCA
>CAZXTS010000165.1:3432-6695 GCA_964643745.1 uncultured Chloracidobacterium sp.
CCGGAACGAACGAAGGCGGAGGTGGCCAATATTCAGGTACGCTTGGAATTACTAAAAGAGAAGATGTGTGGCAATTTTCATGGTCGAGTGGAAACCGGACATACGACGGTGTCGGCGTTCAGAGCGGTGATATCGTTGCGGTCAGTTTTACAGAAGGCAAAGACGGCAAAGGTTGTGGCGTTGTCCTTTATGATATCGCCTCGAACGGCGACCTTTCGGGTACAGCAGGTTATTGGGGCGTCAACAAAAGTGAAGCCGAAAAAGCATTAAGGGACACAGGTTCTGATCTCGAAGGTCGATACGAAGTTTCGGGCAAAAATCCAGAAGGTAAAGACTATAAGACCGTTCTAAACGTAAAGAAGGAAGGCGAGGGATTTGCTTTTCAATGGGCCGGAACTCCACCGATAAACGGTTTTGGCGTGCGAATGGGCGACAATGTGGCCGTTGGGCTTGGGAAGGCCGACTGCGGATTTGTTATGTACCAAATAAATGCCGACGGTTCGCTTGACGGAAAATGGGGAAGCCAGGGAAGCACACGGCTTGGGACCGAAAATGCAAACAAGCAATAGAGACCGGGGCAAACGGGACGCCGAGAGCGTGAATCAAAGAACGAAAATGTACAAGATCTTGATAATTTCCGCCGTGTTTATCCTGGCGGGCTGCGATGTTCAAAGCAGCATCACGAAACGCAGCGTCGAGAAATACGGCCCGACGCCTACGCCTTCTGTTTCGCCAACACCGGTCGAAGAACCGATCGATCCGGCCGATGTTGTTACCGTCGATACAACGCTTCAGGGCGAGAATATTTCCATTAACAAACCCGGCGAGAAAAAGACGCTCAACTGCGACAAATATAATCAGGTGATGCTGAATAATGAGGACGCCGTCATTACGATCAAAGGCGCTTGCAGGGTGATAATGGTCAACGGCAACAACAACGACGTCACCGCCGAGACCGCAATGTCCATAACATTTAACGGCACCGGCAACACCGTCCGCTATGCAAAATACGCCAACGGCAAGCGGCCTTTCGTAACGGATAATAAGACCGGAAACAAAGTAGAAAAGGTCTCGGCGATCAAGAAATAGAATTATTGAACGTCGCTCACGCCGGCAAAGCCTTCGTCAAGGCGAAGAATTACTTGATCACAATTTCAGCCTTGATCGAATTCGCGATGTAGCATTGTTTGTGGGCTTCGTGGTGGAGATGTGCGATCTCTTCCGCGGTCGGCAATTTTTCGCCGGCCCATTCTATCTGCGGGTCGAGCGTAATTTTACTGATCCATTGCGTGCCGTTTTCGTCCGCGGTCACTTCACCAACCGCCGTGTCCGAATAAGAATCTATTCGAAAGCCATCCTTCGCCGCAAGCCACAAAAAAGTCAGCATATGGCACGAAGAAGCCGACGCGACAAGCGCCTCCTCAGGATCGACGGCCGCCTCGACCGAAAAAGGAAGTCGCACATTATGTGGCGACGACGAAGCAGGAACCGTCACGCCCTCATCAAACTCCCAAACATGCCCACGAGAATACCTATTCTTAGTAAACATCTCAGGCGCATCAGACTTCCAACTAATCTTTGCTGTGTATGTTGACATAATCTACGTATTCTCGATTTCGTCGGGTTGCAACAAAACAACTTCGCCGTTGCGGCTAATAGCGATTGGATTCCCGGCAAGCTTATGTTTCAACAGCGCCTCACGGACTGCTCGCCGACACGCAGCATCTATCTCATCAGCATATAATTCGAGAAGGTCAGGCCCTGACTTCTTTACGGCATTATTAGTTTCCATCTTTCCTCATCAAAAACAATCTTGCCTGCTTCATCAGTATAACGCGCAATTTCGACTGATTCTGCTAACGTCGTGTCACGAACACTCCACGCGTTAACTATCGGCAGGTAAAGTCGAAATAGGTTCTCGAGGCTACGTTTATAACGCCGGCGGATAACGTCAGACGGAATGTTGTGTCCTCCTACTCTAACGCGTTCCGCAACACGCTCGATAGCTAATTCTGGGCTCTTTAACCACAAATAAATTAGATTAACGCGATATCCGCGATCTTTCAGATCGTTTATTCGCTTCACGTAAGTTCGAGTTGAGAGCGTTGTCTCGAATGCAAAGTCTTTTCTGGCCGTTGCAAGATCGTTCAACCGTTTCAACATTACACGCCCGGCGTCGAAAGATGCATTCTCCGGGGCAAACGCAGATATGCCCTCGGCGATAGTATCTGCGTTGACGTATTCCAATATCTTCAGAGTGTCGCGCAATAATGCAGGAGCGAGAGTAGATTTCCCCGCTCCATTCGGACCTGCGATGACGACAACATCAGGCATGGTTTCTCAAATTGCGAATGTTCTAGCTTCAATTTTGGGACCATCAACTTGGCGAAATGTTGGAGTATACTTCGTTACGACTTCAACATTATTGTCACCTCCAACAATTAAGAAGTGTTTCAGCTGTTCTTCCTTTCCACCATCAGTATTGAAGAGAAAATAGTCTCCTTTTCTATATGATTCAAGCCACGCAGAGTCGAGAAATTCATATGCAGCAAGACCTTCTTCGTCGCATTCCGCTTCGCCAAAGTCGCGTTCAGGGAAGTGCATCTCCTCCATACAAGAAAAAGCCACGACATCACCGAAATTCACAATGTATTTAGGGTAAGAATCTATTCCGAAAGGAGCGACTACGACCTCCAAATCGTAATTTGGGTGATTAGGGCCGGTCATTACAGTTGCCGAAGGCCAACGTTTGTCTGTGAACGGCGTTTCCCATCTGACAAATCTCTTCGACATAAGTTACGGCCTCAATCTGTATAACATTCTCGGAAACGGAATAGTTTCTCGGACGTGTTCGATGCCGGACATCCAGGCGACTGTGCGTTCTATGCCCATGCCGAAGCCTGCGTGCGGGACGCTGCCGAATCTGCGGAGGTCGAGATACCATTTGAAGATCTCTTGCGGCAGGCCGTGGTGCTTAAGTTGAGATTCAAGATACTCGAGCGAGGTCGCACGCTCGCCGCCGCCGATTATTTCACCGTAACCTTCGGGAGCTAAAAGGTCGATACCAAGCGCGCATTCCGGCCTGTCTTTATCTACCTCGAAATAAAACCCCTTGATCGCGGTCGGGAAGTGATGGACAAAGACCGGCAAGCCGAATTGTTTCGACAAATAAGTCTCGTCCGGTGCACCGAAGTCGCCGCCCCATTCGAAATTGTTTTCCAGTTCGCCTTTCTCATGGCCTTCCTGAAGCATCTTCACCGCAT
>CAZXTS010000166.1:0-6646 GCA_964643745.1 uncultured Chloracidobacterium sp.
GATGACCTTACAGAGGTCTATCGCATCGGCGTTCATTGGGTAGGCGAAGATCCCCGAAAGGCTCTGCGTTCGAACGACAAGATGTCGAAGGCCGAGCTTGATGAGATCATCGAAAAATTAAAAAAACTCGACGCGGGAAGTAAACGCGGCCCGTGGACGAGAATGTATCTGCAAATGATCCACGACCAGCCAAATACCCACGCCGCCATTCTCGCCGAACAGATCGGGCTCGACATCCCGCGATTCAAACCCTGGGTCCGCAAACTAAAAGCCCTCGGCCTTACCGAATCCTTAAGGCCCGGCTACCGCCTCTCGCCTCGGGGTGTGAAAGTACTGAGAAGTCTTTGTGAATAGAAATAAAATGAAACGTTATGCTTAAGGTCTCGCACAAAAAGCTGCTAGAATTGCGACTCCGATAAAGACCAAAAGAGCCAGAAAGATACCTCGAATTACCTTCCCCGGCCCGTCAAGTTCTTTCGATTGTTCATATCCTTCTTGCTGGACGAAACATTTATAACTAGTCCATAATCCCAATCCTGGAACAATATACATAAGAACCCAAAGACCCGAGGTTCCAATATTTCTAAGCCGTAACACGGATAGCCATATGAAGACTCCAAGCAATATCAAATTCCAAATAACTGGACCATCCCCTAAGTCACGCCTCGAAGTCGATGTAGAAGCAAAAAGAAAGAAAGCAAATATACAAATTCCCACGAGATAGGTCAGTCTACCGATTCCGCCGTATTCTCGATCATCGTGGTCTTCCTCCGATAGACCATTTTCGGACACGCGAGACCGTTCTTGCTGATCCTTATTCGATGCTGGTAAATTCCGAGCAAAGCTCTCGGCCGCTGTTTCATCTGAGAGTGTATCTTTAGAATACAGATCACGTGACGGTTGTATAACTGGTTTTGATTCGAGAGCCTGAAGTTTCGTCGCGCAGTTTGGACAAAAGGTAAATCGCTCAGCAAATCCCGCGTCACAAGATATGCAGTATTTAATTATTTGGCCCATAGCTTTAATACACACAAAATACGCTAGAGAAAAGACGTCGGTATTATCGTGCAGCACGACGATCTTGTAAAGACAGAGTTTTTTGTCCCTCACGCTTGTTGTAAACTCGATTAATGTTCGAAATACGTAGATTCTCCAATTTCCGCTCCTCGGCCTTCCAGCACTTCTCACAAACAAGACCTTCGGACATCAATCTGTTCCGATCGAATCGTGGCAATGCATGAATATGCCTAGAATTGTTGCGATGTTGAACTAGTCGAAACTACGGAGCGATCAGTTCAACCGAAGGAAAGTATCGTTTGAATCTCCGCGGGTCGCGGGTGAGTATTTTATACCCGGCAACAGCAGCGTGGGCTCCGATGAAGAAATCGGGCAGCGTGGCCGCGCGAACTCCTCCGCGACGACGATATGCCCGATGAGCTTTTCCGGCGATAAAGGCTGCCTCAAAAGGAAGTGCTCGCCGGAGAAAATCCTCGGGCGGAAAAGCGGCGTCAAATTCAGTAGGTGTTTTGAAATTGACAGAGACCTCTGCGTATATGATGGGGTTGATCACCAACGGTGCGTCGTTGGCTGTGCTCGCCAAGATTGAGGCCGACCAACTGTGCCATTCCGACTCGTCGTCATGGAGGTCAAGCAGCACACTGCTATCGATCAAAATCATCTTCGCCCCATCCACGTGTCAGTGCCATGATCTCGTCTGTAGTCATTTGCGGTTGTGCCGACCCCTTGTTAGCGAGAGCACGAGCTACGATCCGCTCACCACGCGTTAGTTTGCCTTTCTTGGGTTTCGCCTTTTGAATTGTGATCTTGTCGCGCGTATATCCGAATTCGACCTCAGATTCCGGCAAGATGCCGAACTTCTCACGCAGCTCGATCGGGATAGTAACTTGGCCCTTGGATGTGACTCTCATTGGTAATACTCCTACCGGTAAGAGTATTATTTTTCTACACGCTAATCAAGTAGTTTCCGACGCCATTTTCGGATTAGTTCGAGCGACACACCTTAGGCCGTGTACGTAAAATCGATTAACATTTCTAAATGTTAAACCGACGAAATTTTCTGCGGCTTCCGCTTCTTTCTGCTCCTCTTTTGTTGATCGACAAGGCACGGGGCCAGAACGCGCCGGTGGCTTCGCGTCAACGTGTGAGAATGCCCGTTTCCGTTTCGACGTGGGACAGCGGCGTGCGGGCAAATGCCGGTGCGTGGCCGGTGCTCGCGGCGAGAGGTTCTGCATTGAACGCTGTTGAGGCGGCCGGCCGTGCTGCCGAAGCCGAACCGAGCTGCTGCGTTGGGCTGGACGCGTTTCCTGACCGCGACGGGATCGTGACGCTCGACGCGTGCATCATGAACGGAAACGGAGACATCGGCGGCGTCTCGTATCTGGAAAGAATAAAGCATCCCGTTTCGGTCGCTCGGATGGTGATGGAAAAAACGCCGCATGTTCTGCTGTCAGGCAAGGGAGCACAGGAATTTGCCCTCGCGAATGGAATGCCGCTCGAATCCGGCAAGCTCTCGGAAGATGCCGAAAAGGAATGGAAAGAGTGGCTCGAAAAGTCGAAATACAAGCCTGAGATAAACATCGAAAACCGCCCCGCACGCGGCCCGGCGGCTCCGTATTTTTTCCTGGATGGCTCGCCGAATCACGACACGATGGGGACGATCGCGATCGGTGCGGACGGCAAGCTAGCCGGAATGGTGACAACGAGCGGAATGGCCTTTAAGATGCATGGCCGCGTTGGCGATTCGCCGATAATCGGTGCCGGGCTTTTTGTCGATGACGAGGTCGGTGCGGCGACGAGTTCAGGTGTCGGCGAAGAGGTCATCCGCATATGCGGAACGCACACCATTATCGAGCAAATGCGAATTGGACGATCACCCGAGCAAGCCTGCCGCGAAGCCGTCCGACGGATCGTAAAACGAAACCCGGCAAAAGCTAAAGAATTTCAGGTCGGGTTCGTTGCCCTTTCCCGCCGCGGCGAGGTCGGGGCATTCGCCATTCAAAAAGGATTCACCTATTCGATCACGAACGCGGAATATCCGAACGGGAAGGTGTTCGAAGCTCGAAGCCACTATTAGCCACAGAGTACACAGAGATCTCAGAGATTATTGGAGATCATCGATGGTTTTCGGAATTTCTGAAGCAGCAATCCTCGAATCCGCGAACAGCCCTACTCCGTGGTCTCTGTGTCCTCTGTGGCAGATCTCTTTGGATCGCCCGAATTTACGTGAAAGTGCAAATGTTTCGAATCCTGGTATTCGCCTAGGTTTGTCAGCACGCGGGCGGCTCCGGTGTCGGCGTGGACCTTTGCGGCGACCTGTTTGATAACGCCGAAGAGTTCAAGCAACAGATGGTCATTGACTTCCAGAACCGAAGAAACATGCTGCTTCGGCACGACGACAATGTGCACCGGCCAGAAGGGCCGCGTGTGGTGATATGCCAGCACGTTCTCAGTTTCCAACACTTTCTCGACAGGTGTCTTGCCGGAGAAAACTTCGTCGCAATAGAAATCGTCGGACATAAGGCTATGGAACTGACCGCCTGCTTACGCAGGCGGTTTTGACTTTCTAGCCACGATCACAATAGAGACACCGAATGGAAAGTTCATTTTGTTAAGAATGAAGCGTTCGGCGGAGAATATTTTGCCGAACACGCCGTTCAGGCCGGAGATCGTGATGTTGTTCTCCGATTCGGGTTTGATGCCGGTTAGTTTCATTATCGTGCGGCCGCCGAGTATCGGTGCGAAGAACGTAAAGTTTGCGTAGGTCGCACGTTCGACGGTGTAACCTGCCTTTTCAAGCCGCTGGACGATCTGCTTTTTGGTATAGCGGATGCGGTGATTCGAGATGTCGTCCTGCACACCCCAAAGCCACATGAACGCCGGAACGAAGATCAGAGAATAACCGCCAGTGCGCGTCACGCGATGCATCTCCCTCAAACCCGCGATGTCGTCGTCAAGATGCTCGACCACGTCCAAAGCGGTCGTAACGTCGAATGTTTCGTCTTCGTAAGGCAGCGTTTCAGCCAAACCTTTTTGGACCCTCAAACCTTTCTTACGGCAGAACTCCAACGCATCGTCCGAAACGTCAACGCCCTCTGCCGAACCGAACTGTGCAAGCATTTCTAGATTTGCACCCGTCCCGCAGCCAACGTCGAGAATGCGTAATGGAGCGCTGACACTCTTGTCCGCATCTGGCGTGTTCGAAAGATCCTCAACGATAGTTTTCAGAAAGCTTTCAAGGATCGCCCGCCGGCCGACGAACCACCAATGCGAATCTTCTACACGATCCATGATCGCGTATGTGTGCTGCTGCATTTCCTGCGGTAGTGCGGAACTCATATAAATAGTTTGCCACAGAATTAGGCAGAAACACGACCGATAGGGAGTGTGCGCGTTCGGGATTCGTAAGAGGCACACTCGCTACCGCTCGTGTTTCCGCCTGCTAGTCCAATCTCAGCCCCATCATTTCGCTGGCGCGGGGCCCGCGGTTGCCGTCGGGCGTTAGGTTGTAGCTGTCGCAGAGCCGTTTGTGAATGCCGTCTTCGCTGAGGAAACATGGGCCGGCTTCTTCGCGGCCGAGGATCATCAGATCGACGCCTTCGTTTACGTAGTCGTCTTCGCCCACGAGCAGCATCCATTCGCCGGAGGTGCGGTGCGCGGCTAGCTCGAGTTCATAAAGTGTTGGGTCAAAGATGCTGAGCGGATTTACGGCAGCGTCGGAATAGCTGGCGATCGTTCGGGCAAAATCGTAGGCGTGCTGCATCTCGTGGACAAGCGTTCCCTCGGTGCCGCGGTTGCTTCCCAATGTTTCGGTCGCGAAAGTGATGAACACCTCGCCCAATGCCTCTTCGATTCCCAATCGGCCTTCGGTGATCTTTTCGCTCGTCGCATCGGAGTCGATAACACCGGTGATGCCCGAAGCGTTCACAACGCTGACCGGGCTCGCGTTGATCAGCATATTCGAACCGCGGATGGCGTTTACGATCCGGCGATGATTCGCATTGCCTTTCTCCACGATCGCGTCAAAGGCTTCGTCGATGATGGACTTTAATTCGGGTGTGACCTGATCGTTGAACCACATATGTATTTTTCACCGCGGAGACGCTGAGTCACAGAAATAGAAAGATTCTCTCGGTGTCTTTGCGTCTCGGCGGTTAATTTAATTTTCCAAAGCCGCACCAGCTATTGCTGTTGTGCCAAATTATTTCGACGTCTTCGGCCTTGGCTTCTTTCCACCAATCTTCAAAATCGTCTTTTGAGATGTAAAACGCGGTCGGGGCGACGAGGTGATCGAAGACGATATTGTGCTGCTCGCGCCAACCGAACGTGCCGAGGTGGTTCAGATAGTCGTTGTAGAAAAGCTTTTTCGCGACGCCTTTCGCGGCGATGTTCGCCGGGCGATAGACGAGCTTTGTCACCATAAAGAGCGAGAGCGTCGGCAGCTTTGAAAGCTGGTAAAGCATCGGCTGCGACATCTTTGACGTAAAGCTTTCGCGAACGGGATTCACGTATTTCGTGATCCATTCGTTGTTCTCGGCGCCGTAAACCCATGCGGAGATGTGCCCGCCTTTTTGGATCTTTGAAGCGAGCGAATGAAACGCCTTTTTCGGGTCGGGCGTGTGATGCAATACGCCGACGCTGAACGCATAATCAAACACGCGTTTAAGCGGCAGCTTGAAGATGTCGCATTGAATAATGTGTGCGTTTTGCAAATTGCGGGTTAGCGCGAAAGCCGATTCGACGCCGTCGCCGAGGTCGATGCCGACGACCTCTTTCGCGCCCCATTCCGCGGCGAGTTTCGTATGGCGGCCTTTACCGCAGCCGCCTTCGAGCACTACCTTGCCCGCAAAGAAGTCAGGTTTTACGGGTTGAAGCCAACCGAGAAACTGCTCGTTATATTTTGGGTCTTCCTGCGTGAAATGCGTCCACTGCCAGCCGAAATTCTCAGCCGTCTCGGCCTTGTCCGCCTCGATCTTGCCGAGATCGGCAAAGCGCGGAACGCCGCGGACAACCTTGTATTCGCGGTCGCATTTCTTGCAGGTGAGAACACCTTCGATTATTTCTTTCTCTTCATACTTGCTCGCGTACGCCAGCAGAATGTCTCCGCCGCATTTCGGGCAAGCAAGTAGGTCTAATAGCTTTTCTTTCATAGGCAATAGCCACGAATGCACGAATAAATCGAGGATGCATATTCGTGAATTTGTGGCTAATTTATTCTTTTCTTAAAATCCTCAAACTCATCAAATGGAAACGGCTGGCGCCAGTTGAATTCGAATTCATCGGTGTCGCGGTCTTCGTAAAGTTGGTTAAACGTTTCTGCGAAGGCGGATAGAACTTCGGCGGTCGGGGCCGTGTGTTTGTATACAAGTTCGCGTTCGTTCAGATCCCGGTCCTCCGTCGGATATTGGTAGATCTCGATCGTCAGATCCTCCCCGTTTATGGCAAATCGAAAGTCGAATTCTTCGGGGTCGCGGTTCCATCTAAGCAGATACTCTTTCGTACTTGCGTCTTCCGAGGCGATGGCGGTCAAGATCCGCATAAGGTCAGGCAAAGCTGTCGCGTGCGGAGCGTGCGCCGTCGTGGTGTGAAATTCGTTCACGCCATCGGAAAATCCAATGGACATCCATCC
>CAZXTS010000167.1:0-4988 GCA_964643745.1 uncultured Chloracidobacterium sp.
GCGCCATCACGGTCTTACTATTCGCCAGCATCCTAAACCTCGCCGGCCACCTGATCGTCTCGCGACGTCTCTTGCCAGCACTAGTTGGTTCGACCATTGACAGAGTGGCGGCGTATTCGATGTCGAGATTTGGAATCGCAATTGTGTTTGGCGTTTTTGCGGGACTTCTACTGTTGAACGCCGAGCGCGGTGTGCTTGCACACTTCGTCTCTTCCGAAGCTTTAGCCTATTATGCCGTGGCCTTCGTTTTAGCCAATATGGTTGCCCTTTTTTCTGGTTCTATGATCCAATCATTGATTCCGGCATTTTCTCAACTGCAGGGTGATGAGAAGCGAAGTCAGCTGAACTCGATCTTTGGGCGCGGCATCCGTCTTAGTGTCGTATCGGTTGTGCCAGTACTAGTTCTCCTCGTTTTGATCGCGAAACCATTTTTCACGATATGGGCTGGGCCGCAGTTTGGTGAGGAGAGTTCATGGCCATTTTACATTTTGGTCGTGGGACTTTTCGTGAACATCTTTGCTTACCTACCGCATGCAATCATACTTGCAGCAGGTCGAAGCGATGTTCTGGCCAAGTTATATTGGATTGAACTACTACCTTATTCTTTCGTTGTCTGGTTTTTGGTAACGCGATTTGGGATTTCAGGGGCGGCAGGAGCATGGAGTATCCGAATCATCATTGATGCGACTGCTCAGTTCATTCTTGCGCAACGAATTTCAGGCGTAGCATTGCCGAGGCAAGGGTCGTTTGGACTCCTCGTGGGCCTGGGAATTATGCTGGTTCCGGTGGTGTGTATGTTTGTTTTAGGCGAATTTTATTTGTTGCTGGGACTACTAATGGTCCTCTGCTCTTTGCTCTACATATTTATCGTATGGAATTCTATATTGGAAGTAGATGAGCAAATTTGGGTCGTCGGAAAACTCAGATCGCATTTTGCAAGATGACCCAGGACTGGGTTTGTTATATTTCGTTTTTGCAACGTACCTATGCTGAAAATGTACCAAGAGCATAGCTCTCATAGCGGTAATACGCCAGATTTTTGGGAGGAAAATTGGGATGCGGCCCAGTTTGAAGAATCGGTTCGATTCATGGCGAACGATCCTTTGCGGCCGCTGTTCGAAAAATATCTTCGCCCTGATTCGTTGATGTTAGAAGGCGGCTGTGGAATGGGGAATTATATTGCCTATTACGCCGAACGTGGCTACAACGTAATTGGTCTCGATTTTGCACAACGGGCGCTTAAGACGCTTCACACAAGACAACCAAAGCTGAAGCTCTGCGGCGGCGACGTGTCAAAACTCCCTTTTGCTGATCGTACGTTTGATCTTTATTACTCAGGTGGCGTTGTTGAGCATTTTGAAAGCGGAGCGGCTCCGTCATTGAAAGAAGCTCACCGTGTTTTGAAAGATGACGGGGTGTTGCTTATCAGCGTTCCCTATTATAGCCCTCTCCGTCGATGTTTGACGCCGTTCAGAAAAGGGGAATGGCGAAAGGTAAGTAGATCACAAGTTGATGATGTCAATACAATCCCCGACCGGACGTTTTTCCAATATGCTTATCGGCCGCCGGAATTTCAGAATATGCTTGAGGAGGCAGGGTTAGGGGTTTTGGAAAAGCAGGGCTATGCGGTGCTATGGGGGCTTACGGAGCTTCCCTTTATGCAGCGAAACGGTGGCGAACTGGCACCACGATCCGAAACGGTCCAACGTGAAGAACCTGTTGAACTCGATATTGGCCAATTGGTCAAGGACCGGCCCGCGTCGTTAGTAAAAAGGCTTGTGGTTCGCGAAGACTCATCTGTGCCTGTGTTAGGAGTAGGCGTTAAGCTGATGCGCTGGTCGGTTGCCAATATGATGATGTACGTGTGCCGCAGGAAATAATCTAAATGAATCGATTGGTTAAAATTTCTCGTGAGTTCCAGCAACGAGACGTGGTTTGGACGGATGAGTATCTTTCACGGACGCCGTTCCACGCTGGTTATTGGTGCCGTGTACGCATCGACCGCGCGATTGCTGCGAGTGCAAAGATGGCATCGGGCCGATTGCTGGACGTCGGCTGCGGAACAAAGCCGTATCGCCATCTTTTTGGTCCGCACACAACGACCTATCTCGGTCTAGAGTATTCGCCCGAAAGCGGGTATCGCGGTAACCTTGCCGATCTATGCGGAGATGCGGCGGCTCTCCCAATTGCAGATGGCACGATAGATACGATCCTTTGCACTGAAGTGCTCGAACATGTTCCCGATCCGGAAGGGACGATTGCCGAATTTGCCCGTGTTCTTGCTCCGGGCGGCATCGTGATCACGACTGCACCGTTTGCGTTTCCGGTTCATGACGAATACGACTTTTTCCGATACAGCCCGAAGGGCGTCGCGACGATAATGGAACGGCACGGTCTTGAGGTGCAGAAGATCGAACCATTGTCAGGCACAGCCGTGACATTGGCATTGAACCTGAATATGTATTGGTTCGGTGCATTCATTTGGAGTAAGCCATTATATCCGATCGGCCTTTTGCTCAGGCCGTTATTACTTTTGATCGTGTTTATCATTAACGCTATTGGTGGATTGTTCGAAGTGCTATTACCTCAATCTCTACTCGCTTTCAACCATCTTACAATTGCTCACAAGAAATGAAACCAATTAAGGTGATACATGTACTTGAAGTTGAAAAGGAAGCGCACTACTTTTCGAACCTCGTTGAATTTACAGAACAGTACTCGATTGAACATGTCTTTGTGAATTTTGCTGGTCCTTGTGACTTCTCACGAACAATGGAACGGAGGGGGTTGCGGGTTTATTCAATAGGGAAATGCACCAAGTTGCGTAGCTGGCGACGATATTATGAGGTCAAGAAAATCATCTCGATTGAGAAGCCAGATATTGTGCACACCCATCTCTTCATGCCAACGACAATAGGTCTTCTGGCGGCCAAGCGGCAGAAGGTTAAAACCGTTCTTACTAGACATCATTCGGACGCAGTGCACGTTATTGACTCAATGTTAAAGCGAAGTCTTTACCTTCGTCTTGAAAAGGGCAACAATCGCCGCGCTGATCACATAATTGCGCCGTCGCGGATGGTTCGAGACTGCATCTTGGAATGGGAGGGAACACCGTCCCATAAAGTCTCTCTCTTGCCTTACCCCCAGACCACGAACCGATTCGACATCATTTCGAGTGCCGTCACTGCCGAAAAGAGAGCCGAACTGGGGATGAACGAGCAGATATCTCTGGTTTGTGTTTCGCGGTTATTTCACCGAAAAGGGCATAGATATTTGTTTGAGGCGTTATCTGTGTTGGTTAATGAAGGCCTCAACGTAAAGCTGTACTTGGTTGGTGGCGGAGATCATCGAATCGAACTAGAACGACTGGCAGACCGCCTTGGGATTTCTCAGAATATCGTATTCTTAGGCTGGCGAGATGATGTTCTGGAAATCATCGCAGCTTCTGACATCGTGGTTCATCCATCACTAGAAGATGCCCTCTCGCAAAGTCTAATAGAATCGTTAATGTTGGGAAAGCCGATAATTGCTACCGATATCAGTGGTGCCGCCGATACGCTTGGGGATGGAAAGTATGGATATCTCGTTCAGCCCGGTGAATCGAAGAGTATTCGGATCGCATTGAAGGATACAATTGAAAAGCTGAACGAGGCTCAGGACAGAGCGCGGGACGGGCGTGCATATATTCTAAACTACATGGATGCAAATAGGATCGCAGGCGAATATGCAAAGATTTACGCGAACTTAGTCGAGAATAGTTCTGATGGCGGTATCTGAAAGATTTCAAGGTGCGAATGTGATCGATGCCGGGCGGCTTTCTCCATACTGGGGCGAGCACGCGGCTAGATATCGCTTTGCTCTCGATCATATCGAAGGCAAAAGAGTTCTCGATATCGCATGTGGAACCGGCTACGGAATTGGGCTGCTGCAGACGACGGCCGCTTTCGTTTGGGGAGTTGATGTTGACCCGGAAGCCGCTCGGCAAGCGATCTCTGAATGTTCCGACAACTCTTCAGTTCTACTAGGCAATGGCTTGGGCCTTCCCTTTGCAGACGGAAGCTTTGACGTTATTACTTCGTTTGAAACTATTGAGCATCTCGATGAACGTGTCGGATTCTTGAGCGAGCTCGAACGTGTATTGATAGATGATGGAGTTCTATTGTTATCAACTCCCAACGCCAAATACACGCAGCCGACCAACGGCAAACCAACAAACCCATTTCATATTCACGAATACACGCCTGAAGAGTTAAGAGAAGAGGTCGAACGTTCATTTTCTATCGAGGCCCAGCTCGGTCAAACGCTCGATATCGGGGATGGTATATCACCGTTCTATATCGATCAAGAGCGACTTCCGCCCAACTTCGGGATCCAGGCAAGGCTTTTTGGCTGGAAGGTAATGAACAAACTGCCGCTCTCGGCCCGAGAGCGGCTAAGCGAACTATTATGGAAGAAGCCTTTTTATCCGACCGAGGCTGATTATGCGTTCTCAGAACGAACGATTGACTCGGCGCCGGTGCAGGTCGTTGTCTGCAGAAAAAAATGAAGCCTTTGGTCAGTGTCATAATCCCGAACTACAACTATGCTCGATATGTCGGCGAGGCTGTGGAAAGCGCCCTTGCCCAAACGTATCCGAACATCGAGGTGATTGTCGTGGATGATGGGTCAACGGACAACTCGCCCGAAGTTCTGGAGCAATACCGCGACCGCGTCAAGATAGTGGAGCAGCAGAATTCAGGAGTAGCTGCGGCACGGAACCGCGGCGTAGCCGAATCTAAGGGTGAATATATAGCATTCCTCGACGCCGATGATATTTGGCTGCCTGAGAAGATCGAAAAGCAGGTCAAGAAGTTTGCATCCGAAAGTGACATGGGTCTTGTACACGTCGGTGTGATCGATATAAACCCCACCGGAGAAGAACTGGCTACCCATTTGAACGGAATGGAAGGCGCCGTTGCAAGTGAACTGATGATGTTTGAAAGGGCAGT
>CAZXTS010000167.1:4998-6595 GCA_964643745.1 uncultured Chloracidobacterium sp.
ATTCCGCGACAGGTTTTTGATGAGGTAGGGGAATTTGATGAATCACTTTCGACTTCGGCGGACTGGGATCTTTATTTTCGCATCAGCTCCGCTTTTTCCGTTGGCTTCATCGGTGAACCGCTTTTGAAGTACCGGTTACACGGCTCGAACATGCACTCCAATATCCGGAGGATGGAGAGCGAAATGGTTTCGGCCTATGCGAAAGCGTTTGCTCGGATTACCTTTAATGATGGTCTAAACGCCGGTCAAGCTTATGGGAGCCTGTACCGGATGTTATCGGGTTCCTATTTTAGGTCGGGAAATTATGTATGCTTCGTTCGAACGGCGCTATTGTGTTTCTTTAACGATCCGCGTTCGATAGGGTATTTTATCAAGTTCCCAGCGAGGGCGGTGCGTCGCAACCTATGAACAGTCTTTCAAAATTACCTGCTGAAGAAGCACTAGCTTTTTCACGAGATAAGGATAGATCGCTCTTGGCTTCGTCTGCGTATCGGTTGCGTCGGTTGGTCGGCTCGATCCTTGGACCGGAGAAAGAACTCCGGCTGCTTCTGAATCTGCATAGAATTTTGGGTCGCCTTGCTTTCGAATCTTCCGGGGTAGTTTTTGCCGAGAACTTCCATCTTGTCACTAAGGGGATTAACGAAGATCTTCTGAAAGAAGTGCTCTCGCCCGAATCGACGGTTGTAGATATCGGCTGTGGTATCGGGCGCTGGTCAAATATTGCGGGCAAATACTGCCGATCTGTCGTCGGTGTTGATTTTGATGAAAAGCTGATACTTCAAGCTAAAGAGAATTCAAGCAATTCAAATGTCAAATTCATTGTCGGTGACGTAACTTCTGATCTTCCGGCGGAGAAATACGACTTCGGAATTCTTTCTCATGTGATCGAACACATCGAGGAGGTGGACGATTTTCTTGTCAAGCTACAGGGCGTCGCGAAGACGTTGCTGATCGAGGTTCCTGACTTCAATGCAGATTCGCTTAATCGAGTAAGGCTTGAGATGGGAGTCGGTTTCTTCTCTGATGGGGATCATGTTCGAGAGTATACTTCGGAGACGCTAGGCGAGCAGCTGGTGAGGAACGGTTGGACGATCAGAAGCGTTCATCATCGGAATGGATGCATAGTTTGCATCGCCGACAGTCATGCGGGAGAGGTTTGAGATTCATCTCGTTCCGCGAAACTAAAATAATGCTAGGTAACGGTGCATTTTCTAAATCTCCGAATTTGTAATGGCTCGAACTCTTTACATTTGCTATTTTGGGGTGCGTGAGCCGCTTGTGAATTATCGCAGCCACGGTGCGGCAGCCCATCGCAACGTCGGCGACATGGAACGCGGCATGGGGCTTTTCTACGAAAAAGCATTTGCCGTGGGTGGCGATGTGCTCCGGTTGCGGCGGCGAGCCTTGGGAAACTATAACCGGGTTCTGGCTGGTTCTTATTTTCGCGCCGGGCAATACGGAGATTTTTTTCGAACGGCCGCCAAGAGCATTTGGTACAGGCCTTCGGGGATCGGGTATTTTGCGGCGTTTCCGTTAAGACGGTTTCGGAAACAACGGATCGACACGGATTAGCGCGGATCTATTTATTTGCCGGATC
>CAZXTS010000168.1:0-4036 GCA_964643745.1 uncultured Chloracidobacterium sp.
CCAATTTCATTTACAAATGGAAGATGTATTTCGTTCTTGTAGAGGGGGTACTTTTTATAATTACGTTTATGTTTTTTGTGGACATGGCAGCTGGTTTAGGAAGTAGTACAGGTTCAGTGAAAAACGATATTAACGACATCACACTAGCCGAAAACGTCGAAATAAGCAGCCAGTGGGAAGAAATTGATCTGACAAATATGAGCTTCCCTCGTAAAGAAATTAATTATATTTCTATTGTTGTGAATTCGCCCTATTTTATTCTTGTGGGAAAGAATAGAGGAATTAGATCACCTAATGGAGAAGTTTTTCTACCGCAAATAGCAGTAGAAGATTTTGAAGGAATCCGTTGTGATTTAAAGTTCGCGGGTAGACGGGGCGAAAATACAGCTTACTTTTGGGATATTGGTGAAACTCGTTGCTTTTCAGAACCGAAAAAGTATAAAACTCTCCTAATAAGAAGTTCTTTTACCTTCAAGGCAAGAAAAATACTTTGGTCAGGATTCAATTTAAGGGACATGAAATAGTATAGAGTAATTTGATCTAGCTAAAACGTTCGGTAGTGTCAAATTTTTCGTGTCCAACGAACCAGTGTCACGTCTGATGTTATATCTTAGATTCTTCATATTGCTAGGTCTCGTTATTGGGAGCACTGCGACAATACAAGCTCAAACGACCGATCCCTCGTGCTTTCCAGACGTCGATGGCGAGCCGGCTAAAGTAAAAAGCTCGCTGCTGGAATTGAAGTTCAAACGGGTGGATCTCATTCTGATCTCCGTTTGTGTGCCGGACAGGTTTGATATGCAGAATATTGTGGGAAGAAGGGGATTTCCTTCGACCAGATGGCGTCATCGTGAGGAAGACATCTCCTTGGAGGTAATTCTTAGCTCACATGCACCAAACGAGGGAGGATATGCACAAACCAGACCTACGTTCAAAAAGCGCAAGGATTTTCCGGATGGAGTCTTTACGACGATCTGGTCTTTCGAAAACGATCTTAAAGAGTTGCGATATGAATTTGGGGCAAAATATTTTATTTCGGACGACGTAGATGGCTACGCGGCAACAATATTTATAAACTCGCGGACGCCCGAAGACCGAGAACTCGCCGAGGCCATCATCAATTCTTTCAAGCTTCTAAAAAAACCACAAAACTGATAAATGATTTTCCGCAAATTGATTCCAAAACATTCCCTTGTGCAGGACGCTGGAGGATTCCTCTACGCAAAGCCCATACAACGAACAGCACGGGATAAAGGTTCAAACGCGGTATCGTTATGATGATGGCGAGGACCCGAACAACAGAAATGGTGTGTTTTCGTTCACGTCGAATCCCCATCATGAACGCTCGAGCCGGTGAAACTGAATCGGGGTCGGGCGTTAGATATTACGATCTGGGATGACTGATACCAGCGACATATTTTTCGCGGATCAAATAGATCGCGGAGGTCATTTCGGGGTGCTGGCCCAATTTCTGGCGGGCGATGTCGTGGCGGCGGCTGATGCTGGCTGAGGTGAGGCCGGTGACGTGCGAGATCTGGGTGACGCTGGCTCCGAGCCCGCGGGCGACGACGATCAGGGCTTCCTTGGCAAACACCTTTTTCGCACCTTTTGCTGTGCCGCAGAATTCGTCTTCGGGGATGTCACAAACGGCTTCGACCGCGTCCAGCAGAGCTTCGAAATTCACGTCGATCGATTCCACTTTAGTCTTTCGGCGGGGGAGCAGCGGCCCTCGTACCGAACTCGCCGATCCGATGGGTCATCCGGTCTACAAACTCCTCGCTCCCCAGAATGCCGTTCTCCGAATACACCCCGCCGATCGCCCCCACGCGTGATCAAATGACACAGCCCACCCTCCCGCTCAATCCTCGGTTTTCTAGCCATAATGCCGAAAAGTGCAGTATATTTGCCATAACGGAGTCAAAGAATCGTAATATCGAAGGCCTGACCCCGATTCTTCTGACCCCAATTCTTCCCCAAATTGGTTTTCTGCTTAGTTAAACAAATGACGAATAATTGCAATAATAAAGACCAAAAGTATTGATGCACCTTGAAACAGAATCATAGGCACGTATTTTTTTATCGAAGTACTTCTCTCGGGTAACATTTCTCGTATTCTCTTTTCAAATATTATGTACGGTCCATGAAAGGCAAAAACCAAGAGCAGTCCCGCTTGAACAAATCCTATAATTCCTGGAATTCCACGAACAAAGAGACCAATAAAGTGAGAAAACTCATCTACAGCAACTGCCCAAAATAAAAAGATAGCGAGTCCAAATTCAAATACGGAAAAATCGTAACGTTTAAGTGTCCATACAAAGCCGTAGACGATTAAAGCGTAGTGTGGAATACCAAAAAGCAACAGATCACAGCCAAGACTGTCGGGACAAAATACTACCGGATTTTGTCCCTGAGCTACCAAATAGCCACTAGTTTTATAGGCAAGAAACTCTATCAACATCCCACCCGAAAAAACCAGAAAACCAAACCAGAGAAGAGGATTTTTTACCTTGTCTGCTAAAAATTCCAATCTTTTGTGAAAAAAAAGTATAAATGCGTAGGGAAATCCAATATAAATAACATAAGGTGGAACATTATCTGTACCCAAAACGATTATAAAAAAGAATGCAAAAATGATTGTGAACAGGCCAAATAGTTTATAAAAATCGAACATGGCTTTATGTCCAAATTATACAGGATGGTGTCGGGGAGGTTTACAATTATTATTGATGCAAATTTGTTGGCAGAACTTGGTTTCGATTTGGATTGCGAGACATGGGAAGTCGAGCGTGATACTGGATTGCTCCAGGTAATCTTGTGGGATAGCGGGCCGGAAGGGATGTTTTTTGGGAATCACATCGCAGGACCAGAAACGGCGGATGAGTTGCGGACGCTGTTGAAGGCGCTGGGTGTTACTCAGTCGTGCTAACTTATGATTGAGCGGAATGGCATTTTCTGCTCAATCAGCAATTATAGTTTGTTATACAGAAAACTTTCTGCATAAGCAGTTTATATGCGGAAAGCTTTTGAAATAACGCAAACACGATATCAGATATGGCTGATAAACCAAGATTATTGAATCAGGTTCGAATGGTTGCGAGGGCGAGGCATGTCGAGCGAGAGCCCGACAAGCAAGAGAAACGCGCGGATGAACTATTAGAGTTATTGAACCGCCGCCGGACGGTGGCTACGCAGCGTGTTTGAGGGAGTGTTCCGGACAGTCAACACGCAATTCATGCCTTGCAAGTTTCTGATTTAGAAGCTGGCAAAAATGCCCTTTGTCCGAACTGTAATATTGGCAGGTTAAGCACATTCTTTGAATGGTAATAACGCCGGTCTTGTTCAAATGATGAATAATGCCCAGCAAACTCAAAAGGAGCTTTTCTTTATCAGACGAATTTTGCCTGTCAATTGGAATTTGAATCTGGGTGGCGAAAAATGAGGCCTTCTTTGCGACCCCTGCGCCTTTTGCGCTTAGATGGATAACGAAACTTCTGGTGTCGTCCGGTTCGTATTCTTTATTGATGAGTTGTTTTTGTTCGAGCGTTTTGACGCAATCGCTGATCGTCGCCTTGGTTAGATTAAATTCATCGGCCAGGTAACTGACCTTTCTTTTTTCGTCCGAGTGATGAAGTAGAAATATCAGTACCTGTACCTGAATCGGGCTCAAGGAAAACTCTTTACTTTCATTCCACAGCAGAACTCGAAACGCCTGCGATATTCTCTCAAGCGAAGCGACTATCTTGCTTTCAACGCTTGTGTTTTGATGGTCTAGATCGAAAGACGACTTTTTCATTTCAAGATCAGGCTCATCTAGCCGCAATTTTCCATTTCGAGAATAAAGTAGCCTTTGTCGTTTATACTCTCTTCCCACGGCGGTCTGACCGATTCCACGTGGCAGAACCTGCACTCCTCGGAGGTTAAGGGCTGACCTTCCTGTCCTTTTTCTTTCAAATATTCCAAACCATAATCGTAGATCACGGCGCTGTCTTTAATTTCAGCCGGAGCGATTATGTCAAAATGCATAATGCTTCCGTCC
>CAZXTS010000168.1:4136-6573 GCA_964643745.1 uncultured Chloracidobacterium sp.
GCTGTCTTTAATTTCAGCCGGAGCGATTATGTCAAAATGCATAATGCTTCCGTCCTTTTTTGTAACGTATGTATCCCAAACCGCTACTTGCATGTCGTTTTTTCTCCGCTCTCGCTAGAAATAAATTGCCCCGCAAAGCCGACCATGCCAACTTTGCGAGGCAAGCCGCTTATCCCTTGACATCTGCCATCGATGCTCCAAAGTTTATATGCAGCACGTTTCCGTTTGGCGTAATTAATGCCGGTACCGACTTAACACCCGCGCTCTCCGCTTCGTCGAATCTCGACATATCGTTGCCAAAGTGAACGACCTCGACATTATCGGCTCCGATAAGATCGATAACGTCCTGCTCGGCACTGACGCAAACGGGACAACCGGCATGATAGAAAACTGATTTACTCATCTTTTTAACTCCTATTCTGGTTTTGACGAAATTGTCACTCTTAACAATAGTTAGGAGTCCGAACTATGTCAAGCGTACATCGTTGGTTTCATAACAATCCAAAACCCCCGTGGTGCGATCACGAACGGGGGCACTAGTCGTCATACGAAACCATGGCGGTCAACACCTTGCTTCAGCCGAATGCCTTTCGTTCAAGATCGAGCGCCCTCGGGAATAAAAGGTTGTTTTCCAAATGGATATGCTGGTGAAGATCGCGTTCAAATTCTGCCAGTCTGTGATATAACGCGGTAAAGCTTGGGCACGCTCCGTCGGGCAGTTCGTAATCGTTTGTTATCTGGCGCATTTCTGAAAGCAGGTCACCGACTTCTTCGTGTTCAGCTTCCATCATCCTGATCGGATGCTGTACCGTTCCAAAAGGCGGAAATACGGGCGTCTGGTTGCTCGAATGACGGTGTTCAAGATCAAGAATATAGGGGAATAGTACCCGTTCTTCCTTCTGCATATGCGGCTCAAGATCGTTGCAGACTGCCTCAAACAGATCTTTCAGTTCCAACAGATATTTGTGGTGATCGCCATGCCGGGTGGCGACTTTGGCCATCAGCGGAGTTAAATGAGCGATCTCCTCTCGCGTATAAACGTGATGTTTGTCCAGGATGTGGTCTATTAGATCGCTTAGCGATAGATCTGACAGAGATTCGCCCTCAGTTCCGTCTGACGAGTTCAAAACGTCGCTGATCTTTCCGTTGACCTCCTCAGGCAGAACTCCGGCGCTACGACACGCTTCGTCAAACGGCGTATCTCCGTGGCAGCAATAGTCGATCTTATACTCTTCAAAGACACGAGTCGTAAGAGGCGATTCAAGAGCTATTTCGCGAACTGTCTTACCTTGCACATTGAACATGTTTTCATCCTCCAGCTGTAATCATCACATTCAAGATTAGATCGAATGGAAGGCCGAAAACATGATCTCGATCATGTTGGCGGAGTTCTCCGCTCAACACGCATCGGGCCCATTTGGATGTGGGAAGCGGTCGGTTTGATCCTCGTCGTTGTGGGCATTGAGGCATACGAAATCCTTCTCAATAAGAAATTTCAAGTTAGTGGATTCATCCAGTTTTTGTTGACCGGAGATACTGACCTCCTCGTTACTGACCCAAGAATCGGCGACGGACCGAGGAATGCCGATGACGATATTGCCGTTCGAAAAAGAGCCGGCGAACGAGCTGTCGTCGATCTTTTGAAGCGTGTATCGGAGATCGTTTTCCGGCAAACCGCCAAATCTGACGGTTTCCTGTATTGATCCGTCCCTTCCAAAGCTCTCAACTTCAGCCTTACCTAGCCGGAATCGAATCGAGTTGCCTAAGATCCTAAGTTTCATAACGGTTACGTTAAAAATGTCTGTATCAAATATTAACCCGAATACCGGTGCCAAAATATGATTTGGATCATCTTAGAAAAAGGCCTGGGAAAAAAGAATGGAATTCAACGAACCAGATTCCGCAGTGGGGTTGTTGACTCGAGAATAATACGGCCACCGACGATGGTTAGACAGTCTTTCCTAGCCAATCTCCTAACAGCGCGGATCGTTGTCTCTAGAGAAAGGCCCGTCATTTCGGCGATGTCCTTTCGGCGATAGGCTATCTCGATCGGCAATTCACCGATATCTTCGCCGGCGAGACGAAGCAGGGCTGCCGCTATGCGCTGTTCGGCGGATGGCGTGGCGAGTATTTGAATTGTCCCGACCTGATGACGCAAGATCCCGCACATACTGCCTGTGATAGCCGAGGAAAACTCTGCCGAAGATCGCATTAACTCCAAAAATATGTCACGTGGTATGAGCAGTAGTTCGCTGTTATCCGTGGCGATCGCCGTGGCGGGAAATCTCTTTCCATCCATCGCAGGCGGAATCGCAAAAGCCTGTCCTGCGTGAAACCACCCGAGAATGACCTCTTTTCCGGGTTCCGGAAATTTGACCATTTTTACTGTGCCCGAAAGAACGATCGGCAGAAACGTTGCCATGTCGCCCTCAAAAAA
>CAZXTS010000169.1:0-6562 GCA_964643745.1 uncultured Chloracidobacterium sp.
TTAAACATAAATACCCCAAACATCTAAACAGGCCTAATCACCCTAAACTGTTTGATTAAAAGTTTCTTGCATGGTCTGCGGTGTTCATCATATTATTAGGTTACCCCAAGATGCTGTTTTTCAGCATTCTCTCCTAATTTTCAGGAACTAAGGCAGTTTTCCCCCTTTCATTTAAACGGTGTCTCTATATTTATATATAGACAACACCGACAAAATGACCGCTTAGAAATAAGCGGGCACCTTATCCGAAAAGGCAATTCCGACATTGATCGGGAACGCAAAGCCAGGAATCGAAAGATCGTCCGGCCGCCGAAGTGAGGTTGTTTAGTGAAAAAGCACTTCTTTCTATTAATAATACTGACCATCTCCATTTGCGGTTCTGCATTTGCACAGAAAAAGCCGCAGCCTATCCTCGTCGCTGAGATCGGCGCCGGCGGACGAGCGAAAAGCGTTTCGCTGCCAAAGATCGCGTCTTCCAGCCCGATGGTCGTCCGTGACGGGAACTTTAGCCTGGAGCGTTCCACTTTCGAGATCCTTAACCGAGAGCGAATATCGCGGGGACTGACGCCGCTTGTTTGGGATGAATCCGTTGCCAAGGTCGCACGGCTCCATTCGCGGAATATGGCGAACGAGAAATTCTTTAGCCATCGCGGACCGGACGGTTCGACCGTCGATGCACGTGCGGAACAGCTCGGGCTTACCCGTTGGAGTGCTATCGCTGAGAACATCGCTTTTCTAAAGGGCCACAATGATCCTGCTTCGCTGGCTATCGAAAAATGGCTTGCATCTCCATCTCATCGTCGGAATATGTTGAGTAACAGTTGGCAGCGTTCCGCTATCGGGGTTGCGGTCGGGCAGGACGGAGCCTACTATTTCACACAAGTTTTTATAACAGGCGTCTAACACGCTTTCTGTTAGTTAGAAGAACGAAGCACGCTGAAACGGCGTGCTTTTTTCTTTGAATGAATACAGGCTATTCTTTTAACGTGATATTGCCATCGTTTGCAAAGATAAATCTGGGGCTTCGTGTTCTCGGGAAACGGCCCGATGGCTTTCACGAGCTGTGCACGATCTTTCAGACGATCTCGCTGCACGACACGCTTACTTTTCAGGAAGCGGATGAGTTATCGCTTTCTATTAGCGTTCCGCATCTTCCGGTGGATGAACGAAATCTGATCATCAGGGCAGGACGCAAGCTGTTGGAGCTAACAGGTGTGACACGCGGTGCGGCGGTCCATCTTGAAAAGCGAATACCTTCACCCGGAGGACTCGGCGGCGGTTCTTCTAACGCGGCAGTTGCACTGCTCGGGTTCAATAGTCAGTGGGAATTGGGATTACCTATCGAAGAACTGCATTCTATTGGTACGGAGCTTGGTTCGGACGTTCCATTCTTTCTATATGGCGGAACATCGCTCGGAACCGGACGCGGGACGGAATTGGAAGATCTGCCCGATGCCGGCTTGCCGCAGCTAGTTCTGGTGACGCCAAATGTAAGAGTTTCTACGGCAGAAGCGTTCAGATCTCTGGGGCGTGAAAACTTGACAACTCCGCTTGCGGAAAGTATTCTTCTCAATTGTCGTTTTAGGGCTGGGAATGCGGATATCCGATCGCTTGACCTTACGAACGACTTTGAAGAGCCGGTATTCGAGGCTCATCCGGAGATCGGAAGGGCGAAGCAGAGACTGCTTGAACTCGGAGCTTCGAGAGCGGCAATGAGCGGCAGCGGAGCAACGGTTTACGGTTCTTTTGAAAACGAAGAGACACGGCAAACAGCATTGAAAGCCCTTGGGAATGAGCCCAACTGGCGAAGTTTTGCCGTAGCGGCCATCTCGCGAACACAGTATCGCGAAGCACTTGAACAGGTGTTATAGGCCGTTTCCAATAAGTTTCTAAGATACGTCTTTTGGGGCGTCGCCAAGTGGTAAGGCACCGGGTTTTGGATCCGGCATTCGTAGGTTCGATCCCTTCCGCCCCAGCCACTAACTTATTCGAAGCGGTTGATCTGTTTATTGATCGACCGCTTTTTGTTTGTCAGTCTGAGTTCGACAGTATGAGCGTAACGGGAAATATCAAGATCTTTTCGGGCAATGCCCACCGTGCACTTGCCGAAGAGATCGCCGGCCATCTTTCGGTCGATCTTGGCAAGGCTGCGACGGACAGATTCTCTGACGGCGAGTTTAATTTTCAGATCGGCGAAAATGTTCGCGGCAGCGACGTTTTTATCGTTCAGCCAACGTGCCCGCCGACCGATCAGAACCTGATGGAGTTGTTGATAATGATCGACACGTTCGTCAGGGCCTCGGCAGAAAGGGTTACTGCGGTCATCCCGTATTTTGGTTACGCACGTTCGGACAAAAAGGATAGGCCGCGAGTTCCGATCTCGGCAAAGCTGGTCGCGAACCTGATAACCAAAGCTGGTGCGGGACGGATATTGACGATCGACCTGCACGCGGCTCAAATCCAGGGATTCTTTGACATTCCTGTCGATCACTTATATGCAGCTCCGATCGTTGTTGATTATTTCAAGAACAACCCGATCGAGAATCTGATAGTTGTGGCACCTGACACAGGTGGAGCTGAGCGTGCCAGAGCGTACGCCAAACGGTTGGACGCAGGCTTGGCCCTTTGTGATAAGCGTCGGGAACGTGCGAATGAAGCTGACGTGATGAATATCGTCGGCGATGTCGAGGGTAAAAATTGTTTGATAGTCGATGATATGTGCGACACCGGCGGCACGATCTGTAAGGTAGCCAAGGCATTGCACGAAGCGGGAGCCAATGAGGTTTATGCCTGCTTTACGCATGCTGTGTTGTCGGGCAAGGCAGTTGATAACATAACCAATTCGTATTTGAAAAAGGTGATCGTTACCAACACGATCCCGGTCGAGCAGAACGGTCTACCGCTTTTGGAAGGCGGGAAGATCGAAATATTAAGCGTTGGGAAACTGCTCGCTTCGGCGATCAAATCGATCCATGACGAGACGAGCGTTTCATCGCTGTTCATATAGTTTTTGGTTCCCGTCTTATGGCGGATGAGAGATAAATATATGGCTGAAAAATTTGTTGTAAAAGCCGAGAAGAAAGAGTTCGGCGGAAAGGGTGTCAATCGGCGGCTGCGAACGGAAGGAAGAATTCCGGTTGTCGTGTACGGCGGCGGCACCGAATCGGTACCTGCCTCGGCAAAGCTAAGCGATCTTGCGTCGATCATTCGCTCGGATAGCGGGGTTAACACGGTGTTCTCGCTGGATATCGAGGGCGACGGCGTTCACGATGTGATCTTTCAGGATCGCCAAGTGGACCCGATCCGGGGACGTTTGATCCATGCCGATCTTCGCCGCTTTGCAAAGGGCGAAAAGATCGAAATGACGGTGCAGCTAAACTTCGTAGGCGAACCGGAAGCGGACCTCGAAGAAGGGGCCGTCGTGTCGCATGCGATGCGTGAAGTTAAGATCCTATGCGAACCAAAGAACACACCGGAATCGGTCGAGGTCGATCTTACTCCGCTGACCGCGGAACATCCGATCCATGTGTCTGATCTTAAGGTCGGTGAAGGAATGGAGATCATGGACGCACCGGAAACCATGGTCGCATCGATCATCGTTATCAAGGAAGCTGATCTTGAACCGCAGGTCGAGGAAGGTGCAGAACCTGAAGTTGTCGGTGAAACACCGGCCGAGGGCGATGCTCCTGCTGATAAAGAAGGCGGCGAATAGTTCTTTAAAGTTTGCTCGTGCGAACAGTTGACGAAAATGTCAGAAGTTGACCGCGATTCGCATAATTGGCTTATTGTCGGGCTCGGTAATCCGGGTTTGCAATATGAAAGAACGCGGCACAATCTCGGCTTTATGGTCGTTGACCGGATCGCGGCCGAAGCGGACGTCAAGGTCAAACGCGACGAATGCAGGTCGCTCGTTGGCAGGGTTTTGATCGGTCAAGAGACCGTTGAACTGGCCAAGCCGCAGACCTATATGAACCTGAGCGGCGAGGCGGTAAGTTGCCTTTTGCGAAAAGCGGATCGCTCGATCGCCAAGCTGCTCGTAATTTCAGACGATCTTGCATTGCCGTTTGGAACGATCAGGATCAGGCCAAAGGGGTCGCACGGCGGGCACAACGGCCTTCGCTCGATAATTGAGATGACTGGGTCCATCGAGTTCGCGAGATTGCGAATAGGCATTTTGCCGGAACATCCGGTCGCGAATACAAAGGATTTCGTTCTTCAGAATTTTTCAAAGAGCGAAGCCGGGGAACTTGAGGATATTTTGAAAAGAAGTGCCGACGCGGTTCGGTCCGTTATAACAGACGGGACCGAGCGGGCAATGGCAGAGTTTAATTGACAGAAAAGGGAAGTACCTTCTTGCTTCGGCATGCTTGCCGAGGCTCGAAAGCCAAAAGGAGGAAAAGGACTTGGCAAATAGAACATACGAAGTGATGTACATCGTCGATCCGGAAACCGCACAGGACCGGGTCGTGAAATTGAATGAAGCGGTCGGAATGCTGATCGAAAAAGAGGGCGGCACCGTTGTTCGGATGGACGATGTCGGCATCCGGACATTGGCATATCCGATCGAAAAGAAAACGGAAGGATATTACGTTCTTTTTGAGATCGAAGGCAGCGGCCAGGAGATCGCAGAGCTTGAGCGCCGAATGCGCGTCAACGATATGATCATCCGCTATATGACGGTTCGCGTTGACGAAGACCGAAAGAAAGCGGACAAGATCAGGGCAAAGCGTGAAAAGCGTGCGGCGACCCGTTCGCGTTTTCGCAATACTGAAGAATCGTCGGCCCCGGCGGAGGAAGCAGCTATTTAGTCGGAGGAAATTATGGCAGAAAAGGATACGGAAGCCCCTGTCGAAAGGGAATTTGGTGACGATAATTTTGGTGATAAGATGCCGCGCCGCTATCAGCGAAGGCGGCCGCGTCAGGTGATCCCCGACTATATTGATTGGAAGGATGTTGATTACCTGCGGCAGTTCATTCCGGAACGCGGAAAGATCATGCCAAGGCGCATATCAGGCATCACCGCAAAAGACCAGCGGCGAATCGCTCAGGCGATCAAGCGGGCACGGGCGATGGCGCTTTTGCCATTTGTTTCGGAATAGTCCCGGGAGGTAATTAAAATGGCAACAACAACCATACTTTTAAGAGAAGATATTGAGAGCCTGGGCGGCCGCGGCGAGATCGTAAAGGTCCGTGCCGGCTTTGCGCGAAACTATTTGCTTCCGCAGGGCCTGGCTTCGCTGGCGACAAAGGGCAACGTAAAGCAGATCGAACAGGAACGCGCAGCACTTTTGAAGAAAGCTGCAGAAGACCGTTCCACAGCCGAGGCACAGAAAGAGCAGATGAGTTCCATCTCGCTTACATTTGAGCGGAAGGCCGGCGAAGGCGGAACGCTTTTTGGTTCGGTTACTTCGATGGACGTCGCCGAAGCATTTCAGGCGAAGGGCTATGAGATCGACCGAAAGCGGATCGTCATGAAGGACGCGATCAAGGAAACAGGCGATTATACGGTAAAGGTAAAACTGCACCGCGAGGTCGTTCTTGAAGTTCCGGTTGCGGTCACTGCCGAGGGCGGCGAGGCAGCCGATGCTAAGGCCGACAAGAAACAGCGAAAGGCAAAGTCGGTGGAAGAAGCACCTGCCGAGGCAGCTGTCGAAACGCCCGAAGCTGAGCCCGCGGCCGAGGCTGAAGAAGTCGCGACGGAAGAATAATTTTTCCTAATTTTCGCAAATCATTGACCGCATTTGGGATAGCCGAATGCGGCAATTTTTTTGCGCCGAAAACTCAAAAACCCCTGTAAAAAATCAAGCTTCGTTCCGTTGTAGCAGTTTTGTAATCTGTGTATCATCAGAACTACTAAACGGATCGGCAAGCATTTAAAATTTCGGCTTCTTCCACTTGTCGTTAGCTCTCGCCGTTTCTAACTTATTCATTAGATAGAACTTATGGCCGCATACCCCGAAGCCCGACGCGAACAATATCTCGAACGCCCGCTGCCTTCCAGCGAAGATTCCGAACGAGCGATCCTAGGTGCGATCCTTTTGGATAACGCTCTTGTCACACAGACGCTCGAACATCTCAAGCCCGAGGACTTTTACTCGCCGCTGCACCGGCGGATCTTCGCGTCGATGATGTCGCTGTTCGAAAGTTCAAAAAAGATCGATCCGATCCTGATCGTCGAGGAATTAAAAAAGGAAGGCTCGGTCGAAGCGATCGGCGGCGTTGCCACCATAGCAAATCTTACCTATGGCCTGCCGCATTTTTCCGACCTGACCGACTACATCAACGTGGTTCGGGAAAAATCGACGATGCGGTCGCTTGTCCGTACCTGCAATCAGATAACAAGCGAAGCTCTGGATGAAGAGGACGATGCCGAGCTGATCCTGGACCGAGCCGAGCAGATGATATTCTCGCTTGCCGAACAAAAAGCACGCGAAGGCTTTTCGCCGATCCAGCCGATCGCGGAACAGGTTTTCAAGAAGATCGAAGAGCTATATAAGCGCGATTCGCACGCTCTTACAGGATTGCCGACCGGATTTCGCGATCTTGATACATTGACCTCCGG
>CAZXTS010000170.1:0-6502 GCA_964643745.1 uncultured Chloracidobacterium sp.
CGGCGACGCATCATTGCAAGCTGAGACGTTTCGCTTAGTGCGTCCATTAGCTGCAGAGCTTGATCTTCCGTCTGGTATAACCGTCGTGAGTTATAAAGATTGGGAAGTGCGATGGCAGCAAGAATTATCGCAATTGCCAGAACCATAAGAAGTTCGATCACGGAGAATCCAGCGGAACGTCCGAGACGGCCCTTCTCGGTTTGGCGAAACACCATTGTTAATCGGTTCATAGGTTTAGGTAATTGGAAATTTCGGCGGTGCAATTTCTTGCAGATAAGGGTGAATTGAAGAAAACCGTTCAGAAGCGAAGAAAATGTCTAAACGGCCACTTAAATTACTACCACAAGCCTTTCCTTAGTGTCAAGCATATTTGATTTACGTTGGCTGTTGTTTAACACTCTCGGTCCCAACATTCCCATACAATAAAATATGTGCAAATGGGACTGGTTTCCTAAAATTGCAGTAAGAAAGTTCGAAACAGGAGTGAACTTGAACGATCGAGCACGTCGATTCTTGAAGCTATGTCGCTCATTCTATGAGTTCTTGCCGTGGTTCAAGTGAAATATTGATCTTGAGTTAAAGCTAATTCTCGAAGCATTCAACTGGCACATTCTCAAGCGTATTTTGGATCAGCATATCAACAACAGCATTGAAATCGCCGCCGGTGTCCTGAAATACTTTGAGTTGGTCGTCCGCAGAGGTGCCCCGATCGAGCATCGTGTGAATATGCTCGATCTCTTTTCGAGAATCGAGCGGATCGACGACCTCATCTACGAATTCGAGCAATTCGCGGATAAGGTCTTTGACGGGAACTTCTTTCTGTTTTCCAAGATCGAGCAGATTTCCGTCAAGGCCGTACCGGATGGCGCGCCACTTGTTTTCGAGGATCAGCCGTCGATGATAAATACGAAAGCCGAGATTTTTATCGATCAGGATCGTGAGCTTGGCAACGATCGCCTGAAATAGCGCGGCAACCGCGATCGTGTCGTCTACCCGGGTCGGAATATCGCAAACGCGAAATTCGATGGTCGGGAACTTGTGATGAGGACGAACGTCCCACCATATCTTCGAACCGTCCTGGATACAATTCATTTTTATCAGCAGGTCAAGATAGCTCTGATACTGCTGGTATGATTCGAAATGGTCCGGAATCTCAGTTCGCGGGAACTTCTTAAAGACCTCAGATCGGTATGATTTAAGGCCCGTGTTAAACCCGAGCCAAAACGGCGACGATGTCGTCATTGCAAGTATATGAGGCAGGAAATATCGGGCCGCATTCATTATTTGTATTCTGCGCTCAAGATCTGGCACACCAACATGAACGTGAACACCAAATATTAGAAGGCTTCGGGCAACCATCTGAAGCTCATCGACAAGGAGCTTATAACGGTCCCCGTCGTATATTTCCTGTTCTGACCATTTCGAGAACGGATGCGTGGATGCCGCCACGATGGCCATTCCCTTCTTTCGGGCAAGTCCGGAGATGATACACCTTAACTTTGTTATATCCTCCCTTGCCTCTTGAATATTTGCACAAACTCCGGTCCCAACCTCTATCATGGACTGGATCATTTCAGGCTTGATCTTCTCGCCCAAAAGAAGCATTCCCTCTTCAAGGATCTGCGAAACATGAGACTTTAACTCACGGGTTTCTGGATCTACGATCTGAAATTCTTCTTCAATTCCCAACGTGAACTGATCAAACATAGAGTTTTCCTAAATTTAACTTAGTCTGCCTGAGGTACGGAAATGCAACCACTTCGATCAAAATTCGTTCGAAGGTGAAAGCCAAGGGTGACCCAGATCGCATAAAATAAGTAAATGAACTTGTTGCTGATTCTAGCTCATTCTATGTTAGCTTGTCACGAAACTAGTTCATAGTTATCAGACTGATCGTTATCGCCATTCTTTGAATGTATCCCCCTGGCAAGATCTACAAACTCTTTTGCAGCATGCGAAAGCGGTGAGTTCTTTCGATAAATAATGTTCAATCTTCGTTCGAGCTTCATTTCCGCGACCGAAAGGCCAACAAGGCTTCCATTCGTAATGTCATCGATCGCTGAGAGTTTCGGGACCAAGGCGACGCCGATACCTGTTTTCACCAGTCTTTTAATAGCTTCCAGTGAAGGGAGCTCGATCGAGATACGAAGCTGGGTCTTATATTTCTCAAAAGTTTCGATCACTTTCTGCCTGTACGGCGAGGGAGCATTGTGCGCGATGAACGTTTCCTGTCCGAGGTCCTTTACTGAAACTTCGTGATGCGTTGAAAACCGATGTCCAGGCGCCACTATCAATAGCAACTCGTCGCTAATCACAGAGAATGAACGTATGGAATCATCATTGGGCTTAAATGAAATAACACCGAGTTCCACTTCCCTTGCGGTGATCTCTTTCGGAATTCGGCTTGCTACGCCACGCTGCACTTCTATCTTTATGTTTGGATGGAGTCGCTGGTATTTCTCGATCAAAGGCAGGAGATAGAAGACCGTATGTTCGTTGGCAGAAATGGTCAGTCGCCCTGAGTATAGATTTCGCATCTCTCTTATCGCCGATGTCGCTGAAGTACGAAGATTCAACATCTGCTTTGCGTAATCCAACAAAACCTCGCCGGCAAAAGTCAGCGTTCCATCTTTTGACGATCTGTCAAAGAGCACCTCGTCGACCTCAATCTCAAGCCTTCTGATCGCCTGGCTTATGGCAGGCTGTGTTCGGCCGAGGGCCTCAGCTGCACGGGAAAAACTCCTTTCGCGTGCAACGGTTACGAGCACCTCCAATTGATTCAGATCCATAAAATTATTATAACTTGCTTTTACGTGATTACTAACTATCATAATCTTGTCTTATAAACAAAAGGCCACGAAACCCTTTGCGGTTCGAACCGAAATTTTCATATTTTCTCACTTCGCCAAGTGTTTGCTTTTTTTAATTGTGCAAGTTAACATTAAGTTTCGTTAAATGGCGGGTTTCTCGAGATTTAAGCCGCATATACACGAAGATTTTCCATCGTTGAGTCACCAACAACTACGGTCTTATGGGCTTTTCCACAACCGCAATTCACGCCGGCAATGAACCAGATTCGGCAACCGGTGCTGTAAGTGTTCCGATCTATCAGACATCGACCTACGCCCAGGACGGCCTTGGTGTGCATAAAGGTTACGAGTACGCCCGAACGAAGAATCCCACGAGATCCGCTCTGGAAGTCAATATCGCAGCTCTTGAGAATGCAAAATTCGGGTTTGCCTTCGCGTCCGGCATGTCTGCGATCGATGCAGTTTTAAAACTTGTAAAGGGCGGCGATCATGTGATCCTCGGTGACAACACATATGGAGGAACCTATCGACTTTTTAGTAAGATCTTGGTTGATTACGGGATCGAATATGACCTAGCTGATTCAACGGACATTTCGGCTTTGGAAAGTACATTCAAGGCGAACACGAAAATGGTCTTCGTCGAAACACCTACGAATCCGGTCATGTCAGTCACGGACCTTGCGGCTGTTTCAGAGATCTCTCATGCCCGTGGAGCAATAGTCGTTTGCGATAACACGTTCATGTCACCTTATTTTCAACAGCCGATAAATCACGGCGTGGACATTGTTGTACATTCAACGACAAAATACCTCAACGGGCATTCGGACAGCGTTGGAGGATTTGTCGCTCTCAACGATGAAACCCATGCCGAACGGATCGCGTTTGTCCAGAATGGCATTGGTGCGATTCTGTCACCCTTTGATTCTTTCTTGGTCTTGCGTGGAACGAAAACGCTTGCCGTTCGAATGGATGCTCACGACAAGAACGGCCGTGTCGTCGCCAACTTTCTCGCCGAGCATCCAAAGATCCAGAAAGTCTATTACCCCGGATTGGCGTCGCATCCACAGCACGAATTGGCAAAACGTCAACAGACCGGCTTTGGCGGTATGGTATCTTTTGAAACAGGTTCGCTCGAGAACGCAAAAAACGTTCTTGAATCCGTCAAATTGTGTACACTAGGCGAGAGCCTTGGCGGTGTCGAGACATTGATCTCGCACCCGGCAAGCATGACGCACGCATCCGTACCTGAAGAAAAGCGAAATGAATTGGGGATCACCGACGGCCTCGTACGGATCTCAGTCGGTATTGAAGACGTAGAGGATATTATTCAAGATCTCGATCAGGCACTTGGCTAATTAAAGGTTCCGAATAGCCCCGAAAGTGCGAAAGCCGAGGATCGAACAATTATGTTTACAGTTGAGCTACACGCAACCTCACACGTCGGAAGAGTCCGAAAAGGCAATGAGGATAACTATCTATTGCTGAACGTTTCCCGGGCGCGAGCCTGGACCGGCGATCAGGATGCGGGCGAATTCGTGATCGAATCACAAGAGTTCGAGGTCGATGATAATGGTGTCATCTTGGCCGTATCCGACGGCATGGGCGGCGCACTTGCGGGTGAAGTAGCCAGTAAAATGGCGATCGAAAGTGTTTGCGAGAAACTGCTTCACGAGGATATCGATGAGACCCTCACTCCTGAAGCTTATGAATATCATCTGATCGCAAAACTTTACAATGCAACACTTTATGCGAATTATCTAGTACATAATCAGGGCCGCACCGATGCCCAATTTCAGGGCATGGGAGCGACGTTTACGGGCGTTGGATTAACCCCAAGGGGTGTTGATGTCATTCAGGTGGGTGACAGCCGCGCCTATTTGATCCGAGCTGGAAAAATATACCAGATCACCAAAGATCAGTCTCTGGTTCAGCAATTGATCGATGCGCAACAAATTTCACCAGAGGAAGCCGAAACGCACACGTTGAAAAATGTGATCCTTCAAGCCTTGGGCGCTCAGAACGAGATCTATCCGGTTTCAGCCCGCCTGACTCCTTGCCTGAACGATATTCTATTAGTGTGCAGCGACGGGCTTTCAAATAAGGTTTCGGCGGCTTCGATGCAGCAGATCGTCAATGACAATGTTGATGAGCTTCAGAATGCCTGCGCGGAACTTGTAAAGTTGGCGAATGAGAATGGAGGCGAAGACAATATCACCGTGATCTTGGCGAGACTTGTTGGTGAACACCTATCAGAATCGGATGGAGATGATGTTCAACTCGAAGTCATCGATATGGGAAATATTCACGATACGGCAGATCAAGACACGGCAGAAATGGTCTGATGACAGTTTCTATTCTTGCTTCCATCCCGGCAGTTCCTTTGCCGCACTCCTAATGTAGATCGATGAGCCTTCGATCCTTACCACTTCTACTTTTTCACCTTTTTCAAATACGCTTTCGCCGTCGTCCGGATATGCGGTCCATTCGGAGCCGTAAACGCGCACCCCTGCAGAATATAGCGACCCCTTACTTGCTTCGATAACCGTACCGATCTTTCCAGGTAATGCTTCAACCCCGAGCTTAGGATCTCCCTCGGCGCGGGCTAGCCACGGATTCGTAAATATCGTACGCGACATAACCGTGAGTACGGTAGAAACGATCGCAAAGGCAGCAAACTGCCATACGAAACCGAAACCCATCAATCCGACAAGTGCGGCGGCAAGAGCTCCGATGCCGAACCAGAAAAGAAAAAAACTAAGTGTGAAGATCTCGGCCACCAATAGACCGAGCCCCAACACTGCCCAAAAGATCCATGCGAGATTATCCATTGCCTTAGATCGCGATCACATTTCAATTGAATAATAGCACATCGTTCTGCTGCAAAACATCGTTAACACGCCTCCACGTGGTTTATTTGTCGGGTCGGATTATGCTAATCTCACGATGTTGCTGGGGTGGCGGAATTGGTAGACGCCCAGGACTTAAAATCCTGTGAACTAAGGTTCGTACGGGTTCGATTCCCGTCCCCAGTACCAATTAACATGTTTCTTTTCAATCACTTATCGGCCGCCCCTTTTTCAGGGGCGGCCGTTCCTATTTACATAATTGCCTTTCGGGGGGAATTCCGGGGGAATTTTCCTGTACTATTTCGACTATTTCTAGCCACCTCTGTGGTGATCTGTCACCCAGTGTCCTTATAAAATGGAAAAATAGCTTCACTTTTGTTGAGCACCTCCAGATTGCTTTCGAGGATGCCTGCACATGATCTTCCAACGACCGACCCCGAACAAAGAAGTCAGATGTGTTGATTTTGGCTAAACGATACTTAGGCCTTGTTGACTCAACCCATGGTCGATACGATTTTCTTGGAGCGAGATTGGTAAGATAAGAGTTTCACACGAGCATCTCATTCTGATAAGATTTTCACACTGCTGGTCGATTACGATAAGATTCTCGCATGGCGGATAGCGAAATTATATTTTGGATAGGAAAAGACAAGAAAAATCTTTGAAAAAGAAGGGATGTAACTGAATTTAGCAATTCCAATTAGAAGAGTATATGGCTGAAAAGGACAAATCAAACGCACTGCCACGAGCAATCGGGCTTGTTGCCGTTATCGAAGAGCTTAAATTGAGGACGCCTGTGCCTGCCGTTCGCTCCTCCGTGGTGGCTGGTGCGCGAAGAACACGTAT
>CAZXTS010000171.1:0-1296 GCA_964643745.1 uncultured Chloracidobacterium sp.
GCAACGCCGCACGCGAAAGTTCATCGACCTGAAATTTCAAAATGTCCACAAGCTGCAGTTTGCCGGCTTCATCGCGTTTCAGGTCATCAAGTTCCGTCTTCGCCGTTCGCCATTCACCGAATGCACTCGCAACTTTTTCTCGCTCATTGTTCACGCCTGAGAAGGCATCGAGAAGTTCCATATGCGACGCCGGATCGAAAAGCGATGACTGCTCACCCTGACCATGAATGTCGACCAGGAACGGGCCAATGCATTTCAGCACGGTGGCCGTGATCAATTGGTTATTGATAAAGATGCGATTTCTGCCCGAAACTGAAAGCTCACGACGGACGATCAGATCGACCTCGCCAGCTGCGTCAATTTCGATGCCGCTCTCGTCAAGAATGGTAAACAGCGGCTTTGTTATTCGAAGCGTGAACAGCCCTTCGATCTTTGCCGTGTCGCTTCCTTCCTTTATAAGGTCTGATGTGACTCGTTCGCCGGTCAAAGCGTTTAGGCTGTCAACGATTATAGATTTACCGGAACCCGTTTCGCCGGTAAGGAGATTGAGGCCCCGACCGAACTCGACCGCAAGTTCGTCGATCAAGGCGATATTTGTGATCCTCAATAAGGAAAGCATAAACGGCGGTTGCGAGTTTCAAATAGGATAAACGCGCCGCTGCCATTGTGTCTATTTGCGAACTGGGTTAACTAACGTTTCGGAACCAGGCCTTCTCCGATGACCCAGCGGCCAACGGAAAAGATCGCGTCGGGCGGGAATGCTTTTTCAAGCTCCGGCGACTGCCAATCAACGATTCGGCCTTTCTTATAAAATAGCAATTCGCCGTAGTTACCTGCCTTTACCGGCATAAAACGCCCTACGATATTGAAGCCTGAGGCGTCGTACTCATCAAGGCCATGAAGCGTTCCAAGATCGCCGATCCGCCGGATGTTGGTCGGTGCGTTAAATTCAGCCCGGCGTCGTTCGCGGACCAAAGCGATGTCGCCATATATAGCTGCTTCGGGTTTTGCGGGGTCGATCACGGTAGCATTTCTTAAGATTATATCAACTATCCTGCCGCCGGAATTATTCGGGATAAGGTCGTAATTTGCCGTCGACATTATCTTCTCGCTGCCATCGGCGAGTGATCTTAACGCGGCGACAAATGCGACGAAGTTCATCTTTACCAGAAACATTTCGTCCTTGCTGTGAAGTCCGCCGGTCTCGATCAGGATCGTCGGCGTGCCCCATTCGGAAAAGCTGTCGCCAAATGCCGAGGGCGTCCATTCGTCGCCGTAACGGCCGATATATCCGGG
>CAZXTS010000171.1:1396-6383 GCA_964643745.1 uncultured Chloracidobacterium sp.
ATCTGCTTTACCCATTCTTTGTCACGATTGTTTTGCAGGATCGTGAACATATCGATCAATGCAGGCGTCGCGGTCGGTTCGTCGCCGTGCATCTGCGACCACATAAACACCTTCAGCGGCCCCTTACCCCATTCGATCTGATGGATCGAACGCCCCGCATAACTCACGCCCACGGTTTCGACCTTTACCCCAAGCTTCTTCAGATCTTCGAGCATCGGCAGCAGGTTGCGATGCCGCATATTCGAAGGAAATATCTTCGAAACATGTTCCTTTTCCCAGAGCTCAGCCAGCTCCGCAGGCGTTTGCGCGACTATTTGCATTGACAGAATTATAACGGCGAGAGCAACGGGGGACACGAATCTCATATGACTATAAAGATAAACTGCCTTCGGCAAATGCCACAAGCAGCAATCTTCATAAAACTCAGTCACGAAAAAGCTTGACAAAATTTAGGGGGGGCGTAATGTATCATAAACAGTTTTTCGTTTTTGTTTTGAATGAATTCCCGCGCTACCGAAAATAGAGTTGTACAAAACGTCTCCCAATGGCGTTTCTATATTCCTGCCGGTCGGTCTTCAGATCAAAAACTTCGCGAACAAGAAATGCCCTGAAGGTTACTCGTAATAACCCTCAGGGCTTGCTTGTTTATAACTGCCTCTGCCGTGTTTAGGACAACAGATGCGTTATCAAAAGCAAATTCATCTTAGCGTAAAACGTGGCAAAGGCTCAATTACTGGCAAAGAAAGTCAACAATATTAGCGCGTGACCTCAAATATTTGATTGACTCTCTTCAGCCAACATGGAGAAAAGAATGAATAAGAGATTTTTAATATTCTTTGGGCTTAGCCTTACTATTACGTTCGGATTAGGTGGCATATGGTTGATCAAAGATCGATCAGTAAGTGCTTACACAAATCCAGAGCCTACGCATCCTTTTGTCGAGGTAAATGCACTAGCCTTGGCTTCTAGAAGCGGGAGTGTCGAGGACAGCAAGGAGCTTGTCGGCGAGATCATTAAAGTTGCTGGTTTTGATAGCGAACTTCGCGGTTTCACAGCTTCTTCGATCAAGGATCGAGTAGGCCGCGCAGAAAATAACTTCCAACAAGGTAATTCAGGTGGAGTTTCTGAGGCGAAGGTTGTGCGCACATTAAACGGACTTGTGCGAAAATTCAACCTGCCTGCGTATGTAAGAACTGATATTTACGAAGTCAGGAAACTTCGCTTGAACCTGCTTTCTCAATTTCCTCAGATAATCAATCAAAAGAATCAACCTAGGCAGCCGATTTCTGTCAGCACAAATCTTGATGCGACCATGTCACCTGCGGAATCCGTTTTTGTTCTAGGCCTTCTAATTCAACAAAAACTCGCAAATCCCGAGTATCAGCAAACATACTCTGAGAGGATCAGCAGATGGACCGAAACCCACAATCATAGTCCGGGTCGTAACGGTCCTAGCAACCCTGCTCCGAATCGTAGCCGTGAGATCCGTGATGCCCTAAACAGCGCAGCATCAGCGACGTCGATTTCTGATGCTTTACAGCTATCGGCAATGACCCTCAATACATTGGGAATTGATCAATAAGGAGGAAAAAATCAATGACAAACATAATTTCATTTTTGCTGCTAGTAGTGTCTATGAGCCTAATATCCTCCTGTAGTGGTGGAGGAGGCGGTGGCGGAACACCAGACCCAAACGCGGGTTTTCGAATGCGAACATTTGCTCAAAGCCAAACGGGAAATATTCTCTTCCCTACGGCCGCTCAGGTGAGCGGACAGTTTCTCCAACCGAATGGCTCAACCACAGGCACTTTAGAGTCGTTTAACTTGAGTCACAGCGGTGTAGGACTTTTACTTGCGACTAGTGCAAAGGTTCCGGCTACCTGGCGCCTAACACTTGGTCCAAACATACCGGGTGGGGGTAGTCTATGCTTGACATTTGCCACTTACGATCGAAACGCAAGCCTCAACAGCGTCATCGATTTGGTGTGTCCAGGTCGGTTCACTGGCTTTACTGCATCGCCGGATCTACTCGATGCATTAAATCAACCTGCCACGATCACGTTTCTTGGAAAAGGTCTGGACAATTCCTTTGGTGAACCAGCATTAGCATTCTATGACGAGTTTGGAAACGTCGTAGCTTCGACTCAAGCGATTCAATCTTTGTGGGACGAGGGGGAAATCGAAGGCATTGTCGTCAACTTGCCTGATATAAGCCAAGTTTATGATGGCGTTTATTCAATCGCGATCCACAATATAAACCCTGACGGAAGTTGGGATTTGGTCGGAGGCGCGAATGTAACAATTTACGGAAATCCGCCGCCGCCGCCGCCGCCGCCGCCCGGCGGAGGCGAATGTGGAGGACAAAACCCGGAGTTTCCAGAGCTGCCGTGTGAGCAGTAATGAGTCTAGCAAGCTGACACGCGAATGGTCGAATGATCGTTCGCGTGTTTGTTCATTCGAGAGTATTGCGGAGGATGTAAATAACTATGTCGATCTTACGAACTTCAATCTTTTCTATTTTAATATGGAGCATAATCTGTGTTCCTGTCGAGGCTCAAAATCGTGATGAATCCGAAGAACCAAACCTAAAGAGTTTTGAAATTGGGGGACATTACACTATCTTGTTTCAGGACGATTTTAATCCTGCGAATGTTACCTTCCAAGAATTCGGGTTTTCAGAGCGCGTCACAAAGATCAGACAATATGAAAGCGGTTTGGGCGTCAGACTTACTTACAATTTCTCTCGATCCCTTGCCGTTGAGGGTGAGTTCAATTTTATTCCAGGTTTGCCGACTTTGGACGATCGATCAACGTCTGGTGAACCTGTTGATCTATCTCTTCCTGGTGGAAAAAAAGCTCAGTTTCTTGCAGGGGTTAAATACGGAGTTCGGCGAGAAAGATGGGGAGTTTTTGGGAAGGTTCGTCCCGGAGTAATTCGATTTTCCGCTTATCCAAAGATCGTGGGCCGATTTGTTGCGACGAATCCTAAAGGTGGCCAGCCGCTAGATATTCTCATTTTTCAAACGGAGAATCCGGCGACATTTTTTAATGTTGACATCGGCGGTGTATTCGAATATTACCCGTCAAAAAGAACGATCATTCGCTTCGATGTCGGCGACACGATAATCCGTTACAACGCCCAAGAACCGAAAGAGATCAATCCAAGCTTTCGCCGTCACAATCTGCAAATGAGTCTTGGTTTCGGGTTCCGGTTTTAAACCTTTTCTCGTTACTTGCATCCAAGAAAGAAATAATATGGGCATTCGCTATCCGTTCAAGCTATTTCTAGCCATTTTGACGTTTTGCGTCGCGGCAGTTTCCGTAAGTGGACAGGAACCAGCGTCAACACAGGATCAAAAGGTTGTGACGGAGGAGGTCGTGGTCAAGATCCAGGCTTTTGATCGGGCCGGGAATCCGGTTTCGTCGGTAAGGCCCGAAGATGTTGTTATCAGGGAAAATGACCGTTTGCTACGGCCAAGCTCGATCAGAAACATACCGGCGTCGGTTTTGATCGCACTCGACACCGGCGGCGAGATACGTCAGAAGAAAAATATCGTGACAACGCGGCGGGCCGGTTTGAATGTCCTGTACGGCCTTGAAACCGGAGTTTCTGTTGCGGTGATGAATTTCCATGACCGTGCGGAAATGCTTTCCGAATGGGGAACCGACCGCGGCGAACAGGAAACTGCTATCGCCAGCCGAACAAAATTTGGGCAGAGGGCGTCTTTTACAGAAGCTCTGAAATTAGCGATCAAGACATTGAAAATTGCCCCGACCGAAAACAGACATCTTGTATTGATAACGGACGGGCTTGATTCGAACACACCGCCTGAGGAACGGACCGCTGCCTTGGCCGAAGTCTGGGCGAGCGGTATCACCGTTCATATTTTAAGCTATACACAGATCGAATTTTCATCACTGAAGCCGCAGGCAAGCATATTTCGAAAAGGCGAACACAAACCAAGACGAATGCCCGATGAGGTAATGGAAGCAATGATCGAAGGCCTCCCGATGAAAAAGGCGGACGCCATCGATTTCGTAAATCAGATCTACCAGCCGAGATTGCTTTCGATAATAATCGATATGCCATTTTTGCGAGATCGCAAAACACGTCTACGCTCTTTGGCGGACAGCCACACTCAGCTTTCCGCTCTTGCTGAATTTTCCGGCGGCTCGATCTTCCTTCCCGAAACGATTGATGAGCTTATCGAAAAAGCTGAGGCGATCACGAAAAATATCAACGGACGATTGATGGTCTATTATGTTCCGCCCGATCCGCCGGACGGAGAACCAGAAAGTGAAGTGCGTCAGATCAGAGTCTCTTCCCGCGACCCTGATATACGAATTGAGGGAAATCGACGCCTGGTTGTTTCTTTACTTGGTAGTCTTCCTTAATTCGAAGCGGATTCAAAAATAGACCCAATTCTCGGTTAACCACGCGAGATCTGGCGGAGCTGTGTGCGTGGCCTGCATCGGTGCGATTCTAGCATGAAGGTTTATTCTGGGGAATCTTTTTTGAGAGGTTTCCTTTCGTCGCAGGAGCTTCTCATTTGAATGCGTATGTGGTGATCCAGATCCAGTGTGCGGAGCACACGTGCATAACGATAGCTAAAGGTGGAGCACGCAGTGCGAAACCTGTAGAAGACGATCCATCAATCAAAGCATGTGAAACATGCGACACGTATCTGTCGCGTGTTTCACACGCTCGTGCCGGTAATGGCGATACTTTCTACACGTTCCGTTTCACTTCACGTGTAGCTAGCGATATTCGACGTGCTCAGCACGCCGGTCTCAAACTTCGGACAAAGCCGCTGGTCAGCCGCATGGCCTTTCCAACTGCGCCATTTATTCCATTTGCCACAAGTGCCATCAACTGCGCCAATTGCCGTTGGCGACGGGTTGAGGCTGATAGAAAATGTACCGGGCACGAAATATTTTTCGGGCACGTGTCAGTAGCCCGCACGTAAGTAAGGGCTCGTGTCGATTT
>CAZXTS010000172.1:0-6329 GCA_964643745.1 uncultured Chloracidobacterium sp.
TTGTCCAAAATTGATTCTAGTTCAATTTCCGGAGAAACCGTCTTTTTAACATCAAGGACGCAGAGCCCGGAAAGTGAGATCCCAGATCGGCAATCCAAGATCCGAAATCCACACGAGCCCTTACTCACGTGCAGGCTACTGGCACCGGCCCGCGAGATACTCCGGGCCCGTTGTATTTTCTAACAGCCACGCACGGCCGCCAATAGCAACTGGCGCAGTTGATGGCAGTTGGGGCAAATGGAATAAAATAAATGGCGCGGTTGGAAAGGCTACTCTGCTGTTTAGCGGCTCTGCCGCAAAGTTGTGCGGCGAAGCTTGCTTCGCCGCTTCGCTCGTCAATTATCCGGGCTTGCCCGCGATCATCGCTAATGGACCCTCTGATCTGCCGAACTGTCACCGGGCGGAGTATAGAGAAAACCTGTTCCGGCAAGCTCAAACGCGGGCAAGCCCGAACGAAATTGGCCGCTTCACGGAAAGGTAAACCTCTCCGCACATCATGGCGGCAAGCCGCAAGATCAGCCGGCTAACAGCTTTTGCAGATTCGCTGCGGCGGCGGCGAGCGTTTCGTCTTTTTTGCAGAAGCAAAAGCGGACCATTTGTGAGCCCATTTCGGGGCGGTGATAGAAAGACGAGCCGGGCACGACGGCGACGCCGATCTCGCGGATAAGGTGTTTTGTGAATTCGATGTCGTTCGCAAAGCCGAAGCCTGAGATGTCGGTCATCACGTAATACGCGCCTTCGGGCGTGTCGCATTTGAAACCCGCATTTTGCAGAATGGGTACGACGTAATCGCGTTTGCGTTGATATTCGAGCCGAACGTTTTCGTAATAGCTTTGCGGCAGTGTCAAAGCGTAAGCACCGGCGTGCTGCAGCGGGTTTGCGGCGCCGACGGTTAGAAAATCGTGAACTTTTCGGATCGCCGCCGTGATCTCCGGCGGAGCGATGCACCAACCTACACGCCAACCTGTCACCGAATAAGTTTTCGAAAGTGAATTTACGACAACGGTCCGTTCACGCATTCCGAGAAGCGTCGCCATGCAGATGTGTTCCGGACGCGGCGAATCCGATTCAAGATTTGAAATTTCAGATCTAAGATCGTAGAGAATGTGTTCGTAGATCTCGTCGGTAAAACAGAGTGCGTCAAATTCCTGACAGAGTTCGGCGATGTACTCCATCTCGCCGCGGGTGAAGACCTTGCCGGTCGGGTTATTCGGGTTGCAGATGATTATCGCTTTTGTCTTTTCGCTAAAAGCCGCGCGCAGCTCGTCGCGGTCAAAGACGAATCCGGCGTCCGTTCTGTGAAGCGGAACATGGACAGGTTTTGCGTCGGAGAGGATCGCATCCGGCGCGTAGTTTTCATAGAACGGTTCGAAGACGATGACCTCTTCGCCGGGATCGACCGTCGCCATCATCGCGGCGATCATTCCTTCGGTCGAACCGCACGTAACGGTGAGTTCTGTTTCGGGATCGATCTCAATTCCAAGAAACCATTTCGTCTTTTCGGCGATCGCATCGCGAAACGGCTTTACGCCCCAGGTGATAGCGTATTGATTGTGGTCATCAGCTATCGCGTGCATCGCCCGCTGTTTGATGTCCTCTGGCGCCGCCCAATCGGGGAAACCCTGACCGAGATTCACCGCTCCATATTTTACAGCTTCGCGGCTCATCTCACGGATAACAGATTCGGTAAACGAGGCGGCCTTTCTTGAAATGCGATCCTTTGAGATCTTCGGTTGTGACATAAAAGAATTTAATCACAAACCGGTGCATAATGACACGCACAACGACGGTCGAAGGGTAAGTAAGGGAAGGAAAAAGCGGCTTTAGTGTTGGGCAGTGCTAAGCTTCTGTGAATTGATCTTTACCCCGTTGGCAGATGCCGTTTCCGCTTCGGACTTTGTTACTGAGGTAAGGATCGCTTCAGGGAGGATCTCAGAGAAAATGTGGGCGACTGAAGAGTCGTCTCCGCGGCCGACGAGCTCTTCAAGTTTATCAAGGAAACCAGCGACGTCCGGATCTGAATATTCAGCGATCTTTCCGATGAAGATCTGTGGATGCAATGTTTTTTCGAGACCTTCACCGGTGATCTCTAGTTCTTCAAAAAGCTTTTCCCCGGGGCGAATGCCTGAAAAAGCGATGTCGATATCTTCATAAGGAACTAGGCCGGAAAGCCGGATCATGTCTTCAGCAAGATCGAGAATCTTCACCGGGCGTCCCATGTCGAGGATAAATATTTCTCCGCCAGAACCGAGAGCGCCGGCCTGCAGCACAAGCTGCGAAGCTTCGGGTATGGTCATAAAATAGCGGGTCATCGCCGCGTCGGTTACGGTAACAGGCCCGCCGGCCGCGATCTGTTCGCGAAATATCGGAACGACCGAACCCGCTGAACCGAGCACGTTTCCAAACCGAACAGCCATGAAGGACGTTGCAAATCTTCGGTTAAGGTCTTGGATGACTATCTCTGCGATCCGCTTTGAGGCTCCCATTATCGATGTCGGGTTGACAGCCTTGTCGGTGGAGATCAGGACAAAATCCTTTACGCCGTTCTGGCCGGCGAGCTCGCCAAGAGACTTGGTCCCGAAGATGTTATTTTTCACCGCTTCCAAAGCGTTTGCTTCCATCAGCGGTACATGCTTATGCGCGGCGGCGTGGAGGACAACCTGCGGCTTATAACGTGAGAAGATCTCTTCCATTCGCGGCCTGTCCGAAACGTCAGCGATCAGCGAAACTCGTTCGACCTCCGAATGCCTTGCGGCAAGCTCACGCTCGATCTGAAATAGATGAAACTCAGAACGTTCGACAAGAAGAACGCTCCTTGGCCGAAACTTGATCAATTGGCGGACCAGCTCAGAACCGATAGAACCGCCGGCCCCGGTCACCATTATGGTCTTATCCGAAAGAAAATCGTTCAAATTTTTGTCATCCAGTTTCACCGGATCGCGGCCAAGCAGGTCTTCGATCTGGACATCGCGAATGCGGCTGACCGATACACGGCCGTGGGCTATCTCGTTAAGACTTGGCACGATCTGTGTCCGAACCGGGATCGAATTGCAAATGTTGACGATCCGGCGGATCTCTTTACCGCCGCCGTCATCGATCGCGATAACTACTTGCTTTATGTTCAGTTCGTCAACAAAGCGGGGAAGCAGATTCGTGCTGCCGAGCACCTTTATCCCTGAAACGCTGCCGCCCTTCTTTCGCGGATCGTCATCTACAAAAGCGCGGATATCAAGTTCGGCATCGGAGCGGCCGCTGAGTTCTTTCGCGATCGTTGCACCGATCCGGCCTGCGCCGACGACAAGCGCAGGCTTTCGTTCACGCGCTCGGCGGACGCCAAAAACACGGCGATCGTCGCTAAGTTCATAAACAAAGCGACGCAAGACACGAATGGCAAGCATTCCGCCGAATGCGAGCACCGCATCGATCAAGATCACCGAAACCGGAACCTGCCAGAAATTGAATTCCTGGAGTATTGGCAGAAATCGGAATGTAATAAGAAAAACAGTAGCGACGATCGCTGCCCGAATGAAAACGCGGAGGTCTTCGATGCTTACATATCGCCAAAGTATCGAATAACCGCCGACCGCAAAAAGAGAGACGAATTGGACAAAAACGACGAAGGGTAATTGACGCAAGGCAGATTCGAGATAATATTCGCCAAGCTGAACATTTACCGCAGGGAGATATGCCAGAAGAAATGCGCCCGAAAGCACGATGACGTCAGCTAAAAGCTGGGCGGGCCTTCGCAAAAACCAGAATATCTCAGAAAGCGGTTCTTTATCCTTCATTTGTGATACGAAACTTTACGATCATTCTCGCGATAATTTGACGTTACATTCCTCTCAAGCCGGATGTCAACGCGTGGCCGGACGATGCAAATAGCCAAGCACAGAGACCGATCGCCGGGCAACGGGAGAACTAATTTATTGTATCTTATACCCTTGTAGGCTATTCTAAACCTTTTCGGAGTAACAATGCGAAGTCTTTATTATCTTGCCGCGGTTCTCGTGTTCTCATTCGTGGGGACCACATATTCCCAAATAAATTCAGAAGCTGAGATGCGCGGCCATCTGCTTGGGCCGGGTGACGAGATCACGGTTCGGGTTTTGGGTGAAACTCAGTTTGATTTCGTTGCGTCGATTGACGAAGAAGGCAGGCTTGAGGTGCCGTTCTTTGACGAGCCGATGCAGGTCAAATGTAAGAGCGAACGCGAACTCAGATCTGAATTGACCACGCTTCTGAAAAAATACCTTATCAGCCCGCAGGTGAATGTGCGCGTAACAAAGCGGAACAGCCGTCCGCCGGTCAGCATCTATGGCGAGGTGCGAGCACAGCAGCAGGTTGACCTTACGCGGAGGGCATATTTGCTTGAACTCATCTCGTTGACCGGAGGCGTTACCGAAAAAGCCGGTGGGATGGTACAGGTATTCCGAACGCGAAACCCGCTTTGCGGCCCGTCGACAGATGGTGACGGTGATTGGAGCGGAAGTGGTTTAGACGTTCCCTCGCGACTTTACAGTTTGGCGTCACTTCGGCAAGGCCGCGAAGAAGCAAACCCCGAGATATTTCCAGGTGACATCATCGTGGTGCAAAAGGCAGCTCCTGTTTATGTCACAGGTGAAGTATTAAAGCCGGGCGAACTGGATATTCCAGAAGCCGGACTACCATTGACGCAAGCCATAGCGATGGCAAGCGGCATTACGCGCGAAGCCAAAAGCAAGAATGTAAAGATCTTTCGTCGAAAGGAAGGCTCGCCGCAGCCGGAGGTAATTGCCGTGAATTACCAGATGATAAAGGACGGGAAACAGGAAGATGTGATGCTTAAACCCTTCGACATAGTTGAAGTGGACAAAGCAAAGAAGTCGATCGGAGATATTTTGCTGGAGGCGGTCGTAGGAATCCCGGGTCGCGTGCCTTTGCCGATCCGTCCGCTTTAAGATTGCGAAATTCAGACCGAAGGGCCGCGAACTGATGAATTCAGTTTCCGCGGCCTATTCTCTTTCGGCGTCAGCATAGATCCTGTCGATAACGTCACGATACTTCTCGTCCACGATGCGGCGTTTTACTTTCATCGTAGGCGTAAGCTCGCCGCCTTCGACGGAAAGTTCATTTTCGAGCAGGGCAATGCGTTTGACCTTTTCGTATTTCGCGAGGTCGTTGGTCACGCCGGCCACCTGGCGTTCCAAAAGGTAGATTATCTTAGGGCTTTCGCAAAATTCCGCATCAGAAGAAATGTCCAGGCCCTTGTGTTTCGCATACGAACGGAGCATCTCGAAATTCGGCACGATAAGCGCGGCCGGGAATTTACGTTCGTTACCGACCAACACGACCTGATTTACAAATCGAGAGGCCTTTATCATCTGCTCGATCGGCGACGGAGCGATGTACTTTCCACCAGAGGTCTTGAACAGTTCCTTCTTTCGATCTGTTATCTTGAGAAATCCGTCCGGATCCAGTTCGCCCACATCGCCGGTCTTGAACCAACCATCTTCGGTGAACGTGTCGCGAGTCGCTTCGGGCTTATTGTAGTAGCCGAGCATCACGCCGGGGCCTGTCGCTTCGATCTCCCCATCTTCGGCGATGCGGATCTGCATATTGCGGATCGGCTTCCCAACGGTCCCAAGCCGCTTCGTTATCGGATTGTTTGAAGTGATCACCGGCGAAGTCTCGGTCAATCCATAGCCCTGCATTATCGGAATACCGGCACCGTTGAAAATGAGGTAAATATCATCGGAGAGAGCGGCACCGCCGGTAATGCACATTCTCAGATTGCCTCCGAAGAATTCACGCAGCTTTGAAAAGATCAGCTTGTCTGCGATCCGTTGTTTTAGCTTTAGCCCAAATCCGGGCTGATCACCGGTCTCGATAAACTTAGCGTAAGCTTTCCCTGTTTCAACCGCCCAATCGAAGATCTTTTCTTTAAACCCGCCAGACTGAGCCGCCTTAAGCTTTGCCTTTGAATAAACCTTTTCGAAGATACGTGGAACACCAACAAGGATAGTTGGACATACGTCAGCGAGATTGTCAGGCACCTTTTCTATCGATTCTGCATAATACACCGACATTCCATTATGGATGTAAAGATACATCGCGGAGCGTTCGAAGATATGCGAAAGCGGAAGTACAGAAAGACACGTATCATGATCGGAAAAATCATAGCTTGCGCTGCAATCCAACACGTTCGAAACAACGTTCTCGTGCGTGAGCATCACACCCTTGGGCTCGCCGGTCGTGCCGCTGGTATAGATCAGGGTCGCGACGTTTCCGGGATCGATCGCCGCGGACATCTCATCAAGCTTTGCCTTTTGTTCTTCATCCGCAGCGGCACC
>CAZXTS010000173.1:0-5276 GCA_964643745.1 uncultured Chloracidobacterium sp.
CCCCGGCCCAAGCAGCGAGACCATCGTCAGCAGCATCAAGCGTCTATGATCGGCCGGCACTTTCCGACGTAATATTGCCGCCGCGAAAAGAGCAGCAAATATCAGCATCGATAGAAAAGGTACGGCGAGGAACGATAAAGGCGGGACCTCAGCGGGAAAGCTGGGCGACAGGTATCATCACAGCGACCAGAACAACACCGAAAATGCCGAGCTTCATATGAAGCTTGACGTTGCCCGTTCGGACCAGCGTCGTTTGTGCGATCAGCAGCAAGATCCAAAGCGTCATCGTCAGCACATGAACGTGCGTCATAAATCGGAACGTCATTGCGTTCTCGATATTGAAATAATACGTCGCCCCAAATCCGCCAAGAGTGCATATCAGCAATAGCATCAATCCTGCCAAAACCATTCTCTGGTCGCCGCTTTTGGCAACCCGCCGTTGTTCAATTTGTTCCAAAACTGCACTTGCCATACTTTTTCAATAACTCACTCCAACACTCTACGCGATGAATTGAAGCAAAAAATATCAGCTAGCCCGCAAGACTAGCTTCGAGTGAGAAATCGCTTGGAAGATGATCGAGGAAACTAGCGTGCAGCAGCGGCCATGGCTGCCCCCTGATTCGAAAACTCGAATTTTCATTGCCCGCAAATGCAACCATTTCGAAAAATCAGTGCATCTCACGCGTTGAGTTCAAGTTTAGATCGCAACTCAAACCCGAGGCGGGCACTGTCCGTCCAATTCAAAGTAAAAGTTGAGGATCATTAAATGCGTCTGTCTCTCGTCGCTCTAGTACTTGTATGTCTAATTTTAACCGGTGCGGTGCTGGGCCAGACGCGATTTGTTGTAAACGAATCTGAAATGAAGGCGATCCTTAAAGATCGAGACCTCTATATTGATCTCTCATTGAATAGTTCAGTCAATGTGTCAGCCGTTCGAATTCGTTTGGAAGTTCTCGATCCGGCCGACCAAGTTTTAGCCACTTCGGAATCAGGGCATTCGCTCCGTAAAGGCGACCAAGTGTTAAAAATGGTGATGGAAAGCGCGACGAACGTGGACTCCGACTCCATGTTGTGGAATCGTCTTCGATATTCTGTCTGGATCGACGGAACTCCCACTGTTGTATCCGACATAGTTGCTCTTTCTGAGATCATGCCGGAAATTTTTGAACTTCAGGTTACGGCGCCAGAGTTTGTTTTTCCAGGTATGGATGCCCGCGTTCACGTGGTTGCGATCCACCCCTATCCGAAAACCCCGATACGCAATGTTGAACTTACGGGATCAATTGCTCTTGAACTAGATTCAAATTCAGATGACGATGAACTAAAGATCACTGCACGAGGGAAGTCGAATCGTGAAGGTTTCGTAACGCTTGATTTCAAGATCCCGGCAAACGCAAAACTGGCGTCGGACGGCAATATAGTTATAGAGGGGAATAAAGGCGGGGTCATTCGAAAGGTCGAGGAATATCTCGAAGTGTTGCCTGGAGGAAAGGTCTTTCTCCAAACAGACAAGCCGCTTTATCAACCCGGTCAAAACCTGTCTATCCGAGGAATATACCTTGATCTGCTTAAGCGGCCAATATCAGGACGCGAGATAGAGTTTTCGATCCTTGATGAAGAGGGAGACGAGGTTTATTCCGAAGAACTGACCACGTCCAGATTCGGAATTGCGAATCTAAGCTGGCAGCTTCCGGCAAACTTAAAGCTTGGAAGTTATAAGATCGAGGTCGAGACCGATGACGGAGATAGGATCGGGACATCGGCATTCAAAGTGTCGAGGTATGACATCCCAAATTTTACGGTAAATGCAAAGACGGACCGCTCGTTTTATCTTCCTGATCAACTGACCGCGAATGTTTCGATAAGTGCTGATTATCTTTTTGGAAAGCGCGTCGAGAAGGGAACCGTTCGGGTTGTTCACGAAAAGAACCGAGAGTGGGACTTCCGTGAGCAGAAGTACGAAACCGCGACCAAGGCTGAGTATGAAGGCGAAACGGACAGAAACGGGGTCTACACATTGTCGGTCGATATATCAGACGAGCATGCGGCTGCCAAAAGCGATCAATGGAAGCGGTTTCACGATGTAAAGTTTGTTGCGTATTTTACTGACAGTACAACTAATAAAACAGAACAACGCCGATTTGACGTGCGAATTACTAAGGAACCGATACACGTTTATCTCGCTCGATATGATACGGATCTGAGCCCTGATCTGCCTGTTCAATTTTATGTTTCGACGTTCTATGCCGACGGGACTCCCGCAAAGTGTGAGGTGACGATCGGCGGCCACTATGAGAACGCAGTTACGTCTGAATCGATCGGTCGCGGCAGGACCAACGCCTACGGTGCAGCAAAAATGGATGTTCGCATCCCGAAAAAGCCGTTTCCCGAGGCTAAGGACAACTTCAAGTATTTCATCACCGCAGTAGACAAGGACGGAAAGCGTGGCGGTTTTGCTGAGAATTTTCGTATCAATGAAAGAGAGAGACAGCTGTTCGTCGACACGGACGCGACCATTTACCGAGCAGATCAACCCATCGTCGTGCGGTTACTTTCGAAATCGGAGAACGAAACGGTCTTTATCGATGTGATAAGGAATTCAAGCGTGATCTATTCGAAACGCCTAGCGGTCAAGGGCGGCGAGACGAAGTTCCTTATTCCGTATCGTCCGGATTTTAAGGGCGAGCTGAACATATCAGCGAACTTCTTCACCGAAAGCCGCTATGAGGAGACCTACGGTTTTACAAAAACCGTAATCTATCCCGCGAAAGGCGGGATCGACCTTGATATTCGTTCGCTGAAAGATTCATACCGTCCGGGTGAGGCCGCTACGTTGGCATTCAGAGTTAGAGATGGTTTCGGAACTGGAACGGAATCTGCCCTCGGAATAGTAGTTCTCGACAAAGCGATCGAAGAGCGCGCTCGAACCGAGCAGCTTCCTGATAATCTCTCGGACATGAGGGAACTTCTCGGCACTTCCGATATGTTCGGCAACATTAGCCGAAGGGATCTGAACAATATCGACACGACACGGCCGATCTCTCCTGAGATGCAACTTGCTGCCGATTTCCTATTGGTCAGAAGACACTATCGGCCAAACACATTTGTTTCTGAATCGTTTCGTGCGGATTTTGGTGACCAATTTAAAAAGACCTCTTGGATGAAACTTGAGCCAATTGTTAAGGCTTTGCAGTCGCACTACGAAAAGAACCAGGAATTTGCGACGAACGACACGGGCTTGGCCGCTATACTTCTAGCGAATGGGATCGAACTCGGCGAGTTTCTTGATCCTTGGAATCGTCCCTACCGCATCGCATTCCGCACCGACCGTGCCAATTCTTTCATCGAGTTCCATTCTTCAAGTGCAGACAAATCACACGGTACAAATGATGATTTCAAAGCCGGCGAGGTCAGATTCGAGTGGTTCGCTCGAGTTAGGTCGCAACTGGACAGCCTTCTTCTCGCACACATACAAATGCAAAACAAGCCACCTGCGAGGGCAGGGGATCTAAAAGCGATCTGGAAGAATGCAGGTATCGACTTTGACAGCCTACGTGACGCAGAAGGCCGTCCGCTGCAGATTGTGGGACGTGAATACAATCGCGATTCAATCAAGAACTATCTGGAAACCATTGCCGAACTCGATGGTGAAAAGCAGCAGATAGTGCGTTCAATTCCCGTTGCCCAAAAAGTTGTCCTATTTCGTATTGTGAGCGTTGGGCAAGATGGTACTTTGGGGACTCATGACGATTTCGAACTGGCATCCATAATATCGGTGTTGGAGGAGAAGGATCTCTCACACCGCGAAGGCGAAACATCGATGATAGGCAAATTGATGATAGACGCACCGAGGGGGGCGATCGCGGGAACGGTCACCGATCAAAACGGAGCCGTCATTCCCGGGGCGAACATATTTGTTTATCGCTTTGGTACATCTGACGGCCACGAAGTTCGAACAAATGATCGCGGCGAATTCGTGATCACGAATATCCCATCCGATAAGTACGAAATTCGGGTTTCGTCTCCCGGATTCAAAAACTTCATAATGCAGAACGTTGTTGTTTCGGCGATGAATATGATCCGTGTTGTGATCGTTCTCGAAGTCGGCGATATTTCGAGTGTTGTCGAGGTAACCTCGGGCGTCGATCTGGTAATAGACCAAACCAATTCGCAGATCTCAAACAGTGTTAGGCGGGTCGAAAGCAGTGCTATTTCGAATATACGTGGAGCATCTGCGAATCAGCCGTTTACGCCGCGGGTTCGGGAATACTTCCCCGAGACGCTGCTCTGGCAGCCTGAACTCATCACCGATCTCCGAGGTCGAGCATCGTTAGATCTGAAACTCGGTGACAATCTTACAACCTGGAAACTCTACGCGTTTGCGACCACGGAAAGTGGTGAAGCCGCGTTCGCCGAACGTGAGATCAAGACCTTCCAACCCTTCTTTGCAGAACTTGATCCGCCTCGGATCTTGACAGAGGGCGACGAGATCGCACTGCCAGTTCCGCTCAGAAACTATACCGAAAAGACGCAGCGTGCCTCCGTTTCGATGGAGCCAAATCAATGGTCGAAGATACTGAACGGCGATACGCAGGACATTTCCGTTTCTGCGGACAGCACTAAAAATGCGGTCTTTAGGTTCGTTGCAGAATCTGTCGTTCGCGATGGAAAGCAGCGCATTACGGCCCGTGCCGCGAATGAAGGCGATGCTGTCGAAAAGTTGGTAACCGTATTGCCAAACGGCCGTGAGGTTGTTGATGTCCAGTCGAGCACATTCACAGATCACGCAGGCTTTGATGTTAATTTCCCAGAGGGTTCTACCGCGGCCAACCGCAAGGCTGAACTTAAGATTTATCCGAACCTGCTTGCCCACGTTGCAGAATCGGCCGACGGCCTTTTGAAGCGGCCATATGGTTGCGGAGAGCAGACGACGTCATCAACGTATCCGAACCTGCTGATGCTAAAGCTAGAAAAAGAGTTCGGCAAGCCGCTCAATAAGGACCTAAAGGCAAAGGCCGAGGCTTATCTTGGTGAAGGCTATACACGGCTCTTGAATTACCAAACACCGAGCGGAGGCTTTTCCTACTGGGGCCGGAACGACACGCCGGATGTAGCTATTACTGCCTATGTTCTTCGTTTTTTGAATGATGCAGAAGAATTTATAGATGTTGACGAAACGGTCAGTGATCGAGCTTCCGACTGGCTTATAAAACAGCAGCAGGCGGATGGAAGTTGGTCCGCGCGAAACGCAGCCAGTGGCAGTTCTACGGCTTATG
>CAZXTS010000173.1:5286-6303 GCA_964643745.1 uncultured Chloracidobacterium sp.
CTTATGTACTTCGGTCGCTGTTGCATATAAAGGACAGCGCTAATAGGAAAGCGATCGGCGATGCCTATGCTTATCTACGTAAGCACTCTAACGAATCGAATGATGCATACATACTTAGCAATTTTGTATCTGCAGCGGTCATTATGAAGGACAATGAAGCGGCGTTCGCGGGTGGGCAGAAATTGATCGGGCGAATGCAAACAGGTAAGGACGGAATCTTCTGGAATGGATCAAGCACTCCATTTTATGGTTGGGGCAAAACGGCAGAGATCGAAACGACAGCACTTGCGGTCAAGGCTCTGAACGACCTCAAAAAGCTTGATGGAAGTACGGACAGACAAGATATTGAGAAAGGCGCCGAAGGTGGTGTCGCATATCTACTGAAGAACAAAGACCAATTCGGGGTCTGGTATTCGACACAAACTACCGTAACGGTGTTGGATACGCTGATCGATATTCAACGCCAAAACAGAGATGAAACGACAAGCGATTCGCAAAAGATAAATGTGTTGGTAAACGGAAATATTGTGTCTGAGGTAAGCGTCGACCGATCAACTCTTAACACTCCATTTACGATCGAGATCGGTCGCTATTTAAACAATGACAAGAACCGAGTGGAGATCAAAGGGCAGGGTGGTCAAACGCCTTCGATGGCAGATCTTGTTTCAACCTATTACTTGAATTGGTCATCAGGACTGGGCGAATCAAACTACTTCGATCTGAACGTAGCCTATAGCAAAACGGACGCAAGCATCGGCGAGCAGATAGACGTAACAGTCACGATCGCTCGAAAAGGCCATACGGCAAATGGCATGGTCCTAGCTGAGATCGGAACCCCGCCGGGAGCCGATGTTGATCGCGATTCGCTTGAACAGGCAACGGCAAGCGGTACCGTGAGCCGGTACGACGTTCTACCCGACCGCGTAGTGATCTACAGTTGGATCTCGAAACAACCGATCCGTTTCAACTTCAAGTTCCGGCCGCGGTATGGGATCAATGCTCAGACACCGGCTTCGG
>CAZXTS010000174.1:0-6283 GCA_964643745.1 uncultured Chloracidobacterium sp.
ACGTCCGCTTCAGCTCGATGGCCGAGGCTGAGCGGATCGATGCGGCGATAAAGGCACTCGCGCCGGTCGATGAACGCGTCTCGCTTGACGTAACAGGCGGCATCAACCGCCCGCCGATGGAACGGACCGATGCAGTAGTCGCACTTTTTGAGAAAGCCCGCGAGACGGCCGCCTCGTTCGGCTACGAGCTTGGCGAAACCCAGGTCGGCGGAGCCTCGGACGGAAATTTCGTCGGAGCCCTCGGCATCCCCGTCCTAGACGGTCTGGGCATAGCCGGCAACGGGGCTCACACGCTGCACGAGCATATTTTGGTTAGTGATATCTTGAAGCGTGCGACGCTAGTAACGCTCCTACTAAAAAATTAGATGGGCACTTGGGGAACAGGCATTTCGTCCAACGATACGTACTCCGACGTGTATGGAGAGTTCTTTGACATGTATGATGAGGGCCTTCCGGTTTCTGAGATCTCGACGAAATTGGTCTCCGAATTTAGTGACACGATAAATGATCCCGATGATGCCAACAATTTTTGGTTTGCTTTAGGCAAAGCTCAATGGGAATGCAAAGAACTTGACCCTGAAGTTCTAGCAAAGATCGAGAAAATCGTTAAGTCGGGCCATGACCTTGAAGTATGGAGACAATTGGATGCATCAGAAACCGATCTCAAGAAACGGGCGACCGTTCTAGAAAAATTCGTCACGAAACTCCGATTGGAGAAACCAAAGGCTAGAAAGCGAAAAAAGCGTGTCATTCATCAACCCATTTTCGAGAAGGGGGAATGTTTAGTTTTTCGACTCGCGAGTGGTAATTATGGAGGGGCCGTTGTTCTTGAGGCAGTACCGAGTGTCGGATTTGGACTTAATCTAGTGGCAACTACCAGGATAAATCAGAAGGCATGTCCAACAACTGATGGATTTCTTGGAGCAAACGTACTTGTTAAAAACTTTGCTGCTTGGGAAGACGATCCAGATATAGCTTGGGAATCCAGTACAGTATTTAAGAAGCAAGAACACTTGTTCGAAAGCGTCGGAAAGATCATTGTCAAAAGGTTTTATGACCCAAATGATCATTCAAACGGCTTCTCTTTCGGTGGTATGTGGAGTTCCTTAATCGCGGCCGCAAACCTTCAATTCGAAGCAGAAGAAAATGGCCAAGAGAGACCAAATCGGGTGATCAGAGTTAAAGAATTGATTGGAAAAGATCGATGGAAGTTCTGGTGATTGATCGGTAGCGCTTTCTGCCCAGTGACTGGAATGACAAGAAGTAGTAGACAAAAGAGCGAAGCGTCTGCGGCATTTTGGGAGACTGCAGTTGGTCTTTTTGCGGCAGGATTAACAAATAAACAGACGATGCAAGATTTCGATAAGGCTTGCCATACTCGTGAGAACGAGCGAGCCCTTACTGACGTGCGGGCTACTGACACGCCAGCAGATGACAAATAGATTCGGAGGCGCATCCTGTCCGGTGATGGGCGCGGTCTTCAAAACCGTTTGTGAGTGCGCGAGAGCGTATCTCAGGTGGGTTCGACTCCCACACGCCTCCGCCAGTCTGATTTTGGATTGGGGATTTTGGATTTTGGATTTACTGAAAAATCAGAGTTTTGCATACATTTGAGGAATGACTGAAAACGAATTTAAGAGGCGAACTAAAGACATTGCTTTGCGAATTATTAAGGTTGTTGAAACGCTGCCTAGAACTTGGTCGGCTGAAATCATCGGAAAACAATTGTTACGGTCAGGAACTTCTGTCGGTGCGAATTATCGAGCAGCGTGTCGTGGTAAATCGACTGCAGATATATTGCACAAGCTTGCCATCGTGGAAGAAGAAGCCGATGAAAGTTTGTATTGGATCGAACTTCTTATCGAGTCTAAACTTGTCCCTGAGAAAAAATTGACGGTATTGTTCAACGACATCAACGAAATCGTTGCAATGACGGTCGCATCGATCAAAACGTTGAGGGCGCGAAGATCCGTTAATCCAAAATCCAAAATCTAAAATCCAAAATATGAAAAGTTGGATCGCGTTAAATATGACTCCCGGAGTTGGGCCGGCGGCGGCGGCGAAGCTGCTTGAGCGGTTTGGTTCGGCTGAGGGTGTGTTTCAGGCGCGGCGGGTCGAGCTTGAATCGCTGCGGATAAAGCCGGAGACGATCGAGAGCCTGATGAAGCGCGAATTCGAAGAAAAGGCGCTTGAAGAATATGAGAACGTAAAGCGGCTTGGCGGCGATATTCTTATTCTTGACGACGGCAGCTATCCCAACTTACTCAGAGAGATCGCCGATCCGCCGATAACGCTTTATGTGATGGGCGATTGGCAGGCGTGTTTTGAAATGCCGTGCGTCGGCGTTATCGGTTCGCGGCTGTGTTCTACGTATGGCAAGAACGCTTCGGAAATGCTCGCACGCGATCTTGCTTCGCGCGGTATCTGCATTGTGTCCGGCCTCGCACGCGGCATTGATACCGCCGCCCACCGCGGAGCGCTCGAAGCCGGCGGGAAAACGGTCGCTGTGATGGGCACGGGGTTGAACGACGTCTATCCAAAAGAGAACCGAAAGCTGGTCGACGAGATACTCGAAAAAGGCGGTGCGGTCGTTTCGCAGTTTCCGTTGGGCACGCCGCCGATACCGGAGAATTTTCCTTACCGAAATAGAATTATCAGCGGATTGAGCTATGGTGTTTTGATCGTTGAGGCATCGGAGCGAAGTGGTTCGCTTATTACAGCACGGCTTGCGATGGAACAGAACCGCGAGGTGATGGCGGTTCCGGGAAATATCACGTCGAGCAAATCGTATGGTACGAACTATTTGATCAAGGCCGGTGCGAAGCTCGTTCAGCAATGGCAAGACGTTGTAGCCGAGCTCCCGAGCGAGATCGCGGCCGCGATACTTCCGCCGCGGATAGACGAAGACAAATCTGCAAAGAACGGGAATCAACCCGAACTCATTCCCTCCGGAATGAGCGCTAATGAAACCAAGATTTGGTCTCTGCTTTCTGCCGACGACGAAACACACATCGACACTCTTCTTGAACGAAGCGGCCTTTCATTCGGCGATCTGAACGCGGCATTGGTCGCACTGGACATACGCGATCTCATCCGCGTCCTGCCCGGTAAAAACTATGCCCGCCGGACTTAACTTAGTATTGCCGTGGAGCTGTTATGCAGGATTTTTCAGCGCATCGGGAATCGGTTCAAGATCTGCGGTCTTGATATTCTTTGCCCAGCCGAGCTTTTCCAGAATTCGGATCGTGATCCAGTTCATGTCAAATTGATACCACGACAGTCCGTGGCGAGCAGAGGTCGGGAACGCATGATGGTTGTTGTGCCAGCCTTCACCGAATGTAAGTATCGCAACGAACCAATTGTTGGTCGATAGATCGCCGGTTTCGTGCGGACGCTTGCCGTAAATATGCGAGAGCGAATTTACGAACCATGTCGTATGCCATCCAAACACAACGCGTGCGGCAACGCCCCAAACAACGAATTGCCAACCGCCGAGCGCAAAAAGCAGAACCGCCGAAAGAACTATCGGGACCACGTAAAATCGCGAGATCATCCGGTGGACGGGGTCTTTTAACAGGTCGGGAATATATTTTTGCAGCGTTGCCTGATCGTGGTCCTGTGCCTTGCCCCAAACGACCCAGCCAAGCTGCGGCCACCAAAAACCGGAACGTGCCGAATGCGGATCAAGATCGGTATCTACGTATTTGTGGTGCATCCGGTGGGTCGCGATCCACTTGTTCGGCGAATCCTGCATCGACATCGTCGCCAATATCGACAGCACATATTCGAGCCATTTCGGTGCTTTAAAACTGCGGTGCGTAAGCAAACGATGCCAGCCGAGCCCGACACCGAGACTGCCGACGATCCAGTTGCCGATCAGCAGCACGGCCAGATTTTGCCAGCTAAATGTGAAAATCACCGGTATCGCCAAGATGTGATAGAAGGCGACCATCATGACATTTCGCCAATTGAGGTTTTCGAAGATGTACCGAAAAGTGAGCTTGTTTTCCATTAAATTCCGTTTGTTCGCGAGGCTTGGGCCACGTTTAGAGTAACAGGTCGAGCGGCCCGGAATTGTAATAGTTGGGTAAGAATTGCTGCGAAAGACGGTTCAGGCGGCCGATTCGGCGATCTCTTTGAGCTTTTGGTTGCGTTTTGAAACAAGATCGCGAAGATGTTTTTCAAGTAGAAGCCTATCAACTATGCGGCCGATAAATCCGAAAGGCGATGTCCATTCAAGCGTGTCGCGCATGAGCGTTCCGCCATCGTGCGGTGTGAATTCGTGTGTGTGTTTGAAGCTTTCGAATCGGCCTTCGACCATTTCATCGACGAACAGATGCGGCCGTTCAAACGCCGTTACCTTTACCGTCAACCGCTGCCGCATTCCGAAATGCGTGCCTTCGAACGTCACAGTTTGCCCAAGCCCGATCATCCCTTCGGTCACACCCGCAACCGCCTGTTCATTCGTCTGCGCAGTCGTCTCCGTATGAATCCGAACATCCCGCATCAGGTCGAAACAAGTTTCGGGCGTAGCGTTGATAACAGTTTCTAGGATTATCTTGGGCATTATACGAGCTGTTTAAAACCTTGCCGAACCTCTACTTTTTCGCAGCATTTGATTCAAGCTCATGAATAGCGTGCTTGATCTGTCTTTGATGATCCCGCACCTTTTCGAAATATCGAATACCGTTCTCAAGCTGTTCGTCTTGCGGCTTGTCGGCCATTCCATAAACCATTGAACCGGCGAGACTAACAAGACCGTTTCGAGCGGCATCGGTTTGTTTGAACCGTTTGATCCGTTCATCGACTTCGCTTTCAACGTGCCGTCTTAATTCTTCGTCCGTTTTATCGGCCCAATCGAGATCAATTCCGGCGTAATGGCGAATAAACTCCCAAATGTGCATCGCGATCGGCACCATTACACGATTATAGCTTGCCTCGAACTGTACTCCTTCCAATTCGAGATAAACAAAGCTGTCGTCAAGCACCTCGTGGTAAAGGTGAAAGTTAGGACCGTATGCGATTGTAGCCTTTGTGGACATTGAATGCGGATCGGGATGTGCGGTCAAGATTATCGATCAGATTATTTTACGGGCGATGCGTGTAAACGAAGACCTAGAGCCTGTATAACTTTAGCGACTGTCGCAAAACTCGGATTGCCTTCAGGTGAAAGGGCTTTGTAAAGACCTTCTCGCGTCAATCCGGTTTCTTTTGCAAGTTGCATCATCCCTCTTGCCCTCGCGATATCACCGAGCGCCGCGACGACTATCGAGGGCTCGCCATTTGCTTCGTCGATCGCCGCCTGAAGATATGCCGCACAATCTTTTTCGGACTTGAGGTACGCTGCCGCATCATATTTTCGGGTCTTGGTCTTTGGCATTACGTGAAACTCCTAAAGCTCTTCGGATAATTCGATTGCCCTTTTTATATCTTTCGACTGGGTGCTCTTGTTTCCACCAGCCAACAAGATGACCAGTTCAGAACCTTTCTGGATGAAATAGACCCTGTATCCCGGCCCGTAGTCGATCCGCAGTTCCGAACGCCCTCGCCAACCGATTTCACATCGCCTGGATTCCCAAGACCCAATCGGATGATCCGAGCTTGGACCCGAGAACGAGCATTACGATCGCGAAGCGATTCTAGCCATTTTGAGAATACAAGCGTTTCGCGAATCTCAATTATAGATAGTGTGAACTACAGTTCACATACGTGTCAACCAAAAAAATCTAATCCGCAAATGCGACGGTTAGTTGTTTGAGTTTAAGTGAGTCGCTTTGATCGAGCTCGGCTGTTTCTTCGCGGTTGACGCTGTTGTAGAGGATGTCGCGTTGTTGGGGGCGGTAGCCGGCTTCGCGGATCTGGTAGCGGAGGTCGCGCTCGTTGGCTTCGTTGTTGGCACCGGCGGCGGAGACCACGTTTTCTTCGATCATTATCGAACCCATGTCATCGGCACCGAAACGCAGAGCGGTCTGGCCGAGCCGAATTCCCTGCGTCAGCCACGAAGATTGCATGTGTTGAATGTTATCCAAAAACAAACGCGAAACGGCAAGCATTTTCAGGTAATCGATGCCAGTCGGTTCTTCGGTGATTTTGCGGCCGAGAGCGGTGTTTTCGCGCTGGAATGTCCACGGGATAAAGGCCGTGAACTCGCCGTAGTTCGGGTCGATCGCTTTATTCGCGAGTGCCTCGTCCTGCACCTGACGAATGCGTTCAAGGTGGCGGACGCGATGCTCGATGCGGTCGCCGATGCCGAACATCATCGTCGCGGTCGAGATCAATCCGA
>CAZXTS010000175.1:0-6282 GCA_964643745.1 uncultured Chloracidobacterium sp.
ACCTGAAAGCGATGACCAATAGGGTCGTCGAAAAATACGAAGGCATTCTTTCGCGTGCGAAGCAGATCGCGACCGAAAAACCGAAGAAGACGGTCGCACCCGACCCGATAGTAGAAGAAGACGGATCAGTAGTTTTGGAAACTGGAGCATCGGACGAGTTTCTTCGAACAGCTTCGGAAAAGATCTCACTCGTTCCCGAAGGCTTTAATATCAATCCCAAAATGGTCAACCAGCTTGGCCGACGCGCCAAAATGGGCAGTGGCGAAGTGCCGATGGATTGGGGCTTTGCCGAGGCAATGGCGATCGGAACGCTTGTCCAGGAAGGTTATCCGGTTCGGCTTTCGGGACAGGATTCCGGTCGCGGAACGTTCTCACAGCGACACGCTTCGATGTACGACACGGTCACAGGCGAACGTTGGTCACCACTTACGGAACTGAAGAATGAAAGCGATCCACGTTCACGATTTTATGTGTTCGATAGCTCACTTTCCGAATCGGGCGTCCTTGGTTTCGAATACGGCTATTCGCTGATCTGCCAGAACGATCTGGTCATGTGGGAAGCCCAATTCGGTGATTTCGCCAACGGTGCACAGGTGATCATCGATCAGTACATTTCCGCCTCGGAAGACAAATGGAAAGAACGCTGTCGGCTTGTGATGCTGCTGCCTCACGGATTCGAAGGCCAGGGGCCGGAGCATTCATCTGCAAGGCTCGAACGATTTCTGCAGCTTTGCGCCGAGAACAACTTGCAGGTCTGTTATCCGACCACGCCGGCGCAATATTTCCATATGCTACGACGGCAGGTACATCAGGAGACCGTTCGGCCCCTTGTGGTAATGACACCGAAGAGCCTTCTGCGTCTGCCGGCTGCTTCGTCGAACATCGACGAACTTAAGTCCGGCGGTTTCCGTCCCGTCCTGGATGACGCTCGTGTAAAAGACCGCAACAAGGTAAAACGCATCGTGTTCTGTTCCGGCAAGGTCTATTACGATCTGGATGCGGGCCGAACCGATTCGCACGACGACCGCGTGGCCATTGTCCGCCTCGAACAGTTCTATCCGTTCCCGGGCGAAGCCGTTAAAGAGATGATCGCTTCTTATCCGAACGCGACCCAGCTTTTCTGGACACAGGAAGAACCACAGAATATGGGTGGATGGTTCTTTGTCGAACCGCGGCTTCGCGAGATCAAACCGGAAAATAAGTCGCTGCGTTACGTTGGCCGTGTGCCTTCGGCATCGCCCGCGACCGGTTCCTATGCGATCCACGAACTCGAACAAAAAGACATCGTGGAGCAGACGCTGATCGAAGACTCAGACGAGATCTCTGCCGCCTCCGAACCCGAGGTTTCGGAAAAGATCGCCCCGGCTTCGGCTTAAGGAACCGAAATTTTGGTCGCGAAACGGCCAGACTTGGCCGACCTGCATCTCACTTGCAATGAAGCGAAGACGCAAAGCCGACAAGCTGAAGCTTGAACTCTGAACTCCGGGCAGGCTAAAGCTTGAACTCTGAACTCCCGAACGAGAAAGCCAAATAACCAAGTTAGTTTCAAAGATCGCTCAAACGTTGCACGAATCCGGCTCCGTAGGAGCCATCTGTCTATAGCAGCACCCCCCACATTCCCGAGCCCCTTTAGGGGCGACATAATGCTAAACAACAGGCCGCTCCTACGGAGCTCGATTCTAGCTCTGTCTCGGTTCTACAGACAGTTCGCTCCTACGGAGCTAGAACCAGGGCCGAAACGAAACCGGAGCGAAAGCCAATGCCGGACCCTTCCGCCACGCGGTCGAATTATCCTACGATCGCTCATCTACCGGAATAGCAATTGGCGCAATTGATGGCAATTGTTGAAGTTGGAAAGGTCAGAACCGCCTGCGTGAGCGGGCGGCCAGTTCGTTTGCGGTAGTTATCTCACTCAAAGCCGGAAAGAACGCAAAGTAAGATCTCAAATCCGCCATCCGCAATCCGAAGCCGGTTTACGTCGCCGGATTCGACGGCATAGCCTCTCCGCATTGTGGTGCAGCAAGCTGCCTTCACTTCGCTGTAGTTTTGTTTAGGTGTTTACGTTGGCTGCAAGTGCTTTTCGAAGAAAACGAGAATGCGTTCGTATTCGTCGGCCCAGCTTTCGGGGCGGACGAAGCCGTGATTCTCCGATGGGTAAAGCATCGCTTCGAAGTACTGCGTTTTATTTAGCCTTATAAGCTTTTCGATGAGTTGGATCGAGTCCTGAACGTGAACGTTGTCATCGACCATTCCGTGTAGGATCAGCAAAGGGCGTTCGAGCTTGTCCGCGTAGGTGATCGGCGAGCTTCGTTTGTAAGCCTCAGGATTCTTGTCCGGCATGCCAAGCCGCTGAGCGGTGTAAAACGGATTCGCCGCATAGTAATTCTTCCAGTCGAACACCGGCCGGAGAGCCGCTGCGGCTGCGATGTGGTTCGGAGCACGCATCGCGAGCATTCCCGCCATAAATCCGCCGTAACTGCCGCCGTAAGCTCCGACACGCTTTTGATCGACCGCGTAATTCGCGACCATGTGGTCGATCGAATCGATGTGATCGTCAAAATCCTTGCCGCCGAGGAAATCGTGGACGTCCGTTCGCCAATCGCGTCCATAACCGGCCGAGCCGCGAAAGTCGATGTCGAGCACGACGTAGCCTTTTTTCGCCAGCATGTCGTTGAACATAAATTCGCGATAATAGTTGTTCCAGCCATTGATCACGTTCTGCAAATAGCCCGCACCGTGAACAAAGATCGCCATCGGATATTTCTTCTTCGACTTCGGATCATGACCGGGCGGGAGATATATTTTGGCCGGGATCTTCTTGCCGTCTTTTGAAGCAATCTCGATGAATTGCGGAACAGTCCATTTTTGGCTCGCAAACGCTGCCGGAACCGTCGAGGTCAATTGAGTTAGTGAGCTTTCCTCGCCGTCGCATTGTGGTGCGCAAACCTTTTGCGTATAGAGTTCTTCAGGGCGATTCCACCGCGAACTGCCATATAACAGCGTTGGCCGTTCGGTTTTGTCATCGATTTGTGGATTTGCGATCATTCCGGGTCGAAAAAGATTTCCAACACTAGGCCGTTGAGGGTTCGCTTTGTAAGTTGCCGGTTCAATCCTCGCTCCGCCTTGCGGCAAGGCCCTAACGACATCGAAACTCCGTCCCAATGTACTACCCCGTGTAGACATGAAAACGACCTGAGAACCATTCGCAACCCATTTTGCCCATTCGACCTGCCAGTTTCCTTTTGTGAGTTGCTCGATCTCGACGGTAGGAGTCGGGACGCTACCGGTTAAAGTTTGTTCCTTGTTTTCGGACGGCACACTCGCTACCGGTCGTGTTTCTGCCTTTGATTCTCCGCGTCTCTGCGTCTCTGCGGTGAAAGAGCCTTCTAGAGTGGCGAGATAGATGTGATTAAAGCCGTCGCGTTCGGAGGCGAAAAATAGCTGGTTCGGGTTCTTTGGATTTGGTTCGAAGATCGCCGATTTCGGTGCCTGCCATTTGTCGTCGGTCTCTTCGGTGATGAGAATTATCTTCTCGTCCTTCCCGCCGGCGTTGTACACGTAGAAAAGCTGTCGGCGTTTTGTGTCCTTATCAAGCCGATCGACGATAAGCGACCGATTGTCCGCGGCCCAGACCATTCTGCGAAAGCTCGAAACGCCTTCGGCTTTTGGCAGCTTTATCTCGTGCGGAGTGTTTCGTAGGCCGTCGGTCGTGGTTACGAATAACTGCTGATCGGTCCAACCACGTCTTGGCCCTCCGCCCGAAACGTATTCGGGCAGAAAATTCGGAACCACGAGTTGCCGCTGCTTCGAACTATCTGAGACGGTATATGCGATCATGTTGCCGTCTTTAGTTGGGACGGCCCCACCCACCGTCCTGAAAGCTTGCGGATTTGATTCACGGGTCAATTGAATGACAAGCGGCTGGTTAAGATACATCACAAAAACGTGCCCGCTCTGTGAATAGATGATCCGGTCGTTATCGAGAAATCGCGCACCGAATTCCGGAGCTTGCGTTATGGTCAGCCGCTGCGGCTTTCGCGTCTCCATCGGCAACAAAAAGATATCGCCGCCGTAGTTGAAGATCAATCTCGTCGAATCCGGCGACCATTCGAAATTGCCGAGCTGGTTCTCGCGATCCTTCACAAAATCATCGCGAAGTTCGAGGCCGTAATCGAGCTTGTTCTCTCTCTGCGATGCACGGTAGGGAACCGGAAGCTCCGCCGGGCTCAATATCTTTTCGGCCTGTCCGCCCGAGGTCGAAACCAGATAAAGGTCACGCCTAGGTTTGCCCTCAGCGTTCCATAAATAGACCACTTTCGTACCGTCCGGCGACAGCTTTTCAACCGAGACACGCTGCCCGGCGATCGACGGCTCCGCCATTATCTGGCGAACGGTTAAATTCTGCCCAAGTATGGTCGTCGCAGAAGCGGCGAAGATTAGACATAAATATGCAAGGTATCGAACGGTGCCAGAGGTTGAGTATGTCGTCATTGGTTTATCTTCTTCTCGTCAATTTTTCGTACAATAATATCTATACAGAGGTGCAGTTATGGAATCCAACGATTCTACGAAACATAAAAGCAAGGCCGAGGTTCTCGCAGAGATTAAATCTAAATTTGACGAGAAACACTCGAAAGCGTCACAGTTACTCATTAACATCAGAGAGAATCGCGAGCGGATACGGTCTCTGTTGGACAGTTTCAATTCATCGGAACCGGATCTAATTTATCGCTTTTACCATCAGAGTTTCAAAGTATTCGGAATGACTAATTTGATCCGGCAGGCGAATAAACTATTCAGCGACATTGCTCCCGATCAATCGTTCCTCAATCCTTGGTATGCAGAAATCTCTCGCTCAGGACTTAGGAAAGAATTTAAAGGTTCGTACACCAATCAAAATTGGCAAAACGAAACATTGCCAATAATGCAGGCATTCTGGCACGCAAAATATTTCCTCGAGCAAATGGCCGCTTCTGCAGACGAACTACGCGATGCCCCAATGATTCTTCCGAGCGGCTGGGCCGCCGTTCTGTACTTATACAGACTTCGTTAGCCCGGACGAACTGACCGCCCACTAACGCAGGCGGTTCTGACATTAAGGCATTTCGAGTGCGGCGGCACGCTTTTCTGCTTTCTGAGCGTCGGTAAGCTCGCCTGGTTTGTGATCATAGATCGCATTTTCCCAACTGCCGTACATTGCATTTGGCAGAACGATCCATAGCTTGCCCCATTCGTCCTTGTATCGGTCTGTTTCGGCAAACCGGTCGGCGACAGACTTATGTTCAAATACGTCGGAAAAGTCATCAAGGTTATCGCCCATTATCAGCACAACACGATATTTTTCAGCGACAAAGGACCGCCGCGGTGTTTTTGTCGAAATATTCCTGCCGTTCGCATCTTTTTGCCGCAGCAGAACATTCTCAGAACTCACATCACGGAAACCGGCTTTGATCAGATTCGCCATCGTCTCAGCCTTTTGTACTTCGTCGCGATTCGAAACGTAGAAAATCTTCACACCGTTCGACGCCGCATAGTTAAGAAACTCGACCGCTCCCGGAATTGCTTTGGCTTTTTCTAATTTGCCCCAGGCATACCAGTCAGGCATATTGAACGGCCTGCCGGTCTTGATGCTTTGTGCCTGTGCAGGTGAATTATCGAGAACGGTCTCGTCGATATCGACAATGATCGCGCGCGGCCGATCTCTTTCGGCCTTCGGCAGGTTTTTGCTGTTCCGTTTGTCGAGGTCGGCATCAAGCCGAAGCCGTGCGAGATTGAACGCCTGAAAAGCAAGCGCACGATATTCCGCAGCTTTTTGCTGATAAAGAACGGCCGCGACCTGAAAATCAAGGTTCGCGGGTGCTTGTTGAGGTGTTTGCGCATAAACCGAGCTCGCACTAAATAGAATTGCGAGCGTGACGAGATGTATAATTCTTTTCATTTCGTTAAGCGGATTAATAGGAATTATGCCTCAAGAACCCAGCCGAGAAAAACCAAAGAAAGGCGAAACAGAAAAGTGCCCTGACAATGACCAGACAAAGCACCGGTATTATTACGACGATGCTCACGGTTATCAGGAATACGATCCGGAGAAGGATGATGAAAAGGAGTTAGATCCGGAAAGCGATTAACTTTCTGATCAATTCGGACTGGCTGTAATATCGACGGTAATACTCTGCCAGCGGCCTTGTTTGAATCTGATGTAGCTAAGCAGGAAACGCGTGAAGTGGCCGGCAAGGATCGCCAGCCAAATGTGGATCGCCTCCAGCCCGACGGTCTGCTGCA
>CAZXTS010000176.1:0-6265 GCA_964643745.1 uncultured Chloracidobacterium sp.
GGCGTCGGAAACTACTTGATTAGCGTGTAGAAAAGTAATACTCTTACCAGTAGGAGTACTACCAATGAGAGTTACATCGAAGGGCCAGGTTACGATTCCGATCGAACTACGTGAAAAATTTGGGATCTTCCCTGATTCTGAGGTTGAATTTGGATTTACAGGAAACAAGATCACGATCCAGAAAGCGAAAGCCAAAAAAGGCAAGCTGTCGCGTGGCGAGCGTATCGTCGCTCGTGCTCTCGCTAACAAGGGGTCGGCGCAACCGCAAATGACTACGGACGAGATCATGGCGTTGACGCGTGGATGGGGCGAAGATGATTTTGATCGATAGCAATGTGCTGCTTGACCTCCATGACGACGAGTCGGAATGGCACAGTTGGTCGGCCTCAATGTTGGCGAGTACAGCCAACGATGCACCGCTGATCATCAACCCGATCATATATGCGGAGGTCTCTATCGGTTTCAAAACACCTACCGAATTTGACGCCGCATTCCCTCCCGAAGATTTTCTAAGGCGGGCCCTACCTTTTGAGACGGCATTCATCGCGGGAAAAGCACATGTGGAGTACCGACGGCGTGGCGGAGTCCGAATGAATACACTTCCCGACTTTTTCATCGGTGCACACGCTGCTGTTGCCGGATTCAAATTACTCACCCGCGATCCGCGGAGATTCAAAAAATACTTTCCTTCGGTTGAACTGATCGCACCATAGTTCATGTCAATCCCACATTTCGCTCTCATCATATTCCATACCGTTTTCCATCAGAATCGAACGATATTCGTCTTTAAATGATGTTCTCTTGTGAAAGTTATGCTGATCTGCGATGTATGCTTTTACCTCGTTTGCTTCCCAAGGGCTAATAGTAAACGCTGCGTAACCTTGCTGCCATTCGAAATCGATATACTTACTACCCAGCGTCTTCATAAAGGCGGCGCTTCGATCCTTCACCTCAGGAACTAGCTTGTCGATTCTTACAATACGCGAGAGCCCGAGCAAAATGTGGACGTGATCGCTCCCACCGCCCGTTTTCAAAGCAGGCGAGTAAAACGGTTCCCAAAGGACGCCTTCGATACACGTATAAAGCGCGGGAGCGATCTTTTCATCGATGAGAGGCTTCTGGTTCTTTGTCGAAAAAATGACGTGGATCAAGATAGTCAGACGATCTTTATTCATGTTGACTTCATCATTCGATCTGTTTCGTTTCGCTCAGGTTATTGTAAGAGTGCTTTCAAGACCTTCTTCCCTCTCGGCGAAAGTTGATAGCCCGGACGCAAAGATTCGGTCAGGCCGAGGGCTTTTAGTTTGCGGACCCAGGGCTTAAATGTTGGAATCGTGAGCCCGATCTGTTTGGCGAGGATGGTGGCGTGCGTGTTTGGCTGGTCGTGGATCATCTGTAAGTACAATTGCGTCCACGGACCGCGTTGGCTTCCCGCGTCGAGTTTTTTTAATTTTTCGATGATCTCATCCAGCTCTGCTTTCGACATCTTGTCGTTCGAACGCAAAGCCTTTCGCGGATCTTCGCCGACCCAATGAACACCGATGCGATAGATCTCCGTCGCGTCATCACCAGGCGGCATCGAATCGATCAATTCCTGTTTCGTGGCAAATCCAGCGGCCTTCGCGTCTTTCGCTGTGATCTTTGATTCGCTAACGATCTGAACATCGTCAATACCAAGAACGCCCATCTGCGTCATCTGCGTGCCGCCGGCTTTAACGCTGGCTTTCTTCCAACGGCGAAAGATCAGCGAGATCTCACCCGCCTTGATGCGTTCCAAAATTGCGCTTTTAATGAGCATATTGGAAAGTAAGCGGAGCGCGGACACTCTTGTCCGCATCGCCGGTGCCTCCGGCGAAACACTTCTTACCAATTATAAGCTGCGATTCACCCACATTCGTTCGCGTCGAAGCGACGCCCGTGCGGACAGGAGTGTCCGTGCTCCTACTAAAACCAGCTGCTCTTTTTCTTCGACGACGAACCGCCAAAAATGCTTCCAAGCACGCCGCGGACGATCGTGTTGCCGATCTGGCGGCCGATGGATGTTGAGGCGGAGCGGGCGGCGCTTTTCATTACTGATTCGGCCAACGAATCGGGTTGCCGAGCGGTCGAGCGGGCGGCTCGTTCGGCTTCTTTTTGGACTTTTGCCTCGGCTGCGGCGGCTTGGGCCTCGGCGTCGAGAGCGGCCTTTTCCTCGGCGCGTTTTGTGAGCATCTCGAACGCCGATTCGCGGTCGATGGCGGTGTCGTAGATGCCGGCGACGATCGAAGTGTCAACGAGCTGCTTGCGCTGCTCGGGAGTGATCGGCCCGATCTGGCTGGCGGGCGGCACGACGAAGGCGCGGTCAACTACCGTCGGGACGCCCTTCGCATCAAGCAAGGAGATCAGCACCTCGCCGACGCCGAGCTCTGAGATCGTCTTCACCGTATCCACTTCCGGATTTTCCCGAAAGCTCTTTGCCGCGACCTTGACGGCCTCCTGTTCCTTCGGCGTGTAGGCGCGAAGCGCGTGCTGGACGCGGTTGCCGAGCTGGGCGAGCACCTTGTCCGGAATGTCCGCCGGGCTCTGCGTGACAAAATAAACGCCGACGCCTTTCGAGCGAATGAGCCTGACGACCTGCTCGATCTTTTCGACCAATGCCTTTGGTGCGTCGCTGAATAGTAGATGAGCTTCGTCAAAGAAAAACACGAGCTTTGGTTTATCAAGGTCGCCGGCCTCGGGCAGCAGCTCGAAAAGCTCCGAAAGCAGCCACAGCAGGAACGTCGAGTAGAGCTTCGGCGAATTGATCAGCTCATCCGCAGCGAGGATATTTATCACGCCTTTGCCGCCGAGCGTCTGCATAAAATCCTCAAGCCGGACGGCCGGCTCGCCAAAAAATTCGTGCCCGCCCTGCTGCTCCAGTTGCAGCAACCCGCGTTGGATCGCTCCGACCGATGCCTTCGAGACGTTGCCGTATTGCGTCGTGAATTCCTTTGCATTCTCAGCGACGAAGATCAGCATTTGCTGCAGATCTTTTAGGTCGAGCAAGAGCATGCCGCCTTCATCTGCGATCTTAAACGTTAGCGTCAGCACGCCTTCCTGCGTGTCATTGAGCTGCAAAATTCGCGAGATCAGCAGCGGCCCCATCTCTGAGATCGTCGCCCGCAGCGGATGGCCCTCTTTGCCAAACACGTCCCAAAACGTCACCGGGCTACCTTCGAACGTTGTGTCGGAAAGCCCGAGCATTTCAAGCCGTTCGATGATCTTCGGGTGGTTTCCGCCGATCTGGCTAATGCCGCTCAGGTCGCCTTTGATATCGGAAACAAACACCGGAACGCCGCGTTGGCTAAAGCCCTCCGCAAGCTTCTGCAGCGTCACGGTCTTGCCCGTTCCGGTCGCACCGGTGATAACACCGTGCCGGTTCGCCATCTGCATCAGGAGGTTAAATTCCGCGTCGTCACGCTTCGCAACAAGTATTGGTTCTGGCATATCTCGTAAGTATAAAGTGAAAAGGTGAAAGAGTGAAAAGGTTGAAAAGGTTAAAGTGAAAAGGTTTAAAGGTACACGAGTGCAAATGCTAAAAGGCTAAAAAACTTGAAGTTAAAACCAGAAAGTCGCCATCGCCGCCTTCCCCTTTTCTTTTTTTCACGCTTGACTATTTCCCGTTTAAACTTTTTCACCGTTTAGCATTTCTCGTACTTCCAATTCCTGCTCTTTCCCTCACAGAGCCATTCGATGGCGGTGGCGGTGCGTTTTTCGCGGGTCGCTTCGGTCTTGGCCTCGTCGATCCAGACAATGTATTCCTTGCGTTTTCCCGGCGTAAAATTCGCAAAAACCTCGGCCGCTTTCTTGTTCTTTTTCAGCGCCGCCGCGAGCAGTTCGGGAACCGGAAACTCCGCTTTCTTTTCGGCCTTTTTCTTCGGAACCTTAACGCCCTTTTCGTTTAGCTCGATGGCCTGGTTGATGAGCTCGATGATGACCTTGTCTTTCGGCAGGTCCTTGAGCGAGGTGATCTTGCCAAAGCTGCTCAGCGTGTTGCGCTCCGCCTCGATCGCCGAATGATCCATCAATTGCTGCTTCCAAAAACCAAATGCACAATGCTGCTTGAACGCGGCCATATTGCACAGCGGCCCTTTGAGATCAAAATGCGGCATGCTCCATTTCATCGTCTCTTCGACGTCGGGACACGCCTTGTGAACGAGCTTTCGAATATGGGTCAGGATCGGCCGGGCAAACTCCGCCGACTTCTCAATATAAGCATCAATTCTGGGATCGGTCGTCGGCATTCCGGATGATCTCCCCTAAACGAAGAATTCCGCACGTTACGGTTAACCGATTATATCCGATTACCATTCCAATTGACCAACGTTTGACCAGCAACCGCCTGCCACGCGGGCCGCAGGTTACGGTTATGGTTTCGCTTAGTTTCAGGTAAAGGCGGCCGTGCGGCTCGGAATTACCATTTGCTTTAGCGAACGGTACCGATCTGGAAAAAAGTTCGAGCTTTAGCCAGAAAACGCGTCGTTAGAGGGGTAAAAAGCCGATTTCCAGATAACAGCATCGCGTAAAATGCCGCAGGGCTCGATGTTTATTGGGTTATCACGGGTTGCTGGCGCTCGAAACCGCCCATTTTCAGCTACTCGCCGATTGATTAAATGCCCTGATTGCCCGATAATCATTAGTTTTGGTATTGACTAGAGCTTAAACAAATTAACACTTCGATTTATTTGCTCCGGATCCTCGGTTGGGAAGCGGCATCCGCTTACGAAATGGCCAACGGGACCGGAGCAAGCATAAAAATATGAACGATTACGTTATTTATCTGGTGCCCGCGTTGGGTTTATTCGGCATTGTTGTAATGTTCTATAAATCTGTCTGGGTCAGCAAACAGGACGCCGGCGACGAGAATATGCAGGAGCTGGCCGGTTATATCGCCAACGGGGCGATGGCATTTCTAAAAGCCGAATGGAAGGTGCTCAGCATCTTTGCGCTCATCACCGCCGCTTTTCTTGCATATTCAGGCACGATACACGAGGTCAACGGCCGCGAGATCCATTCGCACTGGCTGATCGCTGTCGCGTTCTTGATCGGTGCAGTGCTTTCAGCGACCGCCGGATATATCGGGATGAAGGTCGCCACGAAGGCGAACGTCCGCACGACGCAGGCCGCACGCACCAGCCTGAAACAGGCTCTGGCCGTTTCATTTACGGGCGGTGCGGTGATGGGATTGGGCGTCGCGGGTCTGGCGATATTTGGGCTTGGCGGGTTGTTCATCACGCTTCTTACAATATTCGAGGCCTTGGGGCCGAATCAAGTTCGAACAGCGATCGAAGTGCTGACAGGCTTTTCGCTCGGTGCCGAATCGATCGCACTTTTTGCACGCGTTGGCGGCGGTATCTATACCAAAGCGGCTGACGTGGGCGCGGACCTGGTCGGTAAGGTCGAGGCCGGAATTCCGGAAGATGATGTGCGTAACCCCGCAACCATCGCAGATAACGTAGGCGACAACGTAGGCGACGTCGCAGGCATGGGCGCCGATCTTTTTGGTTCGTACGTTGCGACCATTCTGGCGACGATGGTGCTTGGGCAGGAGATAACGTCGCGCGATATGTTCGGCGGGCTTGCCCCGATCCTGCTGCCGATGGTGATCGGCGGTTTGGGCATCGTGTTTTCGGTCGTCGGTATGTTCTTTATCCGCATCAGCGACGACAAATCGAGTGTTCAGGCGGCGATGAATATCGGCAATTGGTCGGCGATGATCCTGACCGTTATCGCGTCGTTCTTTGCCGTGATGTGGATCTTGCCGGACGACCAGCTTTCGCTTCGCACGCAGTCGTTCGATAAATGGGGCGTGTTTTACTCGATCGTCGTCGGCACGATCGTCGGCGCGATCATGAGCTACGCGACCGAATATTACACCGCGATGGGCAAAAAGCCGGTTAATTCGATCGTGCAGCAATCCGCGACGGGCCACGCGACGAACATCATCGGCGGACTTGCCGTCGGAATGAAATCGACCGTTATACCGATCATCACATTGGCGGCCGGCATCATGCTGTCCTATTACTTCGCCGGGCTTTACGGCGTGGCGATCGCGGCCTCGGGAATGATGGCAACTACGGCGATGCAATTGGCGATCGATGCATTTGGACCGATCGCCGACAACGCAGGCGGCATCGCCGAAATGAGCCAGCTTCCGCCGGAAGTTCGCGAACGAACAGACAATCTGGACGCCGTAGGAAATACGACGGCAGCGACCGGAAAAGGATTCGCAATTGCATCAGCGGCA
>CAZXTS010000177.1:0-6264 GCA_964643745.1 uncultured Chloracidobacterium sp.
GCATCGCGGGTCGCCTGTCGCTGCATGTCGTCGAAATAGGCGGGCACGGTCACAATGGCCTCACTGATCTTGTCACCAAGGAATTCTTCGGCGGCAAGCTTCAATCGTTGGAGCACGATGGCTGATATTTCCGGCGGGCTATAAACTCTATCGATAACCTTGATGTGAGCATCACCGTTCGGAGCTTCAACGATCTCGAACGGCACGGTAGTACGCATTTTTTCGACTTCGGGAGAATCGTATTTTCGTCCGATCAGGCGCTTGACGGCGTAAAGCGTATTTACCGGATTTGTCACGGCCTGCCGCTTCGCGATCTGGCCTACCAGACGTTCATCGTTATCGGTGAATCCAACCACGGAGGGCGTAGTGCGGCCCCCTTCCTTGTTGGAGATTATCTGGACCGTTCCACCTTCAAGAACTGACACACAACAATTTGTCGTGCCAAGGTCTATTCCAATTACTTTACTCATATTCTATTTCCTATCTGGTGATCTAAATTGGCGATGGCCAAAATTCGGCAAGTGCCCGAGCGAGGTGGGAGTTAACGGATCTAAATCGGTTCGGCGGAGTTTTCACCCGCGTCCGGTTGGCTATTTTCAACTTCTGCTGATACAGGGACAATCTTTGGGGATTTCGCCACTTTAACCATAGAATGGCGGACGATGCGGTCTCCTATTCGAAATCCTCTTTGGAGCTCCTCACATATAAAACCATCAGGCACGTCGTTCCTCTCTTCCGTCGCCACGGCTTCGTGAAAATACGGATCAAAAGGTTCGCCAACGGTTGGGATCGTCTCGATTCCCATCTTCGCCAGAATGTCGTAGATCTGGTGATTGACGAGCACGACACCGTCAAAGAAGCTCTCAAATTCGTTGCTCTTCGTTTCCGGCAAGCGATCGGCCGAATCGATCGCCCTGTTGAAATTGTCGAGTGCCGGCAACAGAAATGTCGCCAGATTGCCCAGTTGGTTTTGAAATGTCTCCCGCCGTTCGCGTTCGGCTCTGGCCTTGAAATTCTCAAAATCTTTTGAGCGCCTCTGCGAATTGCTGAAGATCTCTGACCGCTCATCTTCCATCTTTTTGATCGCGGCTCGAAGCTTTGTGATCTCAGAGGTCAGGTCTTCGGTTCGGTCATTTTCCGCCTTGCCCGGTGCTTTACCGTTGGCCGCATCCGGTTTTGCGGTACGGATACCTGCCAGTTCCTCTTTCAGAAACGCAGGCAGATCTGCATCATCGAATGATTCAGCGATCTCAATGATCGTCGTGTCAGCGGTTATGTGGAGATCTTTTTCTCTGGCTTCCAACTGACGGAAAAAATCGTCGACCAACTGAGCGTCATCAACACCAAGCTCATCGGAGACGATCTCTATATTTTTGTTTTCTTCAAGTGGATTCATCTGGTGATTCGAACCGAAAATTGCGAAGAGGCAGGAGATAGGTTCAGTTCTTTGAAAGATCTCGAGACATCATTTTCTCGAGCACGCGCGCGACATACGATACAACTGAGATCATGCGGGCATATTCGATCCTCGTTGGGCCCAAAATACTCAGCGTCCCGACGGCATTGCTGTCGCCGATTCGGTACGGAGCTGAAATGATCGAACAATTTTGCATAGACGGTGTCGGGTTCTCACTACCGATCAGAACCTGTACGCTTCCGGGTACCGTGCTCTCAGTATCAAGACATTCATTGAGCATCTGCAACAACTTCGACCTTTCTCCAATTGCGGCGATAAGTTCTCGCAGCCGTTCGAGATCGGCAAAATCTCGTTTGGTGAGGATATTGGTCGCGCCGTCAACATATATCTCATTTGAAGTAGAGGCCGCATTATCAATGCTCTCAGAGCAAAGGATGACCGCGTTCTGAAGCAGCGAATCGAACATGGTCTTATCTTCGTGCATCAGCCGCAATATCTCAGCCCTGATCTCAGAAAGGCTCTTTCCGACAAATTCGGAGTTGAGATAATTCGCGGTTCGCTCAAGCTCTTCCTTCGAAAAACCGACCTTCAGGCGGATCACACGGTTGTGAACGATATCAGGATGCGAGATAAGCACAACCAGGACCCGATTGTCAGGAAGACCTACGAACTCTATATGCTGCAAGCGGTCGTTTGCCAGATTTGGGCTGACAACGATGCCTACATTATTTGAAAGAGCAGATAACAACTGTGAGGTGCGTTCCATCAGCCGATCCGGGGTTTCGACCAGTTCGCTGAAGTTTAGTCCAAATTCGTCGCCGATCCTTGAAAGATCGTCATTAGAGATGGTCAAAACACCTAACAAATTGTCAACATAGAAGCGATAGCCCCTATCCGTTGGAATACGTCCTGCTGACGTATGCGGCTGTTCCACAAGGCCCAATTCCTCAAGCTCAGCCATTACGCTTCGGATCGTTGCAGAGCTTAGACCAGAAGAATTTGCAGATCTTTCAGAAATTGCTTTGGAACCGACCGGTTCCCCAGTGACAAAATGTTCTCTGATTATCGCCGAAAGGATGTTCTGGCCGCGGATATCGGGATCGTGTTCTAAGTTCTCGATATTTAGGTCTCGGTCATTGATCGGCATTCTGTCACGTCGGGAGGCGGGCTGCTGAATTGCCTGAGAGCACACAGCCCAATTAAAATGAATAGCATCTAAAGGCATTATCTGTCAACATTTATTCGTTAAACCCTGAACAACAATATATGGAGGAACAAAATAACGATATAGCCAGATTCTACGTTGAGGCGTTCGAGCGATTTGATACGAACCGCCGGCCGCCGCCAATTTACGTTGAATTTTACCCATATGTTGGAATAAATCACACGATCCGCGTCAGAAACGGCTCTGCTTTTGTAAGGATCGCAGAGATATGCCGTGAAATGCCGGAGCCGCTTCATCGGGCGCTTGCCTTTATTCTGGTAGGCAAGCTTTATCGAAGAAAAGCACCTAAGCAGATGCGAGAAGCATACGAAGCCTATCTTTCGCGCGACGAAGTACGTGATATTTCCATAGCCCGCCGCAGGAAGCACGGGCGCAAGGTTGTTTCGTCGCCAACAGGTGAGACATATGATCTGAACGAAATGTTCGATGAGCTCAATCGCAAATACTTTTGGGGTACATTAAAAAAACCGACGCTTTCATGGTCCCGCGACCGAACATATCGCATTTTGGGACATCATGATGCGATGCACGAAACTGTCATAATCAGCCGCTCGCTTGATTCGGACACTACTCCGCGATATGTGGTCGAATATGTTCTGTATCATGAAATGCTGCACATTTTTCATCCCACAGTGCACGCAAACGGGCGGCGTTATAACCACACGGCGGCGTTCAAGCGCGATGAGAAAAATTTTGAACACTACGAAAAAGCGGAAAGTTGGATCGAAAAAAATTCCACCAAGCTAAAGCGGTCCGTCAAAGCCGCGAAGCGAAAATGAACCTCTAAGGTTCCGCGCCAAACTGAGCGGTAATTGAACCGATCAAGCCAAAATCTGAAAGCACGCGGCGTTCAAGACCTCGGGTGTTAGAACTGGTTTCGGTCATTGAATAAGAACGGGCTTGATGCGGAGCCGGCTTTTCGCTTGAAACGACCCCGGCAATACGCGTTATCAAGGCAGTATCATCGGAGATCGTGACCGATGCAGCATTCGACGCGACGAAAGGTTCGAATAATCGGTTCTTGGTAAAATCACCATCCGTAGCGCCCAAACGTCGATGAAATTCGAGCACGAACTCAGGGTCACCCATGATCAGCTTATTTCCGTCGATTATTAACCTTAGGACCGAATCCGCCGTTAACCACGTTTGGCCCGCACCGGCCTTTTCTCCCGGTCGAGCGATATTGAGGTCTTTCGAAACTGTTGGTTTGATATCAGTCCCATCCCGGAGTGTCGCAAATACCAACACTCTGTCGCCTTGTTCATCCAGTTTTGCTGTATAGATCTGCGGACCGATTGCACCAAGAAATGTTTCGGGGTCGGCAACGCCGTACGGCTCGAACAGGCTTCCGGCGAACGCGGAAAACAATTGTCCGGCCGCTTGCTCTGATAGTGTCGGAATTGCCAGAACGATGCTACGCCAGGCGATCTTCGGATCGCGCAGGTCGTATTTCGTAAAACTTGCCGCGGAAAGCGGAAGTGCGCCGATGACGGTATGGTCCTTTTCCGCACCGGACGGCACGATCGTTTCCGAAAATACCTTTGCAAGGTCCGGGTTCAGCGTTACGTTAAAGATGTCTTCGACGCCATTTTCAGTGACATTTGCCCGCCAACGAACATCGCGAACCGCCCCTCGGAGCAGTTCGGGCACAATGCGCGCGACAAAACTCTGGACATCGCCTTCGTCGCTTGCATCTTTGGCGAGCGAGATCCCGATGATGTTCGCGAGCTGCCCAACGCCAAGTTCCGAAATAAATCCCGATGCGATCGCGTCAACATTTCCAGCCCTTCCACTAGCCGCAATGCTTTCACTCTCACCACGCCCGACCGCGAGACATTTTCCTATCGCAGATTCGTCATTCCCAAAATAGATCAAACTTCCGACAACTAACCCGTATGCCTTTCGGCCATCCTGGCCCGACCATACAAAGTACTTTCCGTTGTGTTTATCGGAGGTCTCAAGCGTCGCTTCGCTGCCGTAAACCTCGCTGATAAAAAGTCCGAGATGCTCTTCAACGAATGAGATCACCTGAAAATTCCAGAGTCTTGTTTCGATCACCGCCACGAATCGCGGTTGGAAATCCATTACCGAACTTTCGTCATTGAGCGGCCGTTCCTTTGTCTCAAAACCGGTGACGGCAACCGCCATTTCCATACCGTCGAGCAACGAAGCATCCGCGACCGACTTAACAGCTTCTCCGAGCAGAGGGTTTCTGGTAACAGAGCCCACCGCCTTGCCAAGGTCTTTGGTTTCCAGATAGACAAGAGCATCAGAGGGCATCACGGTGCGAATATCGGTCGGCGGCGAACCGCAGGAAACCGCAAATATCAAGGCCGAAAATAGCAGGCTGCCCATAAGTGCCGTCATAAAATACCGCGCGGCCGGGGCCCAACTTTCGTATCTTTGCATATGTGGTAACATCAATCGCATATGGCCAATAAAGTATTTGCTAGCGACATTTTACAGGGAAAGGTCGCGTTTGTAACAGGCGGCGGAACGGGCATAACCGGCGGCGTCGCACGAGCGTTTGCCGAACACGGTGCCAGGGTCGCCATCACCAGCCGCAAGGAGGAGAATCTTGCGGCGATGAAGGCTACGATCGAAGCCGGCGGCGGCGAATGTTTCACGGTCGCGGCAGACGTTCGTGATTTTGAGGCGGTCGAGAACGCCATAAAACAGACCGCTGAGAAATTCGGGAAGATCGATATCGTCGTCAATGGTGCCGCCGGAAATTTTCTGTGTGCTGCAGATCAGCTTTCGCCAAACGGGTTCGGAACCGTTGTCGATATCGATACCAAAGGCACATTTAATGTATGCCGGGCCGCTTTCGAAGAGCTCAAAAAGTCGCAAGGGCAAATATTGAACATCTCCGCTACGCTCCATTATCTTGCCACGCCGATGCAGATCCATGTTTCCGCGGCGAAAGCTGGGGTTGATGCGATAACGCGAAATCTCTCTGTGGAATGGGGCCGCCACGGCATCCGAGTCAACGGCATCGCACCGGGCCCGATCGAGGACACGGAAGGAATGAAGCGCCTGTTGCCCGAATCGCTCAAAGAAAAGATCACGAAAAAGATACCGCTCGGGCGTTTCGGACGGATCAAAGATATCGAAAATGCCGCGCTCTTTTTGACGTCCGACGCGGCTGGGTATGTCAACGGTGTCACACTTGTAGTCGATGGCGGACAATGGCTGCTCGGAACCAGTCTCGGATAACGCCTCCAATGATCTTGGGATCGCGCGATGTTCCAACCGGGCGATAGACCTAAGACCTTAGATCTTATCTTTCGATCGCGATCGGGCCCGTTTCTATATCTTCTTCGGAACGTCCGAGGACCGAGCGAAGTATCAATATCTTTGCAAGCACGCGGGCTTCAGGGCGTTCGACGCGGTTCGCGATAGACTTGAGCCTTTCAAGATCGTTTTGCGAAAGTGTGCGTAATGGCACTTCTGCGATCTTTACTTCAGATGTCAGGCCGCGGATCATATTTCCGCCGAATGCCCCAAGCAGAAACTCGCCATTTTCCATTAGTTCGCCAGTTACGTCCACAAATTCGGCTACACGAAGAGCGGAGGCGATCACCTCGTTCGCCCTCATTATCGAATCTTCAAGCAGCGGAAA
>CAZXTS010000178.1:0-6223 GCA_964643745.1 uncultured Chloracidobacterium sp.
GAGCGCCAGCCGCATGCTTCTTGGGTAATTTCTTGCTCCCTTTTGGTGCAAATACCGACCAGTGGTGCAAGAGATTTTCAATATTCGGACCAAGAACACACCCCTTTGATCCAGCTATGCTGTTTGGTCTGTAAGAAGTTGCACCCTTTCAGAGAATCTACGCTTACCTCTCACGCTACGATTTTGCACGAAGTTTCTTGCGTTTCGGTTCTCGTATTCCAGTATGTCTGCCATTCGATATCGGGTTTGATTGCCGATCTTGAATGCTTTTAGATGACGCGGATTTGACTTCGGTAATGCTCTAAGACGCTGAAACCGCTTCGCTATTGCATCTGCGGTTCCCGTGATTTTCCACCGTTTTGCAAGTTGGGGGTCGTCTAGGATTTCATCGTTCATAATTTTCTTTTGAAAAGACTTTATTTCCTTTCGGAAAGAAACAGTGCAATAGCCATGCCTTTGCAGTTTAAAGTTGAAAACGAAGGAATGCGTTTGGGGAATTTGTTCCCCAAGATGTTCCCCAGCGAACTAAAAAAGCGACTCAGGTTGTTTGCCTAAGTCGCTATGTCATTGTAAATACTGAAGATATGTGGTGGCCAGGGACGGGATCGAACCGCCGACACGCGGATTTTCAGTCCGCTGCTCTACCAACTGAGCTACCTGGCCAGGAAACCATCGCCCTAGAGCGAATTCATAAGTTTAGGCAAGGTGGTTTGCGATGTCAAATCTATTCGCATTCGGCCGTGAGTTCGGGAAATCAGAACTTTGCAAATTGGCGACTTCTCGCTTGGCGTTTATAATCAAGCTATTCGCCGGCCGGATCTTTTAGGGGTTATGACTCCGATCTCGCACGGTTTGAAATGAGGATCAAATGATAAAAGTAATTTCTTTGGTATTGTTGTTGGCGACTACATTCACTGTTTTCACCGCATGCGGTACGACACCGGAACCGAATGCAAATGTCGCAAATACGGCCGGCATCGGAGCGGTCAATCTGAACGCAGCAAACCTTCCGCCCGGGATCAGCAATAATCCGGTCATATTCAACGGAAATATGCCCGCTTCGAATACGCCCGGTCAGCCGGGAGCAACTCCAACACCAGGCATTCCCGATCCGGCCAATGTGAATGTAAAACCGAAACCTGGTGCAACGCCAACCCCTGGAATACCTTCACCCGATGAGATCCGCCGGCAAATGAACCGCGTCGTCAACACAATGCCGCCCGCAAATGGTTCGACCGTTCGGAGTTCAAATTCCGCTCAGACGATGATGCGGACCACAAACACGAACGGCGTGCGAACTGTCCGCAAGCCGTCCGGAGAAAACTAAGCCATTTAAATCGATACTATGCCTGGGCGGCCTCGGTCTTTACGAAACCTAGTGCCGCCTTTACATCGTCTTCGATCTGATCGCGAATGTCGGTGTTCGCCTTTAGGAAGATCTTAACGTTCTCGCGGCCCTGGCCGAGTCTTTCGCCTTTGTAAGAAAACCACGATCCGCTTTTCTCTACAATATTGTGCACGACCGAAAGATCTATCAGGTCGCCTTCGCGGCTGATGCCTTCGCCGTACATAATGTCGAATTCCGTCTCACGAAACGGCGGAGCACATTTATTCTTAACGACCTTTACACGGGTTCGGTTTCCAACCACCTTATCGCCGTCTTTGATCGCTCCGATGCGCCGAATATCAAGCCGAACGCTGGCGTAAAACTTCAACGCCTTGCCGCCTGTCGTCGTTTCCGGTGAACCGAAGAACACACCGATCTTTTCACGAAGCTGATTGATAAAGATAAACGTAGTGTGCGAACTAGAAACGATCGCTGTTATTTTCCGCAATGCCTGCGACATCAACCTTGCCTGCAAACCGGGCAGCGAATCGCCCATTTCACCATCGAGTTCCGCCCTTGGGACCAATGCTGCTACCGAATCGATGACTATCACATCCACGCTATTCGAACGGATAAGTGTTTCAGCGATCTCAAGCGCCTGTTCGCCGGAGTCCGGTTGCGAGATCAAAAGCTCGTCGATATTCACACCAAGCTTGCCGGCATATTCCGGATCCATCGCGTGTTCCGCGTCGATATACGCACAAACGCCGCCGGTGGTCTGAGCCGATGCAACGACCTGAAGGGCAAGCGTCGTCTTACCTGAACTTTCCGGGCCGTAGATCTCGATGATTCGTCCGCGCGGCATTCCGCCAACGCCGATCGCCGCGTCAAGGCTTAGGCAATTCGTCGAGATCGCCCCTGCATCTTCATGCGGCCTTTCTCCGAGCCGCATTATCGATCCTTTTCCGAATTTCTTTTCGATCTGCAGCAATGCCGATTCGATCGCTTTACTCTTGTCAATGCTCATCTGAATTTTCTCCTATGTCCTGCCGACTTACTAACCCCGTCACAACCCATGCAAGAATGTTGCGTATATGATACATTTAATTATTCTGTCTTGGCAAATTATTGGCTTAAGTTAGATCAATCCGGGAAAATCTTCAAGCGGAACAGGCCGCAAGTCGATATTTCTTTAGATTTCCTACCTGTTTAATTCGGCAGTTTCAGTCACTGGCCCATAATGCTATGCCGTCATCAATTGTTTGAAAGAATAAATAGAATATAATTATTTCAACGTGAACGCCGAATCCGGATCGACAACAGTAATCGACAGCGGGCTGATCGGGCAAACGCTCGATGAGAAGTATCGCATCGAACGCCAGCTTGGAAAGGGCGGCATGGGGACCGTGTATCTTGCGACCCATCTCGGCACCGAGCGGCCGGTTGCGGTCAAGGTAATTGCGCCGCAATTTATGGAGCGGCCTGAGTTCGTCGAACGTTTTCGGCGCGAGGCCAGAGCCGCGGGAAGATTGCGTCACCCGAACGTTGTGGACGTAACGGATTTCGGCATCTGCAATACCTGTGCTGGCCGTGTCGCATATCTGGTCATGGAGTACCTTGACGGCTGCACGCTCGGCGAGATACTTGATGAGGAAAAGAACCTTCCTGTTTCGTGGACACTCGATATATTAGATCAGGTCTGCTCCGCGGTTCACGAGGCACACTTGCAGGGCATCATCCATCGCGACCTGAAACCCGATAATATTTGGCTCGAGCCAAATCAACGAGGCGGTTATACCGTAAAGGTTCTGGATTTCGGTATTGCTAAGCTTGAGGACAACGTTTTCTCAGACAATGGCGAGACCGAGCTGCAGAGCAGCATAGAGGATCGTTCGCAGGGACAGAGAACCGTTTCAAACCTTTCTGATCGGACGGCCATTCACGATAGTGTTTCGCCGACGATGATCTCTGAGGTCAATACTCTTGTCCAGCTTGTTCCGGAATTGCCGGAGCTTCCTTCCGACCCGAACGAAAAAGCGACGGCGATCATCGTCGAGTCAACGGTACACGGCGACAATGACCTAGACCTGCAGGATTCCGTAAGTACGAAACTGATCTCGTCTGCTTCCGGATCAGGACCGGCGGATGCTAACGCTTCCGACACCGAGGATGAGAATGCCAGCAGATCCACGAACGCTTTGACCCGGGTCGGCGCCGTTCTCGGCACTCCTTTATATATGTCACCGGAACAATGCCGCGGGCAGAAGCTCGATGCCCGTTCCGATGTTTATAGTCTCGGTGTTATCGCCTACCAAATGCTGTCCGGCCGAACACCTTTTGAGGGCGAGTTCACAAGCGTAATGGACGCTCACCGTGAGACGCCGCCGCCGCCACTTAAGGCCCGCAAAGTAAGGAAAAAGCTCAAGCGGGTGATAATGTCCGCGCTTTCCAAAGATCCGGCCGAGCGTCCTCAGTCTGCCGAAGCTTTCGCAAGCGTTCTGAATGCTCGGTCTGAAGGCATCGGTTCGCTGCTTCGCCGTTCGGTAATGATCTACACCGAGCATCTTCCGAAGTTTCTCGGCATCACGATCCTGCTTTACTTTCCGTTCATACTTGCTTCTATCGGCGGTGCAGCTTTCGGGATATATCATGTTGTGATCGGCACCGCATCTGATTCGCCCGATCGACGGCTCGGCTTTATTATTTTTTCGCTGTTGACGACACTTACTGCCTTCTTCTGCGGCTATATGGCCGTTGGGACCATCACATGGCTAGTAAATCAGATACTAGCCGTTCCGCTCCGGCCGGTCAGGATGCGGCCTGCTCTTAGGGCGACCTCGCAACGCTGGAAACGGCTTGCGGGTACGGGATTCTTACAGAGCCTGGCGATCTTTATTGGGTTAGCCCTTTGTCTTTTGCCGGGTGTTGCGGCGGCCATATTTTTGTCGCTCGTCGCACCGGTCGTTATGATGGAGGGCCTTAAAGGGTTCGCGGCGTTCAAGCGCTCGATCGCTTTGGTCAAGCGGTCGTTTGTTACTACGTTCGCGGCGGTCGCCATTTTGTTCATTGTTCCGGCCCTGCTCGGCGGAGCGACCGGTGCGATCGTCGCTTTGACGGTCGATAAGGCCTCGGACGTAAACCAGAAGATACAGGCTGCAAAAGATTCCAACGAACCGAGCAACACTCCGGCATCATCAGATAGTGAGGCTGTATCTGAGGCCGAGATATCTGACGTAAATATTAAGATCGGCACGACCTCGGCGGTCGTAAGCGTTGGCGACGAAAAGGATCAGACATCAGGGATGATGCGGATCCTTCGCGAAAGTCTAAGGACGATTCTGATGCTGCCGATCCAGATCTTATTGACCTCGCTTTCGGCCATCATTTTTGCACTGTTGTATCGCAAGACCAGACAGGCAGGCGGCGAAAAGCTGAACGATCTTTTGGTCCAATTTGAAGAATCAGAGCCGACAAGAAAGAAATGGCAGGAGCGTGTTCGCGAGCGGCTGATCCAGTCGGGTCGAATATCTTCATCAACCAGATAGTGATTTTATCCTTATCAAAATTCTCGATAGTCATTGCGATACTCCTATCGTCGGCGGCCGTTGTTTGCGCTCAGGAGTTCGTCAAAGAAGTTCCGCTTGCAGGCAATTCGCAGATCGAGATCGTAAATCTGTCGGGCAGGACGTCTGTTCGGGCGGTCTCTGGTATGGAAGCGGCAGTTCGGATAACAGCTGGCTCAAGCGTTCCAGTCACCGAATCAGAGGTCAAGATCGCGAACTCCAAGGGCCGCCTACGGATCGATCTTGCACCGGCAATGGCGTCTAAACGCATCGATCTTCTTGTCGAGGTCCCGACCGATTCATCGGTGCGCGTCACGTCACGTGAAGGCGAGATACAGATCGTCGGCGCCCTTTCACGCGCCTGGGCTAAGTCCGATACCGGCACGATCGTAACCGACGTTCCGCTCACTGATCTGCAGTACAAGCTTCAGTGGTTGACCTCGCGGCCGCGAATTCTCGCTGATTTCGAGCTTGAAAAGGTTCGCGAACGTGCCGGCGGCCGCTTCGAAATAAACGGCAAGCACAAAGGCGAACCTGTCGCGGTAGCTAGTGATCCGGAAACGGAAGAACCTGCCGCCGAAGCAAAACGACAAAAACCGCTCATGCTCGAATTCACCACTGACCGCGGCATCATTTTGTTGAATGTTCCGGTAAATGAGGTAACGAGCGACCTCCGCGAGCGGCCCTTGACCGAAGCCGCAAAAGCGATAATTAAGAGCGGCGATTCGGTCTTGATGAACGCAATTCGCCGTGCCGCACCAAAGTATTTCGGCGAGTACGAACGGACCCTGCCGCCGATCGACCGAAGGCCCGTTCTGACTGAAAGGGAGCGGCAAGTTGCCTTGGGCCAGTCATCACTAAGGACCGCAATGGTTCGCGTTACTGACAACAACAATCGTGCGATCGCCGGCCTAACGAAAGAAGATTTTGAGATGGTCGAAGGCGGCAGGCCTGTAGAAATGGTCGACATAAGGCCGATATCTTCGCCTGTAAATCTGGTGCTGCTGCTCGACGTGTCCGGGAGCGTTGATAATTACGTCAATTTTATTCGAAAGGCCGCTCGTAGCTTTATCGACACGGTGGATGCAAAGGACCGGATCTCGATAGTTCTTTTCAACGAGGATGTTAAGGTGCTCTCCGGCTTTTCGACAGACAAGGCACGCCTTTCCGAAAGCCTGGACAGTTTTGATGCGGGTGGAGCAACGGCATATTACGATTCGCTTGGTTTCACATTGGCGGAAACCCTTCGTCCGCTCAGGGGCGAGCGTTCGGCTATCGTTGTGCTAACCGATGGCGACGATAATCGTTCGTTTCTAGCCTTCGATTCGCTGGC
>CAZXTS010000179.1:0-6205 GCA_964643745.1 uncultured Chloracidobacterium sp.
TTGATCAGCGGGAATTGAATCTGCGATCGCTCGTCGAACTGGTCGTGTCCGATGCGGATTTTGAAGCTAACGCAAAGGGCCGTTCGGTTAAGCTAAATGAGGCTGACGAATGCCGTGTGGTTGGAAGCGAAGGTTTGATCCAGAGTGCTGTCGAAAACGTTTTGCGAAACGCCGTGAAGTACACCCGCGAAGGCACCGAGGTCGAGGTCGACCTTGAGCGGATCAACGGAAATGCGGTCGTGAGAATAAAGGACCACGGCGGCGGCGTACCGGAAAATGAGCTTGCCAATCTGTTCCGGCCATTCTATAGGGTCGGCGAAGCCCGCGACCGCGGAAGCGGCGGAACTGGCCTGGGCCTTGCGATCGCCGAGCAAGCGATCAGGGCGCATGAAGGAAAGATTACCGCCAGAAACGAAGGCGATGGATTGGTGGTCGAGATCACGCTAAAGAGCGTGGGCTAGTTGTTCGGGTTGCTATCGCCGCCGCTACGGGCCGCGGCAAATGACCTTACAGAAAGCACGACAAATGCGAGACAGATGATCGCCATCAGGATCTGTGAGATCGCTGCCGCGCTCATCTCAATGCTGTTCAGTCTCGGGATCAACCTGACGGCGACAGCAATAAATCCCAAGAGGGCAACCGCGACCGCCGCATGCATCAGGTGCCTACGAAGACCTTCTTTGGCGTTCGCCAAATGACCTAGGATCATAATGACAAGCCCGAAGAATGCCGGTATCAATGCCGTCACACTTGCCGAACCGGAATAAAGCCCGTAGCCGTATCCGATTATCCCCAACAGGATCAGCATCCTGCCGAATAGAATTGAAGTTCCTGCCATAGGCGTATTTTATCTTTATAGCTCTCTGAGCGAAAGGTGAAAATGTGAAATACTAGTCCGAGATGCCGAGCCGATGATCCGTGCAGCTCGCAGCCGGTTGGTTTTACGGCCGATTGAATCTTATCGACGTCAGGTTGCACTGGCAATAATGTTCAATAGACAAGGAAGATCTGTGAATGAGCATACGCGAAAATATAGAAAGGCTTTATCAGCAGCAAGACTTTAACGCAAAGGACCGTGAGATCTATGAAGAATTTAAGACGGCGCTCCGCCAGGGCGAGATCCGTTCGGCGGAAAAGGATGCGGCGGGAAATTGGCACGCGAACACTTGGGTGAAGCAGGGAATTTTGCTCGGGTTTCGGATGGGCAAGATGGTCGAGATGTCCCAACCGACCGAGACGCTGCAGTTCTTTGATAAGGACACATTTCCGCTAAGGCCGATGTCGCTGGAAGACGGCGTGCGGATCGTGATGGGCGGTTCTGCTATCCGTGATGGTTCGTATGTCGCACCCGGTGTGGTCGTTGTTCCGCCTGCATATATAAATGTCGGTGCCTATGTTGATGAAGGCACGATGGTCGATTCGCATGCGTTGGTCGGTTCGTGTGCACAGATCGGCAAACGCGTGCATATTTCGGCGGCGGCGCAGATCGGCGGTGTGCTCGAACCGGTCGGTGCGGTTCCGGTCGTTATCGAAGACGATGTGATGGTCGGCGGGAATACGGGAGTTTATGAAGGAACTATTGTTCGGGAGCGAGCGGTCCTGGCGACCGGCGTTATCCTGACGCGTTCCACACCCGTGTTTGATCTGCCGAATGAACGCATAATAAAAGCAGAGGGCGAACGACCGCTCGAGATCCCGGCGGGTGCCGTCGTCGTTCAGGGTTCACGTGCGATCACGAAGGGTTTCGGGTCAGAGAACGGGCTCTCGATCTATTGCCCGATAATCGTCAAATACCGCGATAAGAAGACCGATGCATCCACCAAGCTCGAGGATTTCCTTCGTTAGTGGTCGGTCGAAACAAAATTCACATCCGGAGCATTGTCAACGAATTCGAGCGTTCGTTCAGGTTCAGCGAACGAATATTTTTTGGAGATCACACGCACCGTGTAGTTTTTCCATGTTTCCACGCCGAGGAACCGATAGTAGCCCACGTTGTTGCTCATCGCGAATCGGACATTGCCCGATCCATCCGTTAGGCTGACCAGAACACGATCAGCACCTCGGTTCGTAGGTGTTCGGATGCGTCCTTTTAATGTTTCGAAATTCGCGGGGCCTTCGGCCAAAGTGATGGCAGAAAACGCTGTCGCACCGGTTATAGTTGCTGTATTCGCAACGAAGTCAAGAACCGTCGGGACAAGTTGGGCAGCGCCCGAATCGATGGTGTAGCCACGATAGCGGCCTTCGATGCCGACAACTTCTTGGTCCAAATAACGAATGAAGAAATTGGCCTCCGTGATACCGTTGTTTGCCAAGTCCCAGTATCGAGCCAGCCTGTTTACGGGCAAGCCGACCGCCGCACCGGGGTATTGGCCGGAGCGGGCGGTTACACCTAGAGTTCCGCTGCCCGAAATTCCGGAGACTTCGATCGGCGCATAGACACCGCCAACACCGACCGGAAACCGGAACATCCCCGAGCCATTTACGCATCGAGTTAACGGACCGGAAATGTGCGATGCCGTGCTGCCACCTGCAATAGCGTTCGCCCGGCACGAAGTTACGGAGACAGGCACTTCCGCTGAGATGATGCCGTTGCCGAGATAGATGTCGCCATTTACAACGAGAGACGCAAGCCCTGCAATGTTTCCGTTCAGTTGCAGCCCTCCATTGACGATCAAGGTGCCGGGCCCGGTTATCGTTCCATTGAGATCAAGATTCCCCGACACCGTCAGTGAGCGTCCCGAACCGATCGTCAGCGTTCGTTCGTTGGCAATAATAAGATCGCTCACAGTGACATCCGCCGAAACGATCGCCGAGTCACTTGAGACGATGGAAATACTAGAATTGGAAGCCGGAACCGAACCGCCGCCCCAGTTGGTGGAAGTATGCCAATCGGTATTTGTTGAACCGGTCCAAACGGTCTCTCTCCACCGGGCGAAATACGGTGATTGATTGCAGCCCGCGGTCGTGAAGGAGCCGCCCGCAAATATATCGCCACCCGCTGTGAGCAACGCATTGGCGTTTGCGTTCAATCCGGCACCCATGTTGGTCCAAGTTGTCCCATTCCATTTAGCGATGCGTTCGCCCGGCCCGCCTGCAGCAGTGGTGAAATCGCCGCTGGCTATCAGGTGATCGCCTGAAACGGCAAGCTTGGGGCCATTGATGGCAAAGCTGGCCGGAGGCAGGCCGCCGCCCAATGCCGACCATGATGAACCGTTCCATCTAACGATCCTGTTGACGGTTTCTCCGCTGACCGTAATAAAGCCGCCGCCAACGTAAACGTCACTGCCGATGACAGCGATCGAGCTTACTCCCCTATCGCCGAGGTCTGCGCCAAGTGCCGTCCAGTTAGTACCGTCGTATTTCGAAAAATAGGCAGGATTAGCGGCCGTCGTGGTGCCGGTGCCAACGTACAGGTCGTCACCCATAAAGGCCATCGACGTCACCGCAGTCGGAATGATAGTGGAATTTAGCCCGCTCCACGATGTGCCGTTCCATTTGGCAACACGATTGGCCGGAACACCGCCCGCGGTCGCAAAGTCGCCGCCTACATACACGTCTTCACCGCGAACAATGATAACGCTCGCTCGACCGTTTCCGCCCGTTATTCCGGTGCCGAGCGGTGCCCATGCGGTACCGTTCCAAACTGCGATATTGCTCGCAGTGACGCCGCCGATACGGGGAAAGCTTCCGCCCGCGTAAACCCTGCCGCCCGCGACAGCGATAGCAGAGATAAAGCTGTTATCCGTTCCCGAGCCGGTGATTCCCACACCGAGCGATGACCAGGTGTTCGTGACGCTGTTCCATTTTGCAATGCGGTTAGCGGTAAGTGGCCCCGCAGTAATAAACGAACCGCCGACATAGACATCGTTGCCCGAAACCGCTATCGCGTTGGCCGAGTTGTCTAACCCTGTGCCGGAAAAGGCCGACCATGTTCCCGCCGTGATCTTGGCAATGTTTCTTGCCCCTTGGCCGCCCGCCGAAGTGAAATTTCCGCCAACGTAGAGAGTATCGCCGATGCTCGCGAGAGCCGTCACGCTTTGAGTGATACTTGAGCCCCCGCCGATTCCCGAGCCTACGCCGCCCCAATTGGAGCCATTCCATTTGGCTAGATTGTTGAAGGTGCTTGACGGTATGTATCCGCCGGCATACAATTCGCCGCCGTGCACTTCAACCGCATTTATGAGCCCATTGGAAAAGAACGCCATTCGTGTCCACGAGGTGCCGTCAAACCTTGCTACATGTGAGTCTTGTTGTCCTGCGAGTACGATCCTGCTACCGCCAACGTACATATCAGAACCCGAGAACGTGATCGAGTTGATAATCGTGTTAGCTAATGGGCCCATATCGGACCACGTTGTTCCGTCGAATTTGACGATGCCGATGCTCGGTCCGGGAGTTAAAGCGACGTTGCCGCCGACGTAAAGCGAACCGTCGTTAACGACCAGAGACCTGATCCCAGCGGCAGCGATCGGCAAGGCAGAGTATGCCGTGCCGTCCCATTTGACAAGGCCGTCTGCGGGTGACCCACCGCTTACCGCGAAATTTCCGCCGAAGTAAACATTCCCGCCGTAAACAGCGGCGGCCCGAACAATATGCGTCCCGCCCCCGAGGCCCGTGCCGAGCGGCGTCCAAGTGCTGCCGTCCCACTTTGCGACGTTTCTTGCCATGCCGCCGGTGACTGCGACGTTAAAATCGCCGCCGACGTAGACATCATTTCCTGAGACTGCGATAGCGTAAATAATACCGTTAATTCCGGCGCCTAGTGCTGACCAAGATGAACCGTTCCATTTTGCAATGCCAGGCGCCGGGACGCCCTGAACAGACGAAAATTTGCCGCCGACGTAATAATTGCCCGAACCGTCCGGGACTATCACGTTTACCTGGTCATTCGCACCGTTGGATGTGAAGGACGTGTCCCAGTTGTCGCTGCACCCAAATGGCGCGAGGCGAGATTCACCAGATCGAGCATTTGCACCGAAAACAGTGAGGAGGATCAAGACGAACGGTAACGTTAGCAATAGTGTGCGGTAATTCTGATCTTTCATTGGTGGTGAACCTGACATCTAGCTGATCATTAGTCTATGAGGTAGTGCCCTAACGATACAGCAGGTGTCTAGGTCGCGTCAACGATTTCTTGTATCCGGCATCGGGTTTTCGCAGTAATGCGCTAGGCTTGAAGTTGTGGCAAGAGCTATCGAGGTCATAATAAATGCCGGTTCCGGAAGCGTGTCGGAGACCGACACTGAGCGGCAAATGCATGAATTGTTTGCCGAACACGGGGTTCGGGCAAACGTCCATTTGGCGAAGTCGGGTGACGAGATTGAGAGGCTTGCGGCGAAAGCAGCGGCGGGCGAATGCGAGATAATCGTCGCCGGCGGCGGTGACGGCACGATCAGCGCCGTGGCGGCGGCGGTCTATAAGGCCGGTAAAACGCTCGGTGTTCTGCCGATGGGAACGCTGAATCATTTTTCAAAAGACCTTGGAATACCGCAGGATGTATCTGAGGCTATCGACGTGATCGCCGAAGGGCATACTCAAACGATCGATCTCGCGGAGGTCAACGGACGCATCTTTATAAACAATTCCAGCATCGGGCTTTATCCGCGGATCGTGCGCAGCAGGGAAAAGCAGCAGGAACTCGGTCGCGGAAAATGGCTGGCTGCGTTATGGGCTTCGCTTAGGATGTTCAAGCTGTCGCCATTTCTGAAAGTAGTTATTACGGTGGACGGGAAAGAATTTCTCCGGAAAACTCCTTTCGTATTCGTCGGGAATAATGAGTACGAGATCGACATCTACAACATCGGCAGTCGCATCGAACTTGATACGGGCAAGCTCGGAGTTTATTTTTTACATCGCGGGGGACGTTGGGGCGTGGCGGTGATGGTCATTCGGACGATCTTTGGTCGGCTGGAGCAATGGCGCGATTTTGAGATAGTTTCTACCGATTCGGTCTCGATCAGAACACGAAGAAAACGGGTGCATGTTGCGTTTGACGGCGAGGTCGAAGTGATGAATTCACCGTTGAATTATAGATCGATCCCGGTTGCATTGAAGGTTATCGTTCCACGGCCTGAGCCTGAAAAATGAGAAAGATCGTACACATCTCAGACACACACTTCGGCATGGTAGATGGCGATGTCGTCGAGAGTCTGATCAAAAGGATAAACGAACTGGGTCCGGACCTTGTCGTTCTTTCCGGGGATCT
>CAZXTS010000180.1:0-6180 GCA_964643745.1 uncultured Chloracidobacterium sp.
AGGAATTTGGATTTGATATTTCAAATTTTAGATCTCAGATCACGGAGAAAACGAAAGCGGCCGTTGTGATCTCGCCATCAAATCCAACCGGAAAAATATTGACGCCTGAAGATCTTAAGCAGATCGCCGAGGCATTAGATGGAACCGGTATTTGGCTGATCTCGGACGAGATATACAGCGATCTTTATTTTGGCGAGCGGCCGCGTTCGGCTAGCGAGTTTTACGATCGGACGATCATCGTTAGCGGGCTTTCGAAGTCTCTGTCGATGACCGGCTGGCGAATGGGTTGGGCGGCGTGTAAAGACCCGGAAATGATAAACGCGATCCAGGTGCTGCACGGATTTACGACCGTATGTACATCGGCGATCACGCAAAAGGCTTCGCTGCTGGGTTGGTCCCCCGAAGCCGAGGCCGCTAAGGGAGAATTTCGCAACGTTTACCGAAAACGGGGCGAATTCATTGTTGATCTGTTCGACAAAGAACTTGGCCTGAAAGCTACTTCGCCGGAAGGTGCGTTTTATACTATGCTCGACGTTCGCTCGCTTGGAGACGACATCGAGATCGCCGAAAAATGCCTGCAAAATCGGGTTGTAACCGTTCCCGGTGTCGCCTTCGGCCCCGAAGCAAAAGGTTTTCTTCGCATCTCATTTTGCAACACCGAAGAGAAAATGGCAGAAGGTGTCCGGCGGATGAAAGAGGCTCTCGCGCTTTAGAATTAATTAATTGTGAAAAAATACAGAGTTGGAATTTTGGGGGCGACAGGGACGGTCGGGCAGCGTTTTGTTCAGCTGTTGCAGGATCATCCGCAGTTTGAGATAACGGCGCTTGCGGCCTCGGATCGTTCGACGGGGAAGACGTATGCGGAGGCGTGTGCGTGGAAATTGAATGGTGCGATACCTGAAAATGTTCGCGATATCGTGGTCGAGCCGATCGAGCCGCCGCTTGATTGCGAAGTAGTATTTTCAAGCCTGCCATCGGGCGTTGCTCGCGAGACCGAAGAAGCATTTGCGCGTGCGGGTTTTCCTGTGATCAGCAATTCGTCCGTCTATCGAATGGACGAAGATGTGCCGCTTTTGATCCCGGAGATAAATCCCGATCATCTTGGGCTCATCGAAACTCAGCAGAAAAAGCGCGGCTTTGGCAAAGGTTATATCGTTACGAATCCGAATTGCGCGGTCGCGAGTTTTGTACCGCCGCTTGCCGCATTGCACCGAAAATTCGGGGTCGAATCCGTCGTCGTAACAACTTTGCAGGCGATCTCCGGGGCTGGTTATCCGGGCGTTTCTTCGATGGACATTACGGACAATGTTCTCCCGTATATTGCGGGAGAAGAGCCGAAGGTCGAGACCGAAGCTCAGAAAATATTGGGAACATTTCGTGACGGCCTGATCGAAAAGGCCGATTTCGATGTTTCTGCGCAATGTTTTCGCGTCGGCGTTATTGACGGGCATACAGCCTCGGTTCGTGTTGATCTAAAGAAGACAGCAACGCTCGAAGATGTCATCGCCGCGCTAAAAGAATTTCCTTCGCTTGCCCTGCATTCTTCGCCGGCGCATTTCATCGAAGTTTTAGAAGAGCCTTCGCGTCCGCAGCCGCGACTTGATCGGGATAACGGCAATGGAATGTCGATTACGGTAGGACGCATTTTTCCTGATAATGTGTTCGATTATCGATTCGTTTCGCTAAGCCATAACACCGTCCGCGGCGCCGCCGGTTCAACGATCCTGAATGCAGAACTGTTGATAGAAAGACGGTTGATATAACTCATCCATATGACCGATTCCGAGTTGCCGTTCGTTAAAAAGGTATTGATCGTATCAGGGCTTGTCGGGCTGATCGGCATGTTGTTCGTGACGATCTATTTCACGTTCGACGTAATTCTTTTGATATTTTCGGCCGCATTGCTGGCGGTATTTTTACGCGGGCTCGCGATGCCGGTCGCCAAATATCTTAAGCTTGGCGACACGTGGTCGGTCCTGTTGGTTTCTTTTTTGCTTCTTCTTATACTTGCGGGAGCCATCGCTCTGCTTGCCCCGAGCGTTGCGGAACAGGCGAGAAATCTTCGCACAGAGATCCCTCGTTCGGCTGAGCAGGTTGCAGAATTTGTGCGTCAGTACAACTGGGGACAGGCACTGATCGCACAACTGCCCAGCACGGACACGATAATGCAAAAGATCGATGCCGGATCGCTTTTATCAGGTGTCGGCGGGTTTTTCTCAACCACGGTCGGAGTGATAGGAAATTTCCTGATCGTCATTCTGCTCGCGATATACTTTGCATGTGAGCCGCGGCTCTATGCCGATGGGCTTGCAAAGCTATTTCCAAAACCGAATCGGGCAAGGGCCGAAGAGGTCTTCGCAGCGATCGGCGAAACGCTCAGGTGGTGGCTGATCGGAAAGGTTGCGTCGATGATAGCGATCGGCATTCTAACGTGGATCGGGCTTTCGATCATCGGCGTTCCAATGGCGCTCACGCTCGGCTTGATCGCAGGACTGCTTTCATTTATTCCTAATTTCGGCCCTATCATTTCAGCCATTCCAGCGATACTTTTTGCGTTTATCGATAGTCCGATAAGCGCTTTATATGTGCTGGGGCTGTATGTTGGCGTTCAAATAATTGAAGGAAATCTGGTCACGCCGTTTATTGAGCGGCATACTGTGGAATTGCCGCCTGCACTGACCGTTGTCGCGCAGCTTGGACTGGCCGTTACGATCGGCGGACTTGGATTGCTGCTCGCAACTCCATTATTGGCGGTATTGGTCGTTGTGGTTCAAATGGTCTATATCGGCGATATACTCGGTGACAAAAATGAGGTCAACGAAGAGTTCGATAGAGTAGCGGCCGAAGCATCAGACTAATTTTCTATATTGACGCCAGACATCTTCCACGAACAGCCCCTGCACGGTTTCAACCGTTTCCATTGACGTCGCGAGACATTCTTCATAGACATTCAAGATCGCGATCGTTGTTTCGCGTTTTGCAACATCATTCGGATCAAGCCGCCGCATCAGGGCCCTTTGCCGCGCCGCTGCCGCACGAAACGCCGCCCCGCCGAACGATTTGTACACGCCAAATGAGGTAGCAAGATAAGGGTAAATTTCTTCGGCTCGGTTAAATCTGACCCGTTTCGCAGATTGAGCCGCGTGTATTGCTGCCGACGCTAATGCAGCCCGCAGCCCATTTTCCTCCGCACGTGAATCGGCGATGTTAAATTTGGCATCGATTCCGTCCGTGCGGCCGAAGAGATTGTCAACGGTAACGTGCAGCTCATCATCGGCCGCGACATATTCTTGTATCTTTCGCGTTGAGTAGATCAACTGCCCCGGAGCACAGTGCGCTGCCTGGTGGCCGCCGGTGGCGCTAAAATACTGGGCCTTCGCCTCGCCGACGCTGATCGTCGGTTCGATCAACCCGAATTTCGACATAAAGAAAATATGGACCAATAGTTCCTTAACGACCGACTCGCGGTTAACTTCGTGCGTATTTGCTATCTCGCTTTCGGCACCGGTAATCGGTTCCAATTTTATTAGCTTTGATAACAGGGACCGAGGCCCCATTTCGCTCGTTCTTTGCGCCATCTTATATCCAGCAAACTCCCTTACACCTTTTTCAAAGTGTCAGATTAACATTCAGACGGTTGAAGGAACAGCGGTTTGCGATTATCTTTAAATTTCTTTATATGATCGAACGCTACACATTGCCGGAAATGGGATCTATCTGGTCCCAGCAGAATAAGTTTCAGAAATGGCTCGATGTCGAGATCGCCGTCTGCGAGGTACACGCCGAGGACGGCACGATACCCGCCGAAGCGGTCGAAGAGATCAAGGCGAAGGCAGCATTTACGCCCGAGCGGATCTCGGAAATCGAGAAAACTACCGACCACGACGTGATCGCGTTCACAACAAACCTGGCTGAGAATATCGGTCCTGCGTCGCGGTTCGTGCATTACGGGCTAACTTCGAGCGATGTCGTTGATACAGCGAATGCGATCTTGCTAAAAGAATCGTGTGACGTTCTGCTTGCAAAGATAGATGCGATGCTGCCGGTCTTGAAACGCCGAGCTTTCGAATTCAAAGACACGCCGCAGATCGGACGTACACACGGCATTCACGCCGAGCCGACATCGTTCGGGCTCGTCTGGACGCTTTGGTATTCCGAGATGCAGCGAAACCGCGAGCGGCTTCTTCGTGCGAAAGATGCCGTTTCGGTTGGCAAGATCAGCGGTGCGGTCGGAGCGTTTGCACATCTGGCTCCTGATGTTGAAGAGCGTGTCTGCAAAAAGCTTGGTCTCAAGGCGGCCGATGTTTCGACGCAGGTAATTCAGCGCGACAGATACGCCGAATATCTGTGCACTCTGGCGATAATCGCCTCGACGCTTGAAAAGATCGCACTTCAGGTAAGGCACTGGCAGCGAACCGAGGTCCGCGAGGCACAAGAAGCGTTTAAAGTGGGTCAAAAAGGTTCGTCGGCGATGCCGCACAAGCGAAATCCTATTTTGTCAGAACGCATCTGCGGAATGGCTAGAACGGTGCGGGCAAATTCGATCGTCGGGCTCGAAAATGTTGCACTCTGGCATGAACGCGATATATCGCATTCGTCTGCTGAGCGAATCGTTTTGCCCGATTCGTCAGCAACGCTTGATTACATTCTAGCTAAAACGACATCACTGCTCGATACGCTCGTCGTCTATCCTGAGAATATGCTGAAGAATTTGGAGATCACCCGAGGTTTGGTCTTTAGCGGACAACTAATGCTTGCGTTAACACAAAAAGGTGTATCGCGTGAGGACGCTTATGTTTTCACACAGCGAAACGCGATGAAGGTCTGGGACGAAGGCGGCGATTACAAAGACCTGGTAATGAACGACGCGGACATTTCTTCGCATCTTTCAAACGAAGAGATTGCCCGCGTCTTTGATCTAACGCATTATCTGCGGAATGTTAAAAAAGTATTTGAACGGGTTTTTAAGATATAGGCTCTTTCTGGTTATTTTTCTCCCAAAGTTCCTCGGCCTGGGCATTAATTTCCTCAAGGGTCATTCCGTGAAAGAGATATTTACGCCATTTCGTGTAGTCAGAGCGGTCATTTGCCAAGAGTTCAAGAAACCGTTCCGCCTCTTTACGTCCAAGGCCTGCGATCAATGCATCCATGCCGCGATTTCTAATTTCTGTTTCGCTCATCATAACTTTCTGATCACCTCTACCACATCCGCAGGATTCGAAATGATCAACGGACCCGGTAAAACTACCGACCGTTTGATTATAGCATCGTCGGTTGTGACGAAAGAGTCAGCTTCTGCTTCCATAGCACAAGCAACGTGCAACGAGTCAACATCCTTAAAACCAAGATAACGCAATTCTAGGGCATTCGAAACAATTAGCGTGGAAGGCCCGATCTCGATTAATGCCAGATTCTTCCATGCCGCATTACCTAGTCGGCGCTCAATGATCGGATTCTTTTGGATCTCGTAATCGATAACATAAGACCACACAAGCTCTGTTTTTTCTTGTTCGACGCATTTTCTGATTTCGAGTATCGCTTCAGTCTCGATCCTGATACGGCATTGTTCTTGATCGTCAAACGGGCGATTCAATACGCAATTGTCCAAATAAATTCGCATCTTCTTTATCAGAAAACAAACCAATCGGGCGATCTTCCGAAGATGTTTCGAAAGATCGCCCGTATTTCTTTTGAGTAAGTCGGCTAATTAAACCCACTTCTCGGCCATGTTGCCGACGAAGGGAAGCTTGGTCATCTCGCCGCCGAACGATTTGATCGCTCCAAAGATCAAGCCGCCGAAAAGTGCGAGGAACAAACCGATGTAAATCAACATAAATAGCAGACCGACAATTCCGCCCAGTGTGCCAGAAACCGCAGACAACACAAGGCTTAGAATCGTTCCTACAATAGCAACGACGATGACACCAATAATGATTGCCACCGACCACAGCACTGCCTGCAGCGCATGAAACCTAACGAATTTGTTGTCCTTCTCAATAAAGATCAGAACAAGTGCGACGATACCGATCAAATAGCCGATAAGCGCCGTGATGTTACCATCCATTCCAATGGCAGATTTTTGATTTTGCATTTTTTCGAATTCTCTCCTGTTACAAGGGGTTTTAAAGGTACTTAGAGATTGCTGAGAAAAAACTTAAGGTGAAAGTTAACATAGGACGT
>CAZXTS010000181.1:0-6175 GCA_964643745.1 uncultured Chloracidobacterium sp.
ATAGCGTCGGGCTGCATGAACTTCCGCCGATGGTCGGCGAATTTATGTCGAAGTTCCCGTCGGCAAAGATCGATCTTGAGTATGCCCGCACGACAAAGGTCGTACGCGATGTTGCGACCGGTGCAGCGGAGCTTGGCGTACTTGCCTTTCCGGAAACAAAACGCGGCATTACGATTAACTTTATGCTGGAGCACAAGCTCGTACTTGTTTGCCCGCCGGACCATAAATTTGCCGGGAAAGACAAGGTGCGAACGAAGGAACTGGACGGACAGGCGTTCGTCCATTTCGAACGCGACACTCCGACACGCAAGGCGATCGACAAGCTCCTAAAAGCTAAGGGCGTCGAGGTAAAAAAGATTGCGGAATTCGACAATATTGAAACGATAAAACGCGCGGTCGAAGTCGGGTTTGGCATCGCAATCCTTCCGAGCCCTTCGATAACCGAACAGGAACGAACGGGGCGTTTGGTCGTTGTCCCGCTCGCGGAGAAAGATTGGGTCCGCCCTGTTGGCGTTATTTATCGCAGCGATCGGGCGCTTTCGCTCGCGGCAAAGAAATTTGTAGGGATCTTGACTGAAAGCGGACCGCTGAAGTTAGAAACTTAATGGAAGCCGATCTTAGAATTTTGTTACAGATCGTGGTCAGCAGTGTGCTTGCGGGCGTGCTTGGCTGGGAGCGCGAAACGGTAGGGAAGGCGGCCGGGCTCCGCACGCATATTCTCGTCGGGGTTGCCGCGACTATGTTCATCGTAATTGGAGAAAACATGGCGGCCTCGTTCCGCATTTTCGGCGACCATGTCCGTTTTGACGCCGCAAATCTGATCGGTGCGATCGTTACGGGCGTCAGCTTCCTCGGCGCCGGAATGATCTTTTTCAAAAAGCATAACAGCGACGTAAAGGGATTAACGACTGCCGCCGGAATACTCACAACGTCCGGCATCGGCATGATGGTCGGCCTCGAAAGGTATCTACTCGCTGTCGGCAGTACACTGATCGTTTTCATAGTTCTCCGATTCGTCAGTTGGATCGAACCGTCAGGAACCAAAATCAAATCATCGTCCGAACGTGACAAATCCGAGAGTTCAGACGGTGACAATGATAGTTAGTCATCCAACCTACATTCAGTTATAGCTAAAGATGTTTGCCGGTGTTGAGCTGGGCAGGTCGTTTAGGCCTTTGCGGATGAGAGTTGCCAGGCCTTCGGTTTCCATATATTCGCGGCCGAGAAGTTTGCGGTAGCGTTTTTCTTTTGCCTCCCCGTCGAGTTCTTTCAACAGGGAACGATAAAATGCGGAAACTGCCTCTGGAGCAAACTGCTTTCCTGCATTGCGGCTGAGGTCTTCGAAAACCTCGTTTGCGGGACGCCGCCGCTTATAAGGCCGGTCGGTCGTCATTGCGTCGAATGAGTCCGCAAGGTTAACGATCTTTGCGATATACGGGATCTCACGGTCGTAAAGCCCATCCGGATAACCGCGGCCATCGAGCCGTTCGTGGTGATATTTCGCCGCCAGCGGAACGTCGGCATAAGGGTGATTTATCGGCAGCAGAATGTCGTAACCCGCTCGCGGATGTTTGTTCAACTCGACCGATTCCTTAGCGTTTATGCGATAGGGCGCGTTGATTATCTTTCGCTCGACGGTGATCTTTCCTACGTCGTGCAAATAACCCGCGACAGCCGCTCCCTCGACCTCATGTTCATTCCAGCCAAGTTCTTCGGCGATGATCTCAGTATATTTTCCGACGCGGACCGAATGGCCTTCGGTGTATTTATCCTTGCGGTCGATAGCGGCGGCGAACGCGCGAACGGTGTCGCGATAAGTAGCCCGCAGTTCTTCGTAAAGCCTGCGGTTCTCTTCGGCGCGGCGTTCGAGTTCGACCATCATCCCGCGATGTGCGATCGCCACGCCGATATGGCGTGCCATCGAGCAGATGATCTCTTTGTCGTATGTAGTAAAGCGTTCGCCGGTGGCTTTTCTGCCCAAGAATAATGCCCCGACCGCTTCGTTCCGAATTACCAGCGGCACAAAAAGTTCAAGCCCGCTGTTTTCAAAGCTCTGATCGTAAACCTGAAAAAAGGGAAGCGACTTCGCCTGGTCGATCTCGATAGGGAACAGCCCGTTTGCCAGAAATTGACGCTCGTCTTCATAACATAGCGACAGCGACATCGGGAAATTGTCGCCAAGGCCGCGGCCCGCAAGCATTGAATATTCGTGTTCGAATTTTGCGAAACGGGCAACGCCGCCGCGCATTATCGCGAGCGAACCGAGCACCAAATGCAGCGAGGTCCGGATCGTTTCGTGAAAATTCTGATTGCCGGAAACTTCCTGGCCAAGCTCGGCGAGCGCACCAAACGTATGGATCAGCCGATGGCGGTCTTCGGCGTTCTGCTTTACGTTGGCGATCTTGAATTCTTCGATCCTCATTGGCTAACTACATCGACATGCTTTGTAACCCCAAGCATATCGAATAACTCGATCGTGCTTTGATTTAGGTCCGAGAAAACGACCCGGGCTCCCGAGCTTTTGGCTGAGTCGATAACACCTAGCAGGATCGACACGCCGATCGAATTCACGATCTCTGTTTTAGAGAAATTTACCACTATTTCGGTGCAGCCGTCGGCCAACTTCTGTCGGCATTCGCGTTCGATCACTTCACCGGTAAGTTTATTCAGGTAATCACCTGCGTAAACGGTGGCCTTGCGTCCTTCGGCCTGCACAGTTGCACCTACATTCGCTTGAGTCAAATGTTTAACCTCTTTGATTAGTTTAGTTTGAAAGACACAAGATAAACGAGTACTTGAAAGATGTTTTAACACAGCTTTTCAAATAATACAATGGACATCTCGGGTAAAAAGTCTCTGGTTTCTTTGCTCCTCTGCGCACCTTTGCGGCAGAAAACGTTACGCAGAGTATATGCAGAGGTTCGCAAAGGCCACGCAGTGCTATCACTGATCCGCAACATTCCGCGAAGAGGCTTGAAAAATCCGAGCATCGGCACGAAACTATAACAATGAGTGAATCAAAGGAACTTCCGATGAATTTCGGCGGAATTGACGAAGAAGAGTATTCGTCTCTTAATAATGCAAGCGTACTTGTTTGGCCTGTTTCGTATGAGGGAACGGTCTCTTATGGCACCGGTACCGAAGCTGGAGCGATGGCGATCGTCGATGCCTCGCGAAATATGGAACTCTATGACGAAGAGACCGATACCGAGACATATAAGGTCGGCATTCATACACTTGAGGCATTCAGGCCACGCGAAACGCCTGAGGCGATGATGGACGGGCTTTACAGCCGCACGAAGGAATTACTCGAACTGGATAAGTTCATCTGTATGATCGGCGGCGAACATTCGGTTTCGGGCCCTGTTATAAAGGCCCATGCGGAGAAATATCATGACTTGAGCGTTTTACAGATCGACGCACATGCCGATCTTCGCGACACATACGACGGCACACCGCATTCTCACGCGTCGATTATGGCTCGTGTTGTAAAAGACCTAAGAATTCCTTCGGTCCAGGTCGGTATTCGTTCGATCTCCGCGGACGAAGCTCGACTGATCGAAAGCGGCCTGCCGACAAAGATCTTTTGGGCACGCGACATTGTTGGAAAGACCGATTGGATCGATGAAGCGGTGGATGGACTGACCGGAACGGTCTATCTTACGATAGATATCGATGGCCTCGATCCAAGCATAGTTCCGACGACAGGCACTCCCGAACCGGGCGGGCTCGGTTGGTATGAAACGCTGGCATTGATCAAGCGGCTCGCCGAAAAGAAACGCATCGTCGGAATGGACCTGGTGGAATACTCTTATAATGAGAATTATGATTCGCCTGCGTTTCTATGCTCAAAACTGGTCTATAGATCGCTGTCATATATTTTCAGCAGTGGTTTGCCGCGTGTTACGTCCGGGATCTGAGCCGCTGAGGAACATTGGGGACGCCAGATGCGTATTCATGATAAGTATCATTCCAATTCACACTTGGATGCGATAAAATCAGGTTAATCTGTCATTTCGGAGTTATTGAAATGTATTCAAAAGCACTCTTGTCCTTTGGCCTTGCGGCCGCAGTTTTTACAACGTCCTGTTCGACCGGTCTTTTTGGCAGCGAAGCTTTGCCGGCGATGCCCGATCAGCCGCCGGCTCCGCAGGCCCCTTTAGTGGTCGACGGTGTTCGCACGTCGTACGCGGATGTGGTCGAACGTACGTCGCCCGCGGTCGTTCGTATCGATGCGGAATCACGAACCGCATCGACCCAAACCCAACAGCCGAGCACCGGCAATCCGCTCGAAGATCTTTTTCGCCAAATGCCGCAGCAGCGTGGCGGCCAACGACCGCCGGTAGAACGCGGTATGGGTTCGGGTGTTTTGGTCAGCGCTGATGGCACTATCTTGACGAATGCGCACGTGATCGATGGAGCCGATGTGATAACGGTGCGGATGAACGATAACAAATCCTTTGAGGCAAAAGTTGTTGGGACAGACCGCCCTAGCGATCTGGCGGTTCTAAAGATAGAAGCTCAGAATCTTCCTTTTCTGCCGTTGGGCAATTCAGACTCTGTCCGAGTCGGAGACATTGCATTAGCGATCGGAAATCCGCTTGGTATTGGCCTGAGCGTTACAGCCGGCATCATTTCGGCAAAAGGCCGACGCACTGGACTGAGCTATGGCGGACAAGATTCGTTCGAAGATTTTCTACAGACTGACGCACCGATAAACCGAGGTAATTCGGGCGGAGCACTGGTTAGCCTGAACTCCGAATTGATCGGTATAAACTCGCAGATTCTCGCTGGCGGGCCTTCTGGCGGGAACATCGGGATCGGTTTTGCGATCCCTTCGAACATGGCACGCTCCGTAATGGAGCAGCTTTTAAGAGACGGACGCGTGAGACGCGGTATGCTGGGTGTGAACATTCAGAATATCACGCCCGAAACGGCGCAGGCATTGGATCTGAAAGAGGTTTCCGGTGTGCTTGTCAGCAACGTCCGGTCTGGCAGCGCCGCTGAAAAGGCAGGTGTGAAACGCGGCGACATTATCACGGCGATCAATGGCGAAAAGGTCGATGACGGAAATGTTCTTCGAAATAAGATCGCCGGTACATTGCCCGGAACCGAGATAAAGATAACCGTGCTTCGCGAAGGCCAGCCGCTCGATTTGAACGTAACGCTTGATGAATTTGAAACGGAAAATGCAGCGAACCAAACGCCGCCGGGTGCCGCACCGAATACCGCAGAACCTGCCGGTGGGAAGCTCGGGCTAACGCTTCAGCCTGTGTCGCCGCAGGTCGCCAAAGAACTTGGCTTGTCGAGCGACAAGGAAGGCGTGGTCGTAACGTCAGTTGATGAGAACAGTGCAGGTGCCGAAGCGGGCATTCAACGTGCCGACATTATCCTTGAGGTAAATCGCCGATCGGTAAATTCAGCTGACCAGGTACAGGCGGCCGTGACGAGTGCCGCGGGCCGGCCCGTTCTGTTGCTGATAACGCGCCGCGATCAGACCGCTTATATAACGGTGCGGCCACGATAAAATTCGACGCCGTGGAACGCAAGGGTAAAATTATGTGGGGAAAAACTTACGTCGCAACGTTTTTGGTCTTTGCGTTCATTTTATTTTTCGTGGTCTATTACGCGGCGAGCTGGCTCGGCAGCATAACGGCTCCGGCAGATGCCTTTGCCGGATATGAATATTTTCGCAGTCTATCTTGGTATCTGCTGTGGATCACCACTGCAATTTTGCTGGTCGTTGCCAACGTCGTTCTGGCTAAGCGTGATCGGAGTTGGGCTATGTGGTCAACTTTCGCCTTTTTCTGCTTTTTTGTTCTCGGCATCGGATTTCTTCTCCCGATATACGCTATCGGGTTCCTTCGCGAGCACGGGTTTGCACCCGAAACTCAGAACTACCTTTCGCCATTTTTAGCGATCGGGTTGTGCGTTGCTTTCGGTGCACTGGTTTTCGGAAACTGCTTGCTGGTAAAGCGAATGCGTGAACGTGTCGTAGGCCCTAAGGACGATGATGATATTGCCGATGACGATGTTGATATCAGGTCTGAAGAAGTGAATTAGTCACTGATGGTCTCATCCAAAATAAATGAGGGCCTGATCGACAAGACCGGCCCTCTTTTTATTGGTCGGGACGGCGAGATTTGAACTCACGACCTCTCGCACCCCAACCAAC
>CAZXTS010000182.1:0-6087 GCA_964643745.1 uncultured Chloracidobacterium sp.
TATTAATTATGGCCTGTTTAATAGTTTCAGGCTTTGGCGGAAATAGCTGAATTTTTTAATTCTTATTGCTTTCCAGCCGCTTTTGTTTTGGATTTCTTTTGTTTTGGCGTCGATATTTCTTTTTCTTTGTCCAGCTCAAGCTGCCGCATTTCTTTTAATTTTTTGATGCCTTCCTTGAGTTTGTCTTTGAACTCAAATTCCAGTTTAAGTAATTTTTCATAGGTCTCGATTGCTTTATCCAATTTTCCAGTCTTTTCGTATAAGCGTCCCAGCTCAACCAGCGCGTTTTTATCTTGAGGGTTATTTGACAACGCACGCCCATACCAGAATTCGGCCCGGTCAGTCTCTCCTTGCGCCTCACATAAGGAAGCGATTGTCCGCTTATGCTCAGACTCATTAGGTTCCAGCGACATAGCCTTGTCGCATGCGAGAAAAGCTTGGTTAAAATCTTTTTTGTCTCGTAATATTTCACATTTCAAACTGTATCCTGAAGCATCGTTTTTGTAAGCATAAACGAAAATATTAATAGCTTCTTCTGCTTCATCTAGTCGTCCTAACTCTCTATAATCTCCTGCCAAAAAAAAATAAATGAAACTTTTATTAGGATTTGATTTAAGAAGATTCTCCAGACACCTAACGCCATCTTTAATATCTTTATGACCTTGTTCTACACACTGTTTAAGTTGTGTGTCGTATCGTTCTTCAACAGTTTGACAGCTAGCAAAACCCAAACAATTAAAAACTATTAGAATTCCCAGACAAAATTTCAGTAATTTCGATGATTTTCTATTTTTATTTATGATACGCATTGCTTTCCTCTAACACCATTTCCAATTCCCGCAAAACCGACGGAATGTTCCGCTTAACGAAAGTATCGGCGGTAGTTCTGCCATATCTTTGCACATCCATCATTCCTTGTTTAATCGTTTCAGGCTTTGGCGGAACGGCACGTCTTTTTTCTTTTTCGATTTGCTTTAGAAGCCCCGATCTTTTCCTGAGATAGTCGACTAGTTCGTTTGTCCTGCGATTTGCTCCGATATGTGTAAATATTATGTTTAAGATTTCTATTGGCGCGAGTAAACCCCCAACTCTGATATTCGGTTGTCTGAAAAGCGAGTTGGAAACGGTTACTGTTTTAAAACTCGAACGTTTTCCGCCATCTTTCGTATGTCGTTGTTTCTGCCTGACTACAGAGTCTTCCATTTCAAATTTATCGGTTGGTCTTTGAAATATTTCTTCGCTTTTATTGACGTTTGGCGCACGTGGACTGCCGCTTTGGTTTAAGCTATCTTCAAATTTCTGTCTGTCTTGCCACTTTCTTTTCGCAACACGTAACTCTCTTTCCGCAGGAGAAAGAGTTTCCACAACAGTCACCCCCGGCGGAAGAATCTCGACTATTTCACCTTCTTTGTAAGTATCGCGTTCTTCGGGCGACATACTCAGCCATCTTGCTATCCATTTGCGCTGAATGTATTGTTCTTCGGCGTTGGATTTGCTGTACAATTCGCTTGCCCACGAATTGATCTGTGCCGCTTCCTGTTTGTTGATTTTGGTCAAGGCCGATTTCACCGAAGGATTGTAGAGACTTTCATTTGTCGCTTTGATTGCATTGGTGACCATTGATTGCTCGAATGCATTGGAACCCATCGAAGGCGTGTTGCTTTTGTAAATCGTTGTCCGTGAGAATGCGATCAACAAAAACGGATTGTTTTTATAACCGGCTTCATTTGTCAGAAACCTTAGCGCCTGGTGAATTTCATATCTTGACGCTCCCGAACTCTCGATCGTCATCATCAGAGTATTCAAGGCGGCAATTCGTTTTTCGCCACTAGTCGTCAGGATTTTCTCCAGATCGGCGACGAAATTTGTCCTAATCGTCGCATCGGCAATAAACATTCCAACCTTGAAAACCTCGAATAACGCTCGTTGCTCGCGGAAGGCAATCAGCGAGTGAATTCTGTTGTCCGGCATCGATATTGGTACTTCACCGTTGGCGTTGGTTTTCCAACTCCGGACATGTGCAACAGTTGCCGGTTTGTTTTTGTCACTATCATCGAAGATAAAAAACGGCGGTTTTAGTTTATCGAATTCCGTTATATCCGTTGTTGTAAAGCCGAAATGTTCGATCAGCAGATTATCCCGAATTTCCCGCGAGCTATTCGTGGCAGGTTTTTTCACCCAAATTATGGTCTTATTTTGAGTGTCGGAAATTGTATTATTTGAAAAAAAATCGTGAGGAGCCTTCTGCTGACATATAAAACCTCGATTATCGAAATAACATTAGTAAATCGCGCCTTTTCATTATCGCATCTTTGCGGCTTCGGATTGCAGCCAATTTCTAAAGTTTTTTTAATAGAAGAATTGGGGTCATCAGAAGAATTGGGGTCACAGAAGAATTGGGAAGAATTGGGGTCATGAAGAATTGGGGTCAGGCCTGCTTTTGTGCTTAGATTGCTTTATTTTGTTTATTGACTTTGTTATATGATGCCTGAAATTCGGGATCGGTTACAACTCGGGTCTTTGCGGTGTCGAAGCGGCGGCTGACGTTTGAGGTGCCGATGCGAAGGATGTCGGCGAGTTCGGTGACGCTCGCTCCTGATTGCCTTCCGGCGAGGATGAAGGCTTGTTTCGGTGAAACGCTCACCAGTTTTTTCGCTGAGCCGCAGAATTCCTCGCGAGATATCTCAAAGACGGACTCGACGGCGGCAAACAGGCTTTCGGCGTCAAACCGTTTCTTTTCGGGCTTTTGCCGTCGTCCGCCCTCGACCTCACCGAGGCGATGGATCGTCGCGTCGACGAATTCCTCGGAGCCAAGAATGCTGTTTTCGCCGGGAGCGTAAAGCTCGAGCTGATGACCGAGTCCCGACGCAACGCGTACGTGTTCGGCAAAACGCAGACGAGCTCGCTCCTTGTCCGGCCCGAAAAGACGCAGCACCGGATCGACATCGACGATGCCTGCCGCTTCGATGCCGAGATACGCTCGCTGGCTGCTAAACGGGTATTCCTCAGCCATCGAGACCATCTTGGCACGAACTGGGTTGAGTTGAATATAGGCTACCAGCCGCCCGAGATATGGATCGCTCTGACAAAGGATCGCCTTGTGCCGCCCTTGAAAGACATGCCCAACGTGCCGGTAGCGGCGATTGTAATACGATGCATAACCCGTCAACAGCCGCAGCATCATCTTGCCGACCGGCTCTTCGCGACGCTCGACCAGCAGATGAAAATGGTCCGTCATTAAACAATAGGAATAGATATAGAATGGAGCCTTTTCTTTCTGAGTCGCCAGCAGCGAAAGAAACTTGAGATGATCCTCTCTCGAATGAAATATGTCCTGCCGATCATTCCCACGCGCGATCAAATGATACAACCCGCCCTCAAGTTCAACTCTACGCTTTCTCGCCATAACGCCGGAATTGTAATCCGATCAAACCATAAAAGCAACAAAGCAGGCCTGACCCCGATTTTCCTGTAAAAGGAGATTTGCTGTCACAATGAAGAGCTATCGAACGACGAATCAATGTCAAATATCGGTTGACCGTATTTCGATTCAAACCGGTCAATATTGTGATCTGAGATGCCGTCAAATCAAGGGCGAACAACCGCAAAACTTGACGAATTTTCTTGCGAGAAATTCGGGCACGCTCATATATGTTGTAACTTACTGTCATTACTAGTTTTATCTTACATCTAGACATGTTTAACTAGTCTTGACCCTTTTTTAATTCCAGATCTCAGATTCCAGATTCGCCCGATTCGATTTCCGAACCCGACCCGCTGCTTACGGCTTACCGCTCACCGCTCACTGCTCACTGACAAAATCGAGACCGATGATGTCTTCGTCGAGGTTGACGGTGCGGGTTGGATTGGCAAAGGTGAAGCGTTTTGCTCCGACAGTGACAAAATACGTTCCGCCCGCCGCGAGCCCCGCAAACCTGTAATACCCAAAAGGATTGGTCACCGCCCAACGCTCGACGCCCTCGACGCCCGCCAACCGCACAGACGCCCCGCCGATCCCTCGGCCGCTGGCCGTGGTCACCCGGCCTTCGACGTTGAGGTTTGCCGAGGTCGGAGGCGAAAACATTGGAATGACCGAGAAGTCGTCGATACCCATGCCGTGATCGTTGCCGCTATCGTCGATATCGACCCAACGGAGCATTATTTCTTGGCCGACAGGTATATTGACGGCAAGCGTTGCCGTTATCGCGATGCGGTTGCCGCTCGCATTGCCGTCGATGGCTCCGGCGGTGGCGCCGGTGATCGGAGTCGTGAAGTTGAGACTGCCGAAAGCGGTATAGCTTCCGGTCACGATATCGGTGATGACCGGGGCCTGTCGATATTCAAAAGTAAGGCTATGTGCGCTGGTATTTCCCCCATTTCGCCATTGTTCCCCGACATAGCTTATTTCGAGCGAGGTTATCGGGTTGGCCGTATCGTTGCGAAGCCTGACGCCGTAAAAGATGGTCCCGGTAGTGCCCGAAGCCACGCTTCCCAAAGCCCTTTCGGTGGAAGCCGCGGCACCAAAGCTGTACATCGCTCCGGTATTGATGGAACCGGTCCCGGCATTGTAGGCGGTACGGTTTGAGTACCATCCGACCAATGTAACGTTGTCCGTCCATGTATTACCCGTCCCGGTATTAGCGAGAGTGTCGAAATCCTGCGTATAAGGAACATTGACGGCGGTAATACTGATCTGGCCGGAAACGGCCGCGCAGAAAAGACAAACCTGAAAAAACGCAAACAAACTTAGTTTCATAAAAATGCTCCGACTTACACTGAAAAGGTCAACACGGTTATTGACTCCCAACTTAAGTGTATAGAGGAATGGCAGATCTACGCAAGCATTTCTTTACGCGGTAAACACCCTCTTGCCATGATGTTTTCTAGGCATAATCCGGTGTCAGGCATAATCCGGGGCATAATCCGGTGTCACGTCTGCGATTCTGCGATATTGGCGAGGTATATTTTTTCGACTTGATCACGGGCGTAGGTGAGTTTGCGGTCGGTTTGGAGCTTTTCGCGGGCGGCATCGTGGCGGCGGCTGATGTTGGATGTATCGACTCCAGGGATAAGTGATAATTCGGTTAAGATAATCCGGTGTCACGTCTGCGATTCTGCGATATTGGCGAGGTATATTTTTCGACTTGATCACGGGCGTAGGTGAGTTTGCGGTCGGTTTGGAGCTTTTCGCGGGCGGCATCGTGGCGGCGGCTGATGTTGGATGTATCGACTCCAGGGATAAGTGATAATTCGGTTACGGAGCACCCTCGTTCTCTGGCTAACAGGATCAGCACTTCTTTTGCGAGCACTGCCTTTGCACTTTTCTCTGGGCCGCAGAATTTATCTTCGGAAAGGCCAAAGACGGTAGCAATCGCCGAGATCAACACAGCCGCATCAAATGGTTTCTCTCGATCTTTTCGGTGTTCGGCGCGTCGCCGCGGCGTATCGCCGATGCGATGTATCGTGCTGTCGATGAACTCCTCGGAACCTAAAATATAACCTTCCGCAGGTGAATCAAAGTCTTCCGATGCGTCAAGTCCGATCCCGGCCGCGACGTACGCTGCGAATTGTTCACGGGCTAACTCTCGTTTGCTTCCGAAAAGACGAAGTACAGGATCAACGTCTGTCAGGTCATCCGGCACCAAACCCAGATATGCACGATGGCTGCTGTAAGGATATTCCTGCGGGAGTCTCACCATGCCCGCCCTAAACGGGTTCAGATGAATGTAACGGACGAGTTCGGCGAGGTATCTATCGCTCTGACAGAGTATGGACTTATGCCGCCCCTGAAAAACATGCCCTATATGCTTGTATCGTCGATTATAATAGCGGCTGTATCCGCCGAGGACGCGCTGCATGATATTCCCTACCGTCTCGGCCTGGCGTTCGAGCAGCAGATGAATGTGGTTGGTCATCAAACAGTAGGCGTAGAGAAAGAACGGCGAGCGGGCCTTCTCTTTTAGGAGAAGGGCGAGAAACTTGAGCCGGTCTTCCGGCGAATGAAATATGTCTTGGCGATCGTTGCCTCGGGCGATCAAATGATAAAGCCCGCCCGCAACCTCAACCCGAAGTTTCCGTGCCATATCG
>CAZXTS010000183.1:0-6041 GCA_964643745.1 uncultured Chloracidobacterium sp.
GCACGCCGAGAGGTCGTATCAACGCCATCTGTGAAAAGAACTATTGCCTTTCGGCCCGATTCTCTCCCAAGCTGCTGTTTGATAACTGATTCAACCGATTCATAGAGTGAGGTGCCATCACCGAACTGAGCACGCCGGATCGCATTATGGAGCACTGCCCGGTTGTTCGTCGGCTGACTAAGGATGCGTGTCTTGTCGTCAAAGGCTACGACCATCACGCGGTCGTTCGGCCTGAGTTGGTTCACGAAAGAAATCGCTGCATTGTGGATCTCATCCATTCGAAATGCGGTCGAAGGGCTAACGTCGATCATCAATGCGACAGTAAAAGGCTGCTCGGTAGATTGAAAATATTCGATCTTCTGCTGCTTACCATTCTCAAAAATTTGAAAATCTCGCTGACCAAGGCCGGAAATGAAGCGTCCGTCGCGGTCGAGAACGGAAACCGGCATTGTGACCAAATTTGTTTCAACACGAATGACCTCATCTTCGCCGTCAGCGGGTGTCGGTGTCGCCGTCGGACGCCGTTGCCCGCCGACAAGAACGGGCGGGCCGTCGGCGCGAACCGACGGTTCTTCCTGCGGCTCTACTATGGTAGGTGTTGGGGTCGGAACAACCCGCGGCCTTGTCGTTCGTGTTGATTGAGCAAAGGAAATTGAGGCGAATATCCCCAAAAATGCTAGCGCAAGCGCGATTCTTTTCATCAGCATAAACTCCGGCCAGAACTGTACTTTGGGGAAAGTGCCGTTAGGACGGTATCGGCTTACGAAAAGTTGCTAAGTTTTTTACTTGTTGCGGCCGTCCAATTCTTCGATCGCGATGTCGTGAAACCTTCGCCGAACCGAATTGATGTTTACAAATGGAAGCGGATGGTTGTGTGTGCGGTTGGTGAGCAAAACGAATATGCGGTCCTTGACCGGATCGATCCAAAATGAGGTTCCTGTAAACCCATTATGCCCAAAGCTTGTCCTAGACATCTTTGTTCCGGCGGTCGAATCTTTGGTCGAAGCAAGCTGGAACGCAAATGAACGGTCTTCGTTCAAGCCTTTCGTGAAATTGGTGCGAAAAAGCTCGCACGTCTCCGGTTTCAAAAGCTGCGTATATTGCGGCAAGAATTGTAATGCGATCTTGAAAACCTCTTCCGCCGTAGAAAACAACCCCGCATGTCCCGCAACCCCGCCCATGAAATAAGCGTTTCCATCATGAACCTCACCCCAGATCTGGTAATTGCGGAATGCGTTTGGAGTCCTGCCTTCAGGCGGCTCGGAGTCAGAACCGGGAGCGATAGCGACTGGGTTCTTATCTCTCAAATACCCCCTCTCGATGCAGATCTGCTTTTCGAATTCGTTCCCCAACTCGCTGGCCGCAATATCAATTCGGTTAACTCCTTTCTTCAAAGGCGTAAACGAGGTTTTCTTGAGGCCTAACTCTTTAGAGACCCAATGTTCGAAATCAGAATCGGGTCGGTTTCCCTCGACAGAAAGAGCAAGGCTGATGAAGTTGAGATCGCTGTACTCAACCGTGATCCCACGTCCGGAGCCCTCAAGGTGCGAGATAAGTTCAACAAGATCGTTGGGTTGCGGCGACTTCGCTTGAAGATACAGCGGAAGCCAAGCCGGAAGCCCGGAAATATGGGCGGCAAGGTCTGCCACAGGAAGCCCCGCGACGTAAGAATTTGCGTCAACGGGGACTAGATCGCCGATCTCCGTTGCAAGCCAGAATTCGCCGTTTTCGATCTGCGAAGCAGCAAGTAATCCCGTCACCAACGGCTTCGTCAAACTCGCCAGGTCATATATCGTATCGAGCTTTGCCGGAATTACTTCAGGCGTAACGACCGCATTTCCAAGTGCATCGTGAAAAACGATCACGCCTTTTTCCGCGACGAGATAGACGGCGGACGGAAAATCGTTCGCCGCGATGCGTTCGCTCAGAAATGCCGAAATGGCGTCGTTCATCTTAACAACATCCTAACTTTTCCTCTGCAATATTGACACATCCGGCCCACAGGAATAAACTGCAACTCTAATCGTTACAAAAGGAGACATTTCTATGAGCAAATCAGAATCTGCAGAATTAATTCTTAAACTTTATGATCTTCGCCGCGAACCGGTAATGCGAAAGGCCCGCGACTGGATGTTTATGTTCAACCCGCAGAGTGCCGAACATTATATGGCGACGATGATGGATCAGGAAGTCGGCGGCTATCTTCGAATGGTCACTTCCTATTGGGATATGGCCGCTTCGTTGGTCGTTCACGGAGCGATCGATGCCGATATGTTCAACGACACCAACGGCGAACATGTTCTCGTTTTTGCCAAAGTTGAACCGATCCTTGCCGAACTTCGTCAGATATGGGACGCTCCCGACGCTCTCAAGAATCTGGAAAAGGTGATCATGGATCGCGAAGGCGGCGAAGAGAAACTTCGCAAAACTCAAGAATGGCTCAAGACCATCGCCGAACAAATGGCCGGAGCCCAGACCAGCGAAGCCACCGCATAAATTAAAAGGCGGCGTTCGTGCGCACGGTCGCCGCCAGCTTTCATCGCATTGCCCAGATCAGGCCACACGCGAGCAATGACTTCGTTCGACTTTCGAACTAACATGCAGAAGAGGAGAAACCTTTAATGCAGTTCTCGTTCACGATCCCTGGGCCGTCGCCCACCCACGTGACGATCGATCGCGACAGCTTTACCGGCAAGTTCACCTGCACCGAAAACGGCCGTGTGCACGATATTGCTAGCTTGCTTAATCCGTTCACCCATTTCAATCTTAAGCTTGAAAAAGTCTATGAGCTCAAGATAGGCGATACACAGCAGCATTTCCTGACGATCAAACACATCCGTCCTCTATTCTTGGCGGGCTTTCGACCACACAGGTTTCAGGTCTGGGTCGATGGAAATTTCTTTATTGATCACACTGGATAGATTTACTCTTCGACACGAACTTGTTATGAAATTTTCTGTGTCCAAGCAGCCTCGATACTCGTGCTTTCTTATGGTGCTCTGCCGTTTGGACGACGGTTAAGTTGGCCATAGTTCAATTATTTGACAGATGCTATACAATTAGAGTCTGTGCGAGTTGTTATCTTCACAACCTTGATTCATTTCATCTTCACGGCGGCCCCGTTTACGGCAGTCGGACAGGACATTACCAAATCTTCCAACGACGAAGTTTGCGGGTGTGACAAGTATGCGATCTCGTCCGAAATCGAAATGGTTAAGGCTGGGGAGTCAGTGGAATTCGAAGTAAAAACAAACGAAGTGATCTTGTCACCCATCGGATATAGCTGGAGCGTCAATCTTGGTCAGATCTTTGCAGGGAACGGGACACCAAGGATCAAGGTTCAGACTTCCGAAGACATTGTCCTAGTTGCAACTCCACAACCAACACCAGATCCTATTCATGGCTTTTTCGGTTCTATACGTAGGCAGTGGCCGAAAATCGAGGTATCGGTAGCGATCATCAATGGGAACTGTAACTGCACAGTCAAACTGGATGATGTTTCCGTAGGATCGCGGACCATACCCAGAAATCGTCCGGCTGACGTTTCCGATCTATCTCTAAGTTCAGACCTTTTGATCCTTCCTTGTGAACCCGGTCAGCGTCCCGGCGAAGGGCAGCCATTGCCGTCAAAAACAATGGTCATAGACGTCGGAACTACCGCATTTGACGCAGAAGATGACATTCTTACTTACTCATATTCCGTTTCCGGTGGTCGAATCCTTGGAACGGGTGCAAGAGTACAATGGGATCTGGCCGATACCATGCCTGGAAATTACACAATAACGGCTGGCGTTGATGATGGCTGTGACGTTTGTGGAAAAACAGTAACGCGAACGATCACAGTGATAGATTGTTCGCCGTCGTGTGCCTTGCCGCCTGCTTGCCCACTTGTTGAGATTCAATCGCCGGAAGTTCTTGATAGCTTTACCGAATACTTCTTTTTGTCAAAGATGCTCGGGGCTGATGGACTTGATCTGGAATGGATCGTTGTGAATGGTGAGATCGTCGAGGGTCAAGGCACTCGGATGATCCGTGTGAGGACCGGTTCCATATCCGACTCAGATGCCTTCGGAGTATCGCTTAAGCTCTCAGGCTTTCATCCTTTTGCAAATTGCCCGGAAATTTCAACTGTAGAATACCGAAGCCAATATGGACAGTTCGTAAGAACTACGCCTAAAGACTCGCCGAAGTGAACATCCACACCATTGGCCACGGGCGGCATGAGTTCAAGTATTTCCTTGAACTGTTGCAGAATTACAGCGTCGAACTCGTATGCGATGTGCGGAGCGTTGCTCGATCGCGGTGGCCGCAGTTCAATGGGATGGTGTTGGCGGAATTGTTGAGAGACAATGGAATCGGCTACGAGCATTTGCCAGAAACTGGCGGGAAAACGCGTCCTAAACCGGAAGATCTGGCGTGGGGGATCGGTCGGATTATCGAGGTCGCTTCGGAAACGAATGCGGTTCTAATGTGTTCTGAATCGCATCCGCTTTCGCAGCATAAGGTTCCGCGTGCAAATTGCCATCGCATCGGCATGCTTTCCCCGATGCTCAGAGCTAAAGGCGTTGAGCGCATCATCCACATATTGCCGGACGGCCGATCCATCGAATTTGACGAATCGGCTGTGCCCTCGATCTGGTAATCACCAACAACCCAAACCGACCTTACATACCCGCACCGTGGCATTTCTTGAACTTCTTGCCCGAACCGCAATGGCAAGGGGCATTCGGTTTCATCTTTGGCTGATCGCGTTTGAACGGCGTGTGCCGTGCGGCCTCAGCTCCGGCGGCTTCGGCAGTTCCCATGGCACCGGTAAATGCCATTCCTGCGGCCTGTTTGCGGGCACGCTGTTGGGCAAGCCGCTCGAGCCGTTCGCGTTCTTCCTGTTCGTCGCGGGTGACGACCTCAAGGTGGAACAATGCTTTTGTAGTGTTCGTGTCGATGCGGTCAAGCATGTCTTGGAACATTTCAAACGACTGCTTTTTGTATTCAACGAGCGGATCTTTCTGCCCATAACCGACAAGCCCGATGCCCTGCTTGACCTGATCGATCGAGGCAAGATGGTCCTTCCACTGGCTGTCGATGATGTTGAGCATTATGTAACGTTCATATGCCCGAAGCGATTCCGCGCCGGCGATCTTTTCTTTTGCGGCATAGTTTGCCGAAGCCTTTTTCCAGATCGCTTCCTCGATCTCGTCCGGTGTCATCGAATGAAAATCGACTCCGGCATCTTTCGCCGGGTCAACAGCATAAATGCTTTCGATCTCAGCGGCATACGTATCGATCTCCCATTTGTCCGGCCCGACCTCTGCCTGCAAAAAGCTGCTTGTCAGGTCTTGAAGCAGGTCGTGAGCGACGCCGCTTTCCCCAAGCAGGTAATCACGATGTTCTGGTTCGAACATTAGCTGACGGCGGAGTCCGTAGATCGTTTCACGCTGTTTGTTCATCACGTCGTCGTATTTCAAAACATGCTTACGCGTTTCAAAGTTGCGTGCTTCGACGGCTTTCTGGGCACGTTCGATCTGCTTGGAAACGGTGCGGCTTTCGATCGCCACGCCTTTTTCCATCCCGAGCCATTCCATCATCGAACGCACTTTGTCTCCGGCAAAGATCCGCATCAGATCGTCTTCAAGCGAAAGTACGAATCTCGACGAGCCCGGGTCGCCCTGTCGGCCGGCACGTCCGCGAAGCTGGTTATCTATTCGGCGCGATTCGTGGCGCTCGGTCCCGAGGATATGAAGACCACCGACCGCAACAACCGCTTCGTGTTCCTTTGCGACAACTGCTTTCGCCTTTTTGAGCTGTTCTTCGTATTGCTCCGGTGTTGCGTCCTCCGGATTTATCTCCATCCGCTTCAGATATTCTTCCGCAAGCGATTCCGGGTTTCCGCCGAGCAAAATATCGGTACCGCGTCCGGCCATGTTCGTCGCGATCGTAACGGCACCCTTGCGGCCCGCCTGTGCAATGATCTCGGCTTCGCGTTCATGATATTTCGCGTTCAGAACGTTGTGCGGGATACCTACTTTCTTGAGCCGGTCGGC
>CAZXTS010000184.1:0-3431 GCA_964643745.1 uncultured Chloracidobacterium sp.
TCCGCAAATCTTGTTTCCATTGCGGCTGTTGATAAAACCATTTCTAAAATACCTTTACTAAACTAAACTTCTGATCGGCCCTGATCGTTCTGGCCGGATCCAATAAGAGATCTTTCGCGATCTTCAACTTCGCCTCGCTTTCCGAGGGCGGCCGTTCGTCGTCGATCAAGGTCGAACGCTGTGGATGAAAGAGCACATCATGCCGCGTCAAAATATACTGCACGTTCATCGAAGCGGCTTTCGCTTTCAATTCCTCAGCCGAACGAGCCTCCCAGACCATCTTTCGAATCGTCCAGTCTTCAAACAAATAATCCGAAAAGTACGGCCGGTCGAGATTGTATGTATCTCGCCGCATATTGATCAGCCAAACTTTTGCACCCGGCTCGGTCTCCGTATTAAGCCATTGATAATACGGATAGTAATCAATGTTCCGCGCCAAATAGTGATCTTCGGTCTCGCCGCCGAGCACAACGCGAACCGGTGCCTTTTGCAGGAACCACGCGGCCGAAACAACGATCCCCGCAACTCCGGCGATGCCGATCGCATACTTCGATGCATTATAGAGCGGTGTGCCTTTAGCAGCAGCTCGTGTCGCGGCGGCCGCGATCCCGATCGCCAGGATCGGCAATATCGGCAAGAGATAACGGAGTTGCTGGCTCGAAAAAAGCCAGAACAGGAACATTATTCCTGCCACGCTTGCTCCGATCTTTACCTCGGGCGGTAGATCAAATTTCCAAAGAGCAAATATGAGCAAAGGCAGACCGATCAGAAAAGCCACGCCTAAAACTCCGTCAAAATTTGAAGCTAGTTCCGGCTGAGCATTCACCGATAAATTCCACGGTGCGATCAGATAATCTAACGGTGTCTTATCGGCTCCGCCATATTGGGCATTCATCAACTGAAACAAGTTCGAGCGTTCAACGTCCCAACCCGCAGCCTCACCCGGCCAGATGCTCATGTAGAAGGGAAACACCGGACTTCCGGTCTCAGCCCACGTCCGCAAATACCACGGCGATGCAATAACGCCTGCCAGAAAAAGTGCCGCAAACCCGATTCCGGCTATCTTGCCCAATTTGTCCGGCTCGCTCTCTTGAGCCTTCCTAACGCGGAGCAAGATGATCAACGCAAACGCCGCGATAACGAATAGTGTCGTCAGCTTTGCAGACAAAGCCGCACCCAAAAATATCGCAACAAATATCAACCAACCGGTCTCGAGCGTTTTCCACCAACGCGTCAGCGAATAGATCGCAAGCGTGATAAAAAGTGCAAGGGCGATATCTATATACGCGCTTGCGGCGACATGGAATACGGTCGGCACCGAGGCGAACATTAGCACAGCGATCAATGCCCATCGCCGCTCCACTCCGATCTCCCGTGCGAAACCAAATATCGCCGCCAGCAGGATCGGAAAAAAGAACCAAACGACAGCGCCGCCCGCCGCTTCGCCCGCTCGCTGGCTAAAGAAACTCCCAAGCAGCATCGCCCAAACCGTGTGCATCTCGGTCCCGAGGGCGAGATAGCTGGCGATGTTTCCTTCCACAAAAGCATTGCTGCCCTGAGCGATAAAAGCCTTCGGAACCGCAAAATGATAGAGCAAAGTGTCCTTTGCCGTCGGCGGTGCGAGCGACGCGACAAAGGCTAAAAGAACCGGAACGCCTATCAGCAAAAGCATCGCCCGATCCAAAATACTCGCTCGTTCCGGGACTCGGCTTTCATCCTTTAATTCACGAAGACGGCGGAGTCCAAGCAGTGTCGCAACGAATCCGAAGATCAACGCGATGATCGCACTTAGGCCGTTGTATAACCCGAACAAACCAAGCAGGAACCAGATCAACGACCACGCCGCCGCGCCGACCGCCGTCTTTATCGCCAGTTCCAAAATATGCGAATGGTGGGCCGACCGGCTGGCATTAATGAACTTTGTGATCAGGCTGCCAAGCCCGAACCAAGACGCCGCAATAAGAGCTGCCACCACCGCACCGACCAAACTGTCAAAGAGCCCATAACCAAAAAGCGGACCGCCGCCGAGATTGCCGAAAAGCTGTCCAATGCGTCCAGCATCTTCGCCGCGATTTGCAAAGAGCGCGACGAGCAACATGACCGCCCATGCCGCGATCAGCAATGCGGGAACGGTATTATTGCCCTCTCGTATTTCGTTCTTTGCCAATCTCTTATTCCCGTTCCGCCTTTTCCAAGATCTCCGCCAGATCCGGTTCGATCGGCATCGGTTTCAGTGGGTTTACGTTCGCGCCGCCCGTGTTGCCTTTCGGATAAATGCCAAGCGGAGTCTTCGTCGCCGCACCACCGATCCGCAAAACTTGTCCAGCTATCTCGCGTCCATCTTTCTCACGAAGGCCGTGCTTCAGCATCAGCCAATGCACACGCGTATGCTGGTACGTGCTCGATTGTCCCAACACATGAGCACGTTCAAGATGCCGAAACGCACCAGCCGCATCGCCCGCCGCCGAAAGCCGTTCGGCCGCCGCGATCTCGATCTCAATATGATCATCCAACAAAAGATTATCCATGGAATTCGATCGCTTCGCTGAGCGTAACTGAGAGCGTTTCTATCAACTCTTCGCGACTATTCTCCTGGCAGTTGACCCCTTGAATCTCTTCGATCCAGCCGAACCACCAATCACCCTCTTGTTTTATGATCGATGTATAAGTTTGAGCCATAACCTCTCCTAATTTGCTGCGCCTTTCACCCAATCGTAACCCTTTTCTTCGAGCTCGAGTGCAAGTTCCTTGCCGCCTTCTTTTACGATGCGGCCGTTCGCCAAAACGTGAACCATGTCCGGCACGATGAAATTCAGCAGCCGTTGATAATGCGTCACCAAGATGATCGCGTTCTCGCTCGAACGCAGCTTGTTCACACCTTCGGCAACGATCCGGAGAGCGTCGATATCGAGCCCCGAATCGGTCTCGTCGAGCACCGCGAGCTTTGGCTCGAGCACAGCCATCTGCAATATCTCGTTGCGTTTTTTCTCGCCGCCAGAAAAGCCTTCGTTCACCGAACGCTTGAAAAATTGCGGATCCATATCGACGATCTTTGCCTTTTCTTTCAGGTAATCGTTAAATTCGAGCGGGTCGAGCTCTTCCAGCCCGTGATGCAGCATCTTCTGGTTGTAAGCGAGCCTCAAGAACTGCGAATTCGACACGCCCGGCACCTCGACCGGATACTGAAACGCCATAAACACGCCTTCGCGAGCACGTTCGTCCGGTTCGAGTTCGAGTAGGTTCTTGCCCTCAAAAAGCACTTCGCCCGAGATCACTTCGTAAGTCGGATGCCCGGCAAGGACCTTCGACAACGTCGATTTCCCCGACCCATTCGGCCCCATAATCGCGTGAACCTCACCCTTATTGACCTGAAGATTCAGGCCTTTAAGTATTTCCTTTCCATCAATGCCTGCGTGCAGGTCTTTAACTTC
>CAZXTS010000184.1:3531-6036 GCA_964643745.1 uncultured Chloracidobacterium sp.
ACTCTGTGCCCTCTGTGAACTCTGTGGCAGATCTTCCACCATTATCTCGCCCTTCAAAAATGTCACAGCGTTTCCGCCGATCTTCACTCGGTCGCCTGCGAGTTCGCAATACAGTTCCCCGCCGCGGGCTGAGACCTGCCGGGCGAACATTTCCGTCTTGCCCAACCGCTCTGCCCAAAACGGTATGAGCGAGCAATGGATCGCACCCGTCACCGGGTCTTCTGGAATACCGATCCGCGGAGCGAACATCCGCGACGAAAAATCGCTGCTGTCGCCCGGTGCGGTAACGATCACCTCGTCATACGGGATTTTCGCGACGAGCGACATATCCGGATCAAGTCCTTTGATCTGCTTTTCGCTATCGAGCAGCAAAAAGACCATATTTCCCTGTGCTTCCCACGTCTGCTTCGGCTCCGCACCGATGGCTTCGGCAATGCCCGCAACGGCTTCGATCTCCGTCATCGGATACGCGGGAAAATCTAGCACGAGCCGGTCGCCGGCTTTTGCAACGCTTAATTCGCCGCTGCGGTCTGAATGAAGCTGAATGACATCGTTCTCCAATTCCAGCTCATTGAAGATCACATGCGCGGTCGCGAGCGTCGCGTGGCCGCAGAGGTTGACCTCGACCGTCGGCGTGAACCAGCGGATGTGATAGCGGCCGCCTTCTTTGACGAAGAACGCCGTCTCGGAAAGGTTATTCTCCGCCGCGATCTGTAGCATCACGTCGTCCGCAAGCCAACTTTCGAGCGGCACAACCGCCGCCGGATTGCCGCCAAATGGCTTGCTCGTAAATGCATCAACTTGGAAAACCTGTAAGTTCATTTCGCTACGTTTATTTCCTGAGTTTCCAAGAATCCTTTCTCCCGTTCATCGCGCCGCCACGAGAGCCATCCGCGAAAATGCATTATTAAAAACACCGTGCTGCCGATGATCACGGCCGGGCTTCCGGTCAAATAACCAAACGTTATCCAGCTTGCGCTCGCCATCATAAAGATCAAAAAGCCATACTTGTTCTTATTGCCGAGCAAGTAAACGCCGGTCAATCCGCAAACCGTCGCAAGCCAATCTATGCCGTAATATTGCATTGTTTTCTTTCGCCACCGAGGACTCAGAGACCTATGAGAAATATTCAAAAATCTCCGTGCTCTCTTTGATCTCTGTGCCTATTTCTTCTTACTCACGACCGCGATCACTTCGATCTCGATCTTCGCATCACGCGGCAACCGTGCCACCTGCACCGTCGAACGCGCCGGGAACGGTGCCTTAAAATACTTCGCGTATATCTCATTCATCTTCGCGAAATCGTTCATATCGGCGAGAAAAACCGTCGCCTTTACAACATCGTCCATCGAACTTCCCGAAGCTTTCAGCACCGCAGCCAGATTCTTAAGCACCTGTTCGGTCTGAGCCTCAACCCCTTCGACCAGCGTTCCCGTTTTCGGATCAGTTCCGATCTGCCCCGCCGTGAATACAAAACCGTTAGCAACTATCGCCTGCGAATACGGCCCGATCGCCTTCGGTGCATCACGCGATTCGACCACACGCTTCTGGGCAATCACGCCGACCGCGAAGAGTGCCAGCGTCGCGACAATTAAAACTCCCCTCCTTACGAAGGAGGGGTGGCGTCGCTTCGACGACGGGGTGGTTCTCTCTTTGTTAATCATTCTTCTCTCTTCACCGCTATCGCCTGTATTTCGATCTTCGTCCCAAAATGCAGATCCTTCACCGGAACGATCGCTCTCGCCGGCCGATGATCGCCCATCAGACGGGCGAACGCAGCGTTAACCGCACTCCACAATTCCATATCAGAAACATAGATCGTAAACTGCAAAACGTAATTCAGATCGCTCCCCGCCGCCCGCAAAACCGCCTCAACATTCCGCAAAGCAAGCTCCGTCTGCTCACCAATATCACCCGTAAACGGCTCCCGAGTATCCAGCGACATCGGCAGCTGCCCCGAAACATAGATCAGGCCGTTATGCTCAACGCCCGGCGAATAATGCCCCTTCGGTTGTGGTTGGTTTGGTGGTTGAATCGATTTCATAAATTTATTTGCCACAGAGTTCACAGAGATCACTGAGTCGTTTTCTCGGTGTTCTCTGTGAACTCTGTGGCTAAAATTATCCTACGCTCCCCTCAAGTTTCAATCCCAGCAACTTCGTTGCTTCGACCGCGTATTCCATCGGGAGTTCGCGGAAGACTTCCTTGCAAAAACCGTTGATGATGAGCGAGACGGCGTCTTCTTGCGAGATGCCGCGTTGTTGGAGATAGAAGAGTTGATCCTCGCTGATCTTGCTGGTCGTGGCTTCGTGTTCGACGCGGGCGGTGTTGTTCATCACCTCGATGTACGGGAACGTGTTCGCCTCGCTACTGCCGCCGATGAGCATCGAATCGCACTGCGTGTAATTGCGAGCACCGTCGGCTTTCGGCATTATTTTGACCAGGCCGCGGTAGCTGTTGTTCGACTTACCGGCCGAGATGCCTTTTGAAATGATCGTCGATTTT
>CAZXTS010000185.1:0-5997 GCA_964643745.1 uncultured Chloracidobacterium sp.
TTGTTCTCGCCAAAGTCCTGCGCGTTGAACCATTCGTCCTTTTTGTCACGCGCCTGGGTAACATATTCGCCCGGCCCGACCGGGTAAGCGAAGCTGTCGGCGATAGGAACGATGATCGCGGGCTCAGGTTCACTATTCGAACCCTGCCGGCCGGCTTCCGAACCACAACCGCTCAAACAAACGAAAAAACAAGCGAGAAACAAAAACGCTGTCGCTTGCCTTAAATTTGAAAGGTCGAAATAAATGTGTCCAATTTTACGAACCATCAACTACATTTCAACATAGTTCCCATGAAAACCAAGCGGGAAATGCTGGCCGCCAGCCCAAATGCGTGCCTGAAAACCTAACGTTGCGGCATCGCGTATCTCAAGAAAGTTCCCGTTTGTCTTTGCGTCGTAGCCTTGGATCAATAGCCAGCCGTTGTCTTCCGAAGCTTTGCCCGCAGCCTTTGGAACAAAGACAGGTTCGGCCAGCGTTCGCGCTTTTCCGATATTGAATTTCGAAGACGTTTTCTTTACCGTGTCGATTCGGACAATTGCCGTATCTTCTTCGTAAATTTTATCTGCAGCGTACAGATGTATTGCCGGTTTACCAGTCAGCCGCATGTCGTATCGAGGAAATTCGGCACCGTGATAGATACTTTCGACCGGAGAATATGTCTTCGAAGCCAGATCGACGAGCGTCTGCTTCACATACGGCCGGACAAATTCCGGCTGGTCGTCGGCCCGCCACTTTCTAAGGAAATCATAAATGCCCGCATTGTCGTATGCCACCATCTCGAACGCAATTTTCCCGGGCTTGGGTTCGTAAGCGTTACCGTAATGGTAAACAAGGGCAGGCGGCAATTGAACCATGATCGGTTCCGCCTTGCCGTCCGGTTTTTTTCTCGGCATTGCGTAAAGCAGTGATGGTTCCTTTTCGTTATAGCGAAGATTTTCGCCCATCGATTTGCCGCTCATCATTCCCTGGAGGTCGTAGAACTGGGGGTGCACGATGACGATGAAATAATTTTCGGTCAGCATCGCATCGTGGATCATATTAAAACCACGCTGCGGTATCTTATAAAGTATCTCTGCCTTACCTGTTTTGTGTTCGACGCGGATGGCGTTCAAGGTCCCCGGCGGACGTTTCTCAATTCCGAATGCAAACATATCGCCGCTGACCGGATCGAAACGCGGGTGTGCGGTAAATGTGAGATAGCCGGGAACTACGCCGCTAAAATTTTCATAGCCCAGATGGTCAAAGGTCTTCGGGTCGATGATCGTCGGCAGGCCGCCTTCGCTAAGCCCAAGGAGTTTTCCTTTCCATTCTACGATGTTTACGCTCGGCTGATTTTTCGAACCTTTCTGCGAACCCGGGGCCTTTGTTCCGTATTCGCTGAACAGCATCTTTTCGGCCTTCCGTTCTTCGATCCGCTCCGGCGTCGGCACATATCTTCCGCGGAGCGAAACTTTCCCCTCGCGAAATTCCCAGCCGGCAACATAGGCGTCGCCGTCAAACAAATGCGTCAGTTTTACCCCAAAGCGTTCCGATTCACCAGGGGCGGTTCGGAACAAAGTTCCGTTCAGATCGCGCGGCACTTTTCCTTCTACCTTTAAGCCGGTCCAGGTTCCTTCGCCGCTGGCCGATGCGGTCGCAAGCCTGCTCATCTTGCTCGCGCCGCCCTCTGCGATCTGCGACAGAACTGAAAGATCCGCCAGGCCGACGGCCGCCGCCCCGATAAGATACTGAGTAAACTCTCGTCTTGATAGATTCATCGCTCCTCCTTTTTGTTTGCTTACTTTGGGAAAGAACGAATTGGAAACTCCAACGGTTCCAAATTTTTGACAGTGGGTCGGTATCGATGAATAAGGATCTACCTGAATAATTAGCCGCTGACTCTTTCGTTAAGATCTTGTCATTGCCTGATAGTACCACCAATTGAGGGTACCGATAGCTGCGGCCGAAACTCCGCCTTGTGGGATCCATCCTTCGTTAATTAAAGTCTGAACCCTTCCCTGCAATTCACGTATGTTTGAAGCTTCGACAATTAGATATCTCATCTTTCTCCCGTCGCGCAATATTTATACGTGTCCTTATTATAAACCCCGCCGATATTATGCGGCTGCTGGTCGGTGTCCGGCGAAAGCTGCACCGCCCCGAAAGGCACAGTCGCCCCCGGAAACGTATGCCCCATCTTGTGCGTCCCGATCATCGGATTTACATAACGGACATAGTTCTCCGTACGCTGCGCCGACACTCCGGCCACGATCAAAAGAAGAAAAAGAAATGAAGGAATTTTCATCGGGTCTCCAAAGAAATGCGTTTTGCCGTCGATTTAACGAAGTCCGGGAATTCAAAGATTATGAGCCAAATTGGGCGGGCCCGTCAAAAAGAAGTAGAGAAAGATGTGTGGTCAATCGGTGGAACTCGTCGACGATCCTTTGACGAGTGGTCACGGGGTTCCGTTTCACTTCATGCCCCGTATGCGCTTACGAAGGTTCTCGAAATATTCGGCATCCATGGGCAGCGGGCTGGGAGGCGATGCTGCTCCTTCTAGTAGCATCTCGCGCAAATAATCACTGCCGCTCGTGTAGTCACCCTCGGAGACCTGCGAATCGACAAACGATTTCAACGTTTCCGACAATGACATGTTCCTCGTACTCATTCGACAAAAATATCACCAATGGCAAAGTCTGCCAAAAGATCCCTAGCTTTTCACGACGAGGGTAAGCGAAGCCGAAGCCTCTCCGGCCGGCTACAGATTCTATTCAGATTTGACCTCTACAAATCTCTTTCCATTCCAAACGAAGAAGAGTTCGGCAGGCCAGACACCGCCGATCCAAGCAGGCGGCCCTTTCGGACTTTTCTTCTCGAGAACTTCGCGCGAGTTGATGATAATCAGCCGGCTGTCGAGCCGGAAGGCGATACCGAAAACAAGCATTTCGGGATTCGGCGGCCAAGTGACTTTTCCCGTTCGCAGGTCCACCATTCCAGCCTGTATACAAGGAGAGCCGCAACCCCACAAACCAATCGCGTAGTATCCGGCGAAATTGGCTCCTCCGGCAGCGGCTTCCCGAAGACGAGTTCGATAGTTACGAGCTCCGGGTGCACTTGTTAAATCAACACGCGGCGACTTGCCCTTGAAAACAGTACTTACCGGATAATCGGTGAACTTCGGTTTTTTCTGCCCCGCAGAAACCGTGGCGATAGCAAGAACCAAGCCGCAGATTGCAAAGAGTCTTAATTTCATTTTGTCTCAATCGTGAGCGGGTCCTGGCGGGAATCGTCAGGTGCCGCTCGCCATTTACCGTTATTCAGTTCGTTACTGCCGTCCGTCGTTTGGTTGCCTTTTCAATTCGGTGCTGCAGCACCACAAAACCGATTCCCGGGCCGTCGGGGGCGGTGATGGTTCCATCTGAACTTACCTCGACGGCGGGTTCGATGATGTCTTCGTGCCAGTAGCGTTTGCTGGCCGAGACGTCACCGGGCATTGTGTAGCCGGCGAGGGTTGAGATGGCGATGTTCTGCGCCCGGCCGATGCCGGATTCGAGCATTCCGCCGCACCAGACGGGCATTCCGGCTTCGCGGCAGATCTGTTCGATCAATTTTGATTGCGTGTGTCCGCCGACTCTGCCGTTCTTTAGGTTGATGATCTTCCCCGACCCGAGTTCGATCGCCTTTCGGGCGTCCTCGGGAGATTTGATCGGCTCGTCGAGACAGATCGGCGTTTTGATCTCGCGTTGCAGCTTTGCGTGGTCGATGATGTCGTCGTGCGGCAGCGGCTGCTCGAGCATCATCAGGTCGAACTCATCGAGTGACTTTAGCTTGTCGATATCGTCAAGCGTGTACGCCGAGTTCGCGTCGCCCATCAGCAAAATGTCGCCGAATTCCGCTCGCACGGCCTTGATCACATCGTAATCCCATGTTGGCGAGATCTTAATCTTTATGCGTTTATACCCGGCTTCGACCTCAACGCGGATCTTTTCTAAAAGCTGCGGAATCGAGTCCTGAATACCGATCGAAACGCCGCATTCGATCGTTTGATTTATGCCGCCGAGATGCTTCCACATCGGCACTCCAAGCTTCCTGGCTTCAAGGTCCCAACATGCCGTTTCGATACCGGACTTCGCCATCCGATGCCCGCGTGCCCATTTCATCAGGCCCCAAACTTCGGCAGCCGACGCGACCTCTTTACCGACCACCATCGGGGCTAGGATCTTTTCGGCAGTCACCCAAGCTGAATCGGTCCATTCGTCGGAATAACCCGGCGATTCGCCGCAGGTGATCTCGCCCCAGCCCTCGGCGCCATCCGTGTCTTCCACGCGCACCAAAATAATGCGGCGCTCATACGTTCGCCCAAAGCTGGTCTCAAAAAAATGAACAAGCGGCAGGTGAATTTCTATCAGCTCTATCTTTGCTATCTGCATACATTATTCGCAACAGACAGGTTAAAACCTGTAGGCATGCTTTGCAAAACGGGTGGGTCCAGTTCTCCGTTTCACGCTTGCCTAAATCCGAATTCGGCAATCTGATATAATGAGTAGATCTTATACCGAAGCCGTGCAGACCTTTCGGCTTGTTAAACATCAAATCTCGAACGATCGGACGAATTCAAATGACATTAACTCTATCGAAATATTGTTTCTCCATTGCCCTGATTGCAATAATGTTTTCTGTCTCGTGTAGTGCCCAGCCGGCGGCGGCAGATTCGCTTGGGGCACTTCGCGAGATGACCAAGGGTGGAAAGTTGCCTGCGGAGTCGGTCGTTGAGGGCATCGAGCGTCGTTTTGCGGGAACGCAGACCGGAGCTTTGGCTCGGCTGCTGCGGGCTCGCGTGCGTTTTGAGAACAAAGATTTCAGGGGCGCCTCGATCGTGCTGAACACGGATGAGTTCGTACGCCTCACAAACCTTGGAGATTACGCGCTTTGGCTTCGCGGCCGTGCGATGCAATCGGATGGCGACCACGCCGGTGCGATGCAGCAATTCGAACGGGTGGTGAATGAATTCCCGGAATCACTTCGGCTCCAAGAGGCAAAACTCAAATGGGCCGAATCCGCTTTGGCAACAGGCCGTGCCGGAGAGGTACCCCAATTCCTGAGCCCGTTGAACGAAAAGAATGTCGCCGATTCCCTTTTGATCACCGCAAAAGCTTACGAATCGGCAAGCGATCAGGCACAGGCGATCGTCTTTTTTCGTAGGGCATATTTGTATGGCGGCACACGCGACGCGGGCAAGGAAGCCGAAGCAAAGCTTAAAGCTTTATCGATCGATCCGTTGACGAACGCAACGGCCGAGGAAATGAAAGTTCGGGCCGACAGGCTTATGGCGATGGGAACTTCATCGCTTGCCTTCAACGCTTATTCAAGATTCATCGAAAGATTTCCTGCCGAGGCTACGCCGGAAGTTCATCTTAGCCGCATCTCTGCCGCGAACAGGTCCGGAAATGCGGTAAATGCTCAGGCCGCGTTCGACGCGATGCCGCGAAATATGGAAGGCCGCGACCAAGCTTATCGCGATCTTGTTAATGCCTATGCAAAGGCGAAGCTCTGGCCGCGGGCTCGTGCGGTTGCCGATGAAATGCGCCTCAATTATCCGCAAAGCCCTTTGACCGTCAAGGCATGGGTCGAAGCCGGTTATGCCGCCCGCGATGCACGAAACAAAGGCGAGGAAAATCATTTTCTCCGCACGGCATTGATCAATTATCCGAACGCGGTCGAGGTCGCCGGTGCTCAGTTTGAGCTTGCCTGGCTTGAACACGAGGCGGGCAATAATGCCAGAGCTGCCGATATGTTGATCGAGCACCTGGCGCGTTATGCCGACAAAGATAATTCGAACCGCGGCAAAGCGGGTTATTGGTCAGCTCGGAATGCGGAGCGAGCCGGACGTATTGGCGAAGCCTGCACGCTTTACGACGCCACCGCATATCGTTACAGCGCCAATTGGTACGGACATCTGGCTTTGCAGCGGCTCGGCAGTTTGCGTTCACGCGGACAGTGTCAGGCTCCGGCACAGTT
>CAZXTS010000186.1:0-5966 GCA_964643745.1 uncultured Chloracidobacterium sp.
TTGTGCTAACCGATGGCGACGATAATCGTTCGTTTCTAGCCTTCGATTCGCTGGCCGGAGCTATCGAAGAGAGCGGATCTCTGATCTATCCGCTTTATGTTCCGACAGGTTTGATCGCTGCTGCTGAAACCACCGGCGGAGCAGAGGATATCGATCCGCTTCGCAATCGGCACCTAACACTAACATCAAAAGCATCCGCCGAAGGGCCGCAGCTTGCAGAGCTTTCGGGAGGTGTCTTTTATCCGATCAGCCGCTTAACCCAGATAGATGAAGCTTATGAGGACATCGCACTCCAGCTACGCACTGCTTACGAAATAACTTACCGTTCAAACGCAAACGGATCGTCTGATGCTGCCCCTTCCCGCCTTCGCGTCCGAATGAAACGCCCCGGAACATTTGGCGTTGTCACCTCGATCGTTGCTGCCGATACTAAATGAATTGTTGTTGCCGCCAGACCGCTTATCAAGCCTCGGCGTTTGGATCGTGAGGTTGGTTTCTTATAAATCGGAGCCGAGTGAATTGGTTTGACCAATTTACTTCAAAAATGTATGACCTAATTAACTTTTATAGTACGGTGTGATAATCTTGCGTCATAGTTTTATAGAAGCCTCTATCGGCCGAAAGATCGCAATTTTTCAAACATTTTCAAAACGACCAACTGACCACTTATTAGAAATATGGCGAACTACACTATTCCTGAAAACATTAACAACGAAGAACTTAGACGCTGGGTCACCGATATGGCCGAGCTTTGCGAACCGAATGAAGTTTACCTTTGCGACGGGTCTAAGGAAGAATACGACAGGCTCTGCCAGGAGATGGTAGATGCAGGGACGTTTATCCGGTTGAACGAAGAAAAACGGCCGAACAGTTTTCTCGCCCGTTCGCATCCTTCGGATGTTGCACGCGTCGAAGACCGCACCTACATTTGCTCGCTTTCAAAAGGCGACGCCGGACCGACCAATAATTGGATGGCCCCGAAAGAGATGAAGGCTCTGCTGACGCCGAAAATGCGTGGTTCGATGCGTGGCCGAACGATGTATGTGATCCCGTTCTGCATGGGCCCGCTCGGTTCGCCGATCTCGCAGTTTGGCGTTCAGCTTTCCGATTCGCCGTATGTTGCGGTCAATATGAAGATAATGACCCGAATGGGAACCAAGGCTCTGGATGCCTTGGGCGATGGCGAATTTGTCCACTGCCTCCATTCTGTCGGAATGCCGCTCGCCGAAGGCCAGGCGGATGTGCCTTGGCCGTGTTCGCCCGATCCGAAAGATAAATATATCGTCCATTTTCCCGAAGAGCGTTCGATCGTTTCTTACGGTTCGGGTTACGGCGGTAATGCACTCTTGGGTAAGAAATGTCTCGCACTTCGCATTGCTTCGACGCTCGGACGTGAGCAAGGTTGGCTTGCCGAGCACATGCTCATCGTCGGTGTTAAATCGCCCGATGGCCGTAAAGATTACGTATGTGCCGCGTTCCCTTCGGCTTGCGGAAAGACCAACTTCGCGATGCTTATTCCGCCGAAGGAATTCCGCGAAGAAGGCTGGGAAGTGACGACGGTCGGCGACGACATCGCCTGGATCAAGCCCGATGAACACGGCAAGCTTCACGCTATCAATCCGGAAGCCGGATTCTTCGGTGTCGCTCCCGGAACGAGCTACGATTCGAATCCGAACGCTATGGAATCGATCAAAGAAAACACGATCTTTACGAACGTGGCTTTGACCGACGACGGAGACGTTTGGTGGGAAGGCATGGACGGCGACGCTCCGGCCCACGCCATCGATTGGCAGGGAAATGATTGGACGCCCGCGAGCGAAAAACCTGCCGCACATCCGAACGCACGCTTCACCGCTCCGATAACTCAATGTCCGGTCGTTGACGAACACTTCGACAACCCGAAAGGCGTTCCGGTTTCGGCGTTCATCTTTGGCGGACGCCGCAATTCGGTCGTGCCGCTAATTCAGCAATCGTTCAACTGGGCTTTCGGTGTTTACATGGCAGCGACGATGGGTTCGGAAATGACCGCCGCTGCGTTCGGGAACATCGGCGAGGTCCGACGCGATCCGTTCGCGATGCTTCCTTTCGCGGGTTACCACATGGGCGATTACTTCGCTCATTGGCTCGACTTTGGCCGACAGATCCCGGAACCGCCGCGGATCTTTTCGGTCAATTGGTTCAGCAAGGACGAGAACGGCAAGTTTATGTGGCCTGGATTCGGCGAAAACATGCGCGTTCTGAAATGGGTCGTCGAACGTGCCCGCGGACGTTCTAAAGGCGTTGAAACACCGCTAGGCTGGATGCCGCGTTATGAAGATATGGACTGGCGTGGGCTCGATTTCACACGTGAACAGTTTGAAAAGGTGATGAAGCTCGACCGAGATATGTGGATCAAGGAGATCTCAACACACGACGATCTTTTCTTCAAGCTCTACGATCGCCTGCCGAAGGAAATGACGTTTATCCGTGAACTGCTCGTGTCGAATCTATGGCGTTCACCTGAGCTTGGACTTGCCGCCCCTCGTGCTGAAGATTCAGACGTCAAGGCCGTTGCGAAAGGCGAGTAATTGGATTTAATGTGCAAATGAAAGCGTGGAATGTCGTCAGATGTTTCACGCTTTTCTAATAATTATGGAAATGAAGTGCACCAAGTGCGGTCTGGAAAGCCCGTCGGGGACTCAGCAGTGCCCCCGCTGCGGCGGCAGGGTTCAATCGACGACGGTGCTTCGCGTAGCTTCCGTAGTGATGATCTTGCTTGGAGCAATGTTGATGGTCGGAATGGCCGTTCTTTCCGTTGCGACGATGAACATCATAATGAACAGCGACGATCCAAAAGCAACAACGCGGTTCAATGGTTCGGAGGACCAGATGTTCCTGATGTTTGCTGTCTTCGGCCTGGTCTTTACGTTCGGACTTGCTGCGGCTGCAGCAGGTGCATGGCAGTTGATCTTTGGAAAAAGAAACATTTGGCTGATCGGGTTCATCTTCGGCTTTGCAATTATATTCTTTCTCGCCGGAAAAGCTGTCAGGCTTTTTACCTAGTTCGCCACAACTGCGATGCCCCACGATCGAGCCGATGAACAACACCTCACGAGAGACCATAACCCTTAGCGAATTAACGGCCAAGACCGTGCGGGATTTCTGCGATCTGCGTGTGGCGGACGCACAGCGAAAATATGTTGCGAGCAATGCCGAATCCATCGCCCAGGCATATTTTCATCCCGAAGCCTGGTTTCGTGGGATCTATGCAGATGAAAAGCCGGTCGGTTTCGTAATGCTCGAAGATTGGACGCAGGTTCCGGATTCGGACCCGAATGCCCCGGTCGTTCTGTGGCGATTCGCGATCGGCGAAGCGTTTCAGGGAAAAGGTTACGGACGACGTGCACTCGAACTGATCGTCGAGCACGTCCGAACCCGAACGAAGCTAGGTTATATGCTCACGTCCTGGGTTCCGGGACCGCACAGCCCGGCTGAGTTCTATTTGAAATTTGGTTTTGTTCCCACCGGCGAAGACGACGACGGAGAGATAATCGCCCGGTTAAAACTATGAGCCGCGATAGATATCGATCAGCATTTCGCCATCGGCGGATACACTCCCCCGATACATTCCGTCCGAGTTGAAGGGAAGTGTGATATTGCCTCGGCTATCGACGGCGATCAGGCCGCCTTCGCCTTTGATCTCGGTCAGGCGTTCGATGGTTTCGCGGGCGGCGTCTTCGATCGAGATCTCTTTGTAACGCATTCTCGCTGATACGTCGTAGGCGGAGACGCCGAGCATGAAGTACTCCCCGTGGCCGGTGCAGGATACGGCACAGAGGTCGTCGGCATAAGTACCGGAACCGATCAGCGGCGTGTCTCCGATGCGGCCAAACTTCTTGTTTGTCATCCCGCCGGTCGAGGTAGCAGCGGCAAGCAGACCGTTCTTATCGCAGGCAACAGCTCCGACGGTGCCAAGGTCAGAACCGCCTGCGTTAGCGGGCGGCCAGTTCGGTTTAGTTCGAACAGACTGGCCCGCCGCTGACGCAGCGGGTTCCGACACATGATCTAGCTGCACCCGTCCGTCGGCGATGGCGTCCTGCAGTTGGAGCCAGCGGTGTTCGGTAAAGAAATACTCGTCCGGAGCGGTCTCAATGCCCATTTCAGCCGCGAACTGATTAGCCCCCTCGCCGGCAAGCAAGATGTGCTCGGTCTTTTCCATCACCTTTCTGGCAAGCCTGATCGGGTTCCGGACGTTCCTTACAAACGCTACGGCTCCTGCACTTAGACTCTTGCCGTCCATGATCGCGGCGTCCATTTCGTTCTTGCCTTCGGATGTGAAAACGGAACCGCGACCGGCATTGAACAGCGGAAAATCTTCCAGTGACACGACCGCCGCTTCGACCGCATCGAGCGACGGCCCGCCCTTCTCAAGCACCGCCCAACCGGCCTTCAGGGCGGCCTCCAGCCCGCCGCGATATTCCCGCTCAAGCTCCTCGGTCATCTGCGACCGCAGGATCGTCCCTGCTCCGCCGTGTATTGCCAACGCGATCTTTGCCATCATTTAAGAATCTACCACAGAGGCCACAGAGAGCACCGAGCCGGAAGAGGCATTATTCCTGAACTCAGTGCGCTCGGTGTGCTCTGTGGCTAGAGCTTTTGGCTGCGGAGGCGGAGGGCGTTGGCGATGACGGAGACGGAGCTGAACGTCATTGCGGCACTGGCGATCATTGGCGAGAGCAAGACGCCGAAGACCGGGAAGAGCACGCCGGCGGCGATGGGCACGCCGAGAATGTTGTAGGCAAAGGCGAAGAAGAGATTTTGGCGAATGTTCTTCATCGTCTTTCGGCTTAGGTTCCGGGCCGTCAGAATGCCGCCCAAGTCAGGTCGGAGCAGCGTGATGTCAGAAGATTCGATGGCGACATCGGTCCCGCTGGCGAACGCAATTCCTACATCAGCCTGTGCCAATGCAGGTGCGTCATTGACTCCATCGCCGGCCATCGCTACACGCTTGCCTTGTTGCTGGAGCTCTTTGACCTTTGCGGCCTTATCTTCGGGCATTACCTCGGCAAAGAAGCGTTCTATGCCGAGATGCCCAGCAATGATCTCGGCAGTCAGTTGGTTATCGCCGGTCATCATCACGACCTCAATGCCTTGTTTGTGCAGCTCGTCGATGGCGGCTTTGGCGGAGGGCTTAATAGCGTCGGCGATAGTGATCAACCCGACCGCTTCGTCATCGATCGTAACCGCCACCGAAGAGCCGACGCCCTTCGCGTCAGAACCGCCTGCGTGAGCGGGCGGCCAGTCTCGCGACGCCGAATCGCCTTGAGCGGAACCGAACTGGCCCGCCGCTGACGCAGCGGGTTCCGACCGGCCGACGAAGACCTTTTTGCCGTCGATCTCGCCGCTCACCCCAACACCTGTTGTTGATGAGAAGTTCGTCACGTTGAGCAATTGCAGCTCTTGCTTCTTAGCTTCAGCAACGATCGCATGGGCAAGCGGGTGCTCGGAATGGGCTTCCAATGAGGCGGCGAGGCGTATGATCTCGGCCGGGCTGAGCTCCGCAGCAGAGCCCTTACTGACGTGCGGGCTACTGACACTTGTTACGACGGGCTTGCCTTCGGTGAGGGTTCCGGTTTTATCGACGACGATCGTGTTGATGGATTCGAGTGTTTCGAGGGCTTCGGCTTTTTTGATGAGGACGCCGTTCTTTGCACCGACTCCGGTTCCGACCATTATCGACATTGGGGTAGCGAGGCCGAGGGCACACGGACAGGCGATTATAAGCACCGAAACTGCCGCGACGATGGCATAGGTCAGGCTACCGAATACGAGCCAGACGCCGAAGGCGACGACCGCGACAAGTATCACAGCCGGGACGAAATACGCCGATACGACATCGGCCAGACGCTGGATCGGAGCACGCGAACGCTGTGCCTCGCCGACCATTTTTACTATCTGAGCAAGCAGGGTTTCTTTGCCGACCCGTT
>CAZXTS010000187.1:0-5919 GCA_964643745.1 uncultured Chloracidobacterium sp.
AAGCAGAATTACGACAATCTGAGACTGCCGGTCGATGTCCAGCTTCGTTCAGAAGGCGAAGGCGGCACAAAGACCGTGACGCTTCAGATGGACGAAGCGAGCGCCGATTTCAACATAGAATCCGACGGCAAACCGCTTGAGGTGGTCATCGATCCGGGATATAAGCTTCTCCGCATTTCGCCTGACCTGCGCGTATCGGCGATCGCTCGCCGCGGTATCGAACAGCTCAAGGAAGGTAACTATGCGGACGCACAAACGCAATTCGAAGAAGCCCTAAAGCTCGATCGGTCAAATGCATGGATCTATTACCATCTCGGCCTGCTGTTCCTTGAACAGCGCAACTACGATGTGGCGATCGACAATTTCAAGGCCTCCCGCGACATCGGTGCCCAAGGTTCGGCACGGCCCGGTTGGCTATACGTTTGGTCTGAGATCAAGATGGGCAATGCCTATGACGCAAAAGGCGACCGCACACGTGCGACTGCCGCATATTCGCGTGCCGAAAAGCTCGGCGATGATTACGACAACGCCCAAGAAGCCATCAAGCGCTTTCAAGCCACGCCGTACGATCCGCGTGATACGCGGACTACCGCGATAAAGTAATTTTTTCAGGCTTAAAGGAGTAATTAACGCCGGGTATTTCACCCGGCTTTTATTTTCCGATGAGCGAGGCGGCGGCGTCTTCGCCGGTGTTGATGGCGCCTTCCATAAAGCCCTGCCAATCGGCGATGTGTTCGCCGGCAAATAGAACTTTCAGATGCGGCCGCGCGAGTATCGGACGAATGCCGAACCATTGGCCTGGCCGGTACTGGGCGTAAGCGCCTTCGGTGAATTCATCACGCTGCCAAGCGTATGACGCAATGCCTTTTGCCATCATCGGCGCTCGGTCGTTGAAGTCGTGCAGGTCGCGGGTGATAACATTCATTCGGCGCTGATCGTCCTGGGATGCCAGCACGTCAGCCTTTTCACCAACGGCATAGGCGGTCAGGATGCCTTGCTTGCTGGGCTGGTTCTGAGTCGAGTGGAAATAATAATGAGACGTGGTGTCCGTGACCATCGAGAAATTGTCGTCTTTCCAAAAGCGTTCTTCATAAAGAACGGAATTTTTGATTATTCGGGAATACGTTAGCCGCTGTGCCGCATCTCGCTGGGCCGCAGGCAGCGGCGGGTTGAACTTGATCTTCCGTAGGCTTGCGACCGGTGCGGTACAGATACACGCATCGGCCCGAAACGTTTCATCGCCAACTTTTACCGTGACGGTTCCGGCCCGCTGGTTGACCTCGGTGACCTTCATTCCGGTTCGGATACTCTCTTCACCGATGCGTTTTACGAACTCATTTACAAGCCGCGAATTGCCGCCGGTCATCTTAAAATCCATCTCGTTCTTTTCGCTTGATTCGGCATATTCAGCCAAGGCGGCAAAAGCTGAAACGTGGCGGATAGATTCACCGAAATCCGTACTGTCGGCAAGGTCGCGGAGTATCAGATCATCACGCGTAAAACCGATATCTGAAAGATGCGTCCACCAATCCGTGCGGTCGAGCCGGTTCTTCTGCAGCGTGGTGAGCTTTTCATAATCGGCGATCATCTTATCAAAAGCGGTCCTTGCCTGCGGCGAAAAGCTCCACGCACCGGGCCGTGAGACCTTGCCGTTCTGCATTAGGTAATCTTCGAACTGATGTCTCTGAAGCGGAATATTAAAATCTTTACAAAGCGCCTGAATGCGTTCATGGCTTTCACCGACCCATTCCGCACCGAGTTCACAGACAAGCCCGCCGCTCTCCGGCATCGTGTGTGAAAAAACACGTCCGCCTATTCGTTTTCGAGCTTCCAAGATCGTTACGTTCCAGCCCGCATTCTTCAGCTTAAACGCAGCCGACAAGCCCGCAAGCCCCGAGCCGATAATCACGCAGGTCTTAGCACGACGTGCCTGGCCGAACACGTTCGGTGAAAGCACCGCAGCCGCCGAGGTGGCGCCCAAGACCTTGAGAAATCCGCGTCTATCTGTTTTGTTCATTGGCGTTAGATTATAGTTGCAAAAAACCTCGGCGAACAAGCGTCAAAACGGACTACATAAATTCACTGATCCCAATGCCGGATGTGCCTCTTCATTTCGCGCCTCCCGCGGCAGTATCTTCAAGACCGATTTGGTGGGATCATTGATCGGCGCGAACCACAAAGTTGGATATCCTCCGGCAGTGTTGTCACGGATGATTGGTATTCGTGTTTCTACATCCTTTTTGGCTTTGATCGTGAAGGCGATAGCGTGAACTCTCCAAGAAGGATCACGATCAATCCCGAAAAACTGCTCTTCATCGATCCTCCAGCCCGCCGGAACCATTGGTTCTAATTTATACTCGCCCGGTGGTAGGTCGTAAAACTCAAAAAATCCGTTCTTATCTGTTGTAACTGAATATGCATTTTTAGTTTTCAGTCGCGTAATAGTAATGACCAAGCCTTCAACGTTAGGGGTGATCGTTTCATCGGTCCTAAAATACCCGTAAACTCTGGTTTTGCCAGCTACACTATCGATCTTGTTGAGATAAGCCATGTCTGCGAATGCACGGGCGATCTTGTTAGAACGATTACAGATTGACGCAGCGTAAACTTTCGCATTCGGCGGCTGGTTCAAATAGAAAAGGTACTGTTGACCTATCTCTTCTGAACTAAAACCACGAAGGCAATTGCCGAATGTCCCCTGATCAAACTTGAGTTGCTCGCCAACATGAAGTTTGCCCTTGTAGACCTTATCGACAACCAGCTTCGCCTCAGTCTCGCTAACCGAAGCTAGTCGCCCAACAATGACAGACTTAGAATTTTCAAACTGCTTCAACACCGTACCCGGATAGCGACACCAGCAACCGAAGCTGGTTACACTAGCCGAGAGAATCAACGTCACGCATAAGAGAAATAAATTAAAGTTTAGCTTGTTGGGCATGATTTGTTCTTCGTGAAGTTTATTGGATGCAACAAATCGGTTCTAAGTATCTCCACCCTTTAACTCCGCAAGCATCTCGCCCAGCTTTTCCAGTTTGTCGAGCGGGAGGGCGCGGAGGGCGCGTTGGTTGTTGGTTTGGACGGGCGACGCGAATAGAACTAACGTCGATGAGAACCTTCGTCTGGTGATAGCCTGAGTGCCCACCGAATAAGCTGCCAGTAAGTTCTATGCTTTTGCCTAATCGCCGTCGTATGGTCGCCCTTTGTGCATCGTTGATAACGACGAGTTGTATTTCGCGAATATTAGTTAGCGAAATGTCATAGCCCAGCGGATCATTGCCGTTAGTGCAGATCGGCTTGGCGAGCCTCAGGATCAGCGCGGTTTCTTTGCTGTCACCATTACGGATCGATTCCCAATGAGGAGGGCCGGCGAACACTCGTGACTGCAATCTTCCGGTCAGCGTGACCGTAGGTCCATACTCCAAACACTCCTGCGCCCGAGTTGATGGCGACGCAACTGCGACCAGTAGTACAACTGCGATTGCCGTGAGACTAAATTTCATCGTTTATTCAAGCGGCACTGACAAAGATAGTCCGCGTACTTTCGCAAACTCACCCCCGCTCAACGGTTGGTCACCCGATCGTGAAGTTGCTGGATTTGCGTACCAATCTTTGAGGTACAAAATATACTCTTCAATGAACTTCCTATCCTCGGGCAGCATGGACTCTAATGCTTCTATGAGTTCATCATTCGTCATATTCATAATTCAAATGATCGTCGTCACAATTTCTCTGATGCTTCGCTGCAATTCGCGGTCGTCGGTAATCGGTGAGCAGATGGCGACCTCGGCGGCGTCTATCGGGGCGATGCCTTTGGCGATCATTTGGGCGGCGTAGATGAGCAGGCGTGTTGAAACGCCTTCTTCAAGGCCGTGGCCGCGAAGGTTGCGCACCTTTTGCCCGATCTGGACGAGGTCTGCCGCCATTGCCTCATCAATTCCGCCTTCCTTGGCGACGATCTGTGTCTCGGCTTCAGCGTCAGGGTAATCAAATTCCATTGCCACAAACCGCTGACGGGTCGATTGCTTCAGGTCTTTCAATATCGATTGATAACCCGGATTGTACGAGACGACAAGCATGAACTCGGGCGGAGCCTCGATGACGGTTCCACGTTTTTCTATCGGCAAACGGCGGCGGTCATCGGTCAGCGGATGGATGATCACGACGGTGTCCTTGCGTGCCTCGACCACCTCGTCGAGATAACAGATCGCACCGGAGCGAACGGCGGTCGTCAGCGGCCCGTCGTGCCAAACGGTCTCTTCGCCTTCGAGCAAAAATCTTCCGACGAGATCGGTCGATGAAAGGTCTTCGTGGCATGCAACGGTGATCAGCGGCCGATTCAATCGGTGCGCCATATATTCGACAAACCGTGTCTTTCCGCAACCGGTTGGACCTTTCAATAATGCAGGCAGTTTTGCCGCGTATGCCGCCTCAAAGAGTTCGACCTCTTTCCCGATCGGCAGATAAAACGGCTCATCCGCGACCTTGTATTTCTCAACCGCAAGTTCCATTCGGTTCTATTTTAACAAATCACTTGGGAAGGAACTATCCACTACGAACTAACCACTACCCACTGAAGATCGTTTAAACTTCTTTAGTGGGTAGATGGTAATGGGTAGTGGAAAGCTTTTATGACTTGAAATTTGACCAGTCGCCCCAGATCGCAAGGGTTACACCTGCAAGCTGCATATTTACAAACATTGCTTTGCCGTCCGGAGAGAATGTCGAACCGGCAAATTCGCTGCGGGCAAAATCTTTGCTGACATTTTGCGCAAAATCGGCGATGCGGCCGTCCGCGGAAAGAATACGAAGATGGTTTACAGAAGCCTGGCCTGCGTAATCGCTGTCTTCGCAGATCATCAGGCGATCGCTTTTTGGCATCAGGCAGATGTTGTCCGGCATGTGAAGGACTTTCGGGTCGGGCGATTCGAAAAGCAGTATCAAACGGCCCTCGTCTTTGCCGGTTGGTTCATACATCCATATCTGGCCGCCTTTTTTGTCGCCGCCGCTGGTTGCCGTGAAGTAAACACGGCCTTTTGCATCGATCTCGCAGCCCTCGAGCCTGGCAAATGCCGCCCCGCCTTTTGCCTTGCCCTGCTTATAAACGGCGATCGGGTCGACATCCGCCTCTGCCGGATCGGGGTTGTCGATTGTTACCCAAGCTGCTTCCATCGAACCGCCGTTGATCTGGCCATAACGCGTGTCGTGTTCGGGCTTGCCTTTTACTGAAAGCATCTGCAGCGTACCGCCTTCGGCAAGCCGCTTGTTGCGCTTCGGTATGAAACGATAGAAACCGGACGGATTGTAATCTTCGGTCAAATAAACGATGCCCGTCTTGCGGTCAACGGCGACCGCTTCATGAACAAAACGGCCCATTGCTTTTAGGGGAACAGGCACGACCTCAGAATTTGCGGATGCCGGTACTTCGAAGCAGTAGCCGTGCGATTCCTTGAATCCCCCTGTTTTGCGCCCGTCAGAAGCTCGGGTCCGGACGGTGCGGCCGAGCGTTGTCTCTTCGCAAGTGATCCAACTTCCCCAAGGCGTCGGGCCGCCCGCACAGTTGATCAGCGTGCCGGAAAGGCTCACAAAATCGCGAACGACAGTATTTGTTTTTGGATCGATGACAAGCGTGGTGGTGCCGCCGCCGCAAGTATCGTCATAATGATGGTGACTCCCAATGCCGACATTCTCGCCCGGTAGGCTGCGGCCCGAAACCTCGTGATTTCTGACGATGCGAAGCTCCCTGCCGACCTTGAAAGTCCATTGCCCATCATGTGCCGCGGGCGTCGGACGACCGTCTGACATCTTTTCTTTCACACGCCCGAAAACGTTATATTCAAAACCTTTTGGCAGAGAAATTAGCGTCTCGCCGGTATTCTTTGCGGCCGTCGGAACAAGTTCGCCGTATCCCGCGGCCTTGAA
>CAZXTS010000188.1:0-5870 GCA_964643745.1 uncultured Chloracidobacterium sp.
ATTCCTACTTAAACCTGAATCTCAACGAAACCTGACCGTTTCGCGGTGTTCCGGGATAAAGATTTGTGCTGTTGATTGAAGTTAGAAAATAGTTTCGTTTGTCGAAGATATTCGCTAAATTCACGTTAATATCAAACATTTCCCGACGATACGAAACCGCCGCATCCCACGTTGTAAATCCGCCGAGCAGATAACGCCGATTCGCAATATCGGTAAATGCTTTACTCATATATCTGCCGCCGATTGAGAAGCCGAAGCCGTTTTGAAAACGATAAACGCTTCGCAAATTGGCAAGATGGCGAGGAGCCTGAGGCGGACGATTTCCCGTCAAATTCGTTGTCCCTGAAAAGAAATCCTCGAAAAACGAATTGGTGAAACCATAGTTCGCAATCACTTTCCAGTTATTGGTGACATTTCCCTCAATATCAACTTCCGCTCCACTCGATTTTTGTTTGCCTGCTTGGACAAAAACTCCGCTCGAAGGCGAAAAGGTAACATTGCGTTTGACGATGTTGTAAAGAGCGAGATTGGCAGTTACACGATTTTGTAAAAACGCGAAACGGCTGCCGACTTCAATTTGATCGCCGTATTCGGGTTCAAGATTTCGCCCGTCGGCAGGAATGCTCACATTCGGACGGAAAGACGTGGCGTAACTTGTGTAAAGTCCAATCATTTCCGTCGGTTGATATACTGCACCGACTCGATAAGTAAAGGCATTCGTTTCACGTTCCAGCCTTGTTCCAACGCCTTGCACACCGTTGACGACAGGATCATTTCGACTCCAACGGCGAAACATATCGTAGCGTCCACCGATTAAAATTTTGAATTTTTCGCTGATTTTCAGATGATCTTGAAAGTAAAACGCATTCACTTGATTGCGGAAAAAATCAATTCTCGAAAGCGGAAAATTGTTCGTGGTCGCGTAAGTTTCCACCGGATTAAAAAGATCAATATTCGGAATTACGCTTGCCCCGGAAAATCCTGCCCGCCGATCGGTAAAATTGTAAAAACGCTGATATTCCCAACCTGCCAGCAGACGATTTTCGACTTTGCCAAGATTGAATTTTGAATTCAATTCGGATTGATTCAAAAACGGACGGCGATGATGCTTGAAGTATAAAAATTCGCGGCGAACCGTGCGGGCATCAGCTAAAACCGAGAGAGTTTCGGCAACCAAATATTCATCATTGAAATGCCGATACGAAGTTGTGTTACGCACCTCGAAATTATCGTTAAATGTATGGTAATAGTTGAGTTGAAAGTTCGCGTCGTGAGAAAGAGCAGAATCTTGCGGCGTGCTAAAACGTCTCGAAAGCGGAATGTTCGGAATGTTTCCGTTCGGCAAAAGCGGAATTCCGGCATCGCCGTCAAAACGATCTCGATTGAATCCGAGATGGAAAACGATACGGTCTTTATTGGTCAATTGTCCGTAAATCGAAGGTGTAATATTGAATCGACGCGAACCCGCATCTCGCCAACCGTCGGAGTCATCGAGCGCCGTGTCAATCCGATAAAGTAGTCGCTCGGTGCCGAGTTTTCCGGTCGTGCCGAAAGAAAAGGCTCGCCTACCGAAGCTTCCCGCCGTAAGACCGAAATCGAAAGTGCGGTCAATCGAAGGTTTTTTGCGAATGATGTTAATTGTGCCGCCGATTGATTCACCGCCGTAAAGCACCGATGCCGGACCTTTCAAAACTTCCACACTTTCCACATTGGCAAGCTGTGTGTTCATCCGATTACCTTCGGCTCTCACCCCATCGATTAAAAAAAGGTTGTTACCGGATCCGAACCCGCGCAATGTGTAGTATTCATACACGCCGTAATTAGTGTACGAATTCGTTCCGCTTACATTTCGGAGTGCGGTTGGTAAGTCGTTGATGCCTTGTTCGGCGAGCGTATCGCTTTTGACCGAATTGACTGTAACGGGAACCTCTGAAGTCGGTAAATCGGTTTTGGTCGCCGTCTGCGCCTGTAGACGCGTCACTACATCGACCGTTGCTGCGATACCACCAACCTGGACGGTAATGTTCAGAAAGCTCGGATCTGAATTAGGTACGCCGAATGGGGCAGTCTTAAAGGTCTCGAAACCGTCCTTTTCCACCGTGATGGCGAAACGTCCGTTTGTGACATTTGTAAAGACATAGCTTCCGTCGGCGTTGGTTTGTACGGTCCACGTTTTTTTCGTGTCCAAATTCGTTAGTTTGACCGTTGCGCTACCGAGGCCTTGCAGATTTGCATCTGACACGATTCCGCTCAAGGTTTGGCTCTGGGCGAAAGCCGAAACGGTCATCATTAAAATCGCCAATATTAACAGTAAATTTCTCATAGATCTCCTTAATAGATATCTTTGGCAAAAAGATAATTTCGTAGAATAAACGGCGAGAGAATCGATCGCTACCACTTTTCAATAAATCAACATAAACGTCGGTTAGGGGGTCGTTCTGCGGAGGCGACACTAACGAGCGGTCGGAAAAAGCAGATGAACAGTTTCGGCAATTTGCAGCGCCTCGCCTCGCCGTTTATTTACGAATTCAGACCAGTTATCTCCGATTCACCACTACACACTAAAAAGGGCTAACGGCTTTTTGAAAGCTCTGTGATTATTGGAGATTCTTGATACAAAGATTTTTCATTTAGGGAGTTGAACACAATGACACCAGCGGCAAAGACAGACACGTTAGTTCCGGTAACAGTTTTGACGGGTTTTCTCGGTTCGGGAAAAACTACACTTTTGAACCGAATTTTGACCGAAAATCACGGTAAACGCATTGCCGTTATCGAAAACGAATTCGGCGAGATCGGCGTTGACCAGGAACTTGTGATCGGTGCGGAAGAAGAAATTTTCGAGATGAACAACGGTTGTATCTGCTGCACGGTTCGCGGAGATTTGATTCGGATTCTCGGAAATCTGATGAAACGTAAAGATAAGTTCGATTACATTATGGTCGAGACAACTGGCATGGCTGATCCGGGTCCGGTTGTGCAGACCTTCTTTGTTGATGACGAGATGCAGGCGAAGATGAAACTCGATGCGATCGTCACGCTTGTGGACGCTAAGCACGTTTGGGAACACATCGAAACCAGCGACGAGGTAAAGCAACAGATCGCGTTTGCCGACGTGATGCTCCTCAACAAGACCGACCTCGTTTCGCCCGCCGATCTCGACAAACTCGAAGCCCGCATCAAGTCAATGAATGCCAATGCCAAAGTTTATCGAACGAAAGATGCGGCAATTGAAATGGATAAAGTTTTGGACATTGAAGGTTTCGACCTTAATCGGGCGTTGGAGGTTGATCCGAAATTTCTCGAACCCGAATATCCGTTTGAATGGTCGGGAGTTTATCAATTGGCACCGGGCGAATATGAGATCGTTCTGCAGGGTAATGGCATGGACGAGTCTATGAAGGTTGGTTTCCTAAATCTGGCGGGAGACTCAATCGGTGAAAAAGAGCTGTTAGACGCGGTAGTGCTATTTTCGGCTGACAAGGCCGGGGTTGCTCCCGGAACAAGCTTTGAATCATTCGTAGATCGGGTTCCTGAACTGCAATTTCCTCTTGAGGGCGAGAGCCGATACAAATTTGCGGTTGCGTCGCCCGGGACGTATGCATTTTTCACGGAACATAAGCCGGTCGAGTTTGACGCCAAACTGCTTCGCAACGGGCAGGAATTGACTGCCGTAACAGAACGCGATTACAAGCCAGACCATGAACATGACGATGAAATCTCATCGGTCGGCATCGATATCGAAGGTGATCTGGACAATACGAAACTGAACAAATGGCTCGGTAATATCCTGCAAACGAAAGGAACTGACATCTTTAGGATGAAAGGTATTTTGAGCATTAAAGACAGCGATCAGCGGTTTGTATTTCAGGGCGTGCATATGTTGTTCGACGGCCGGCCCGACAAGCCCTGGGGCAATACGAAGCGGAAGAACTCGTTGATCTTCATTGGCCGCAATTTGGATAGAACCGAACTGACGGAAGGATTCAGGGCCTGTCTCGCATAAGAGAAAATTATGAGCAACTTAACAGCGGGAGATATTCTGGGGTTCGCTAAGTCGGCATTTAAGCCGGCCAGGCCCAAAGAGAAAAGACTGGCAAAAGTCTGGGAATCAAACATTGACGATCATGTGATCAGCCTTCTTTATTCACCGGACGGCTCGACGATTGCGGCGGCGGGCATTGGCGGGAAGCTGTGCTTTTATGATGCCAAGACCGGCACCAAAAAGAATGAGCACGATGCCCACGGATTCGGCATTTCCATGACTTCGTTTAGCCGCGACGGAAAGTTCTTAACTTCCGCCGGGCAAGATGGAAAGATCAAGTTGTGGGATGGGAATTCGGGTGAGTTGCTGAAAACTCTCGAGGGCGGTGCCGAGTGGATCGAGTGCGTTCGCTGGTCGCCACACAGCGATACATTTGTTTCTTCTGCCGGAAAGAAGATCCGCCTTTGGTCGTCTGAGGGTGAGCTGATACGCGAGTATCCCGAACAGAATTCGACCGTGACGGATGTCGCTTGGTCACCCGCGTCGGAGAAGTTTGTATCAGCTTGCTACGGCGGAATCACTCAATGGCGTGCTGAAAATACACTTCCTGTTCACAAATACGAATGGAAGGGATCGGTCTTGGTCATCGCATGGAGTCCAAACGGAAAGTACATCGCGACCGGCGATCAGGATTCAACCGTACATTTTTGGATTACAAAAAATAGCAAGGATCTGCAAATGTACGGGTATCCGACGAAGGTTAAGGAGCTGTCATGGGACTCGACCGGCCAATTTCTGGCGACCGGCGGCGGTGGAGTTGTAACGGTTTGGAACTGTGAGCCAAGCCCGGCCGGTACGACTCCGATGCAGTTGAAAGGGCACGATAACTTCTTGTCGGTAGTCGCCTTTCAGCCAAATGGACTGCTTCTGGCATCTGGCGATCTTAGCGGCAAGGTCTCTTTGTGGGATGTCCGCGACGAAGGGCGTTTCCAAATGGCTGTGGTGCTCGGCGGAGAAATAACACAACTAGCCTGGGCAGCCGACGGCAAGACTATCGCGATGAGCGATTCGGAAGGCACGATCAGGCTGTATTCAATTCAGTAGAGATAATTCTGTCGCAAAACCTTAGCTTATGTTTCTTTTCTCGGATATAACGATCCCAACCGGTTTGACGCTGCTGTCAACCTTGATCTTTGGCTTTGTACTAGGGCTGAGGCATTCGCTTGAGCCGGATCATATCGCGGCTGTTTCTACGATCGTCAGCGACGGAAAAAGTTTCTTGCGGGCGTCGCTAACCGGTTGTTTGTGGGGCGTTGGCCACACGCTTTCGCTGTTGATAGTGGGCGGCATCATCATTTTGCTAAAGCTCGACATCAGTGCGTCGCTCGAAAAACCGGTTGATCTGCTCGTGGCCCTGGCCCTGATTTTTCTCGGCGTGAATGCTCTCTGGAGGCTCTACAAAATCTCTACCGCAAAAGAGGAAGCTGAGATCGAGAGCCATAGCCATCAACATCGATCACGGTCATTGATCGTCGGTATGATCCACGGTCTGGCTGGCAGCGGAGCACTGACTCTGCTTATCGGAGCATCGATCTCCCCTCCATCGATGGCGTTCTTTTTCCTTATTATCTTTGGCATCGGATCGATCGCCGGCATGACGCTCGCGAGCGTCTTCCTAACGGTGCCGCTTCGTTTCACCTTCTTCAGATACAGTGCCTTGCATTATTGCCTGCGAGGTTTTGCGGGGATCTTTAGCTTGGTTTTTGGTTTTTGGATTCTTTACGACCTACAGTTTTAATTGACGAAATGATCTCTAAACTACCAGTAACAGTTCTCTCCGGGTTTCTCGGCGCTGGCAAAACTACTCTGCTCAATCATGTGCTTA
>CAZXTS010000189.1:0-5857 GCA_964643745.1 uncultured Chloracidobacterium sp.
GTGATTATAAGGATCGAATCGCAACCGGATGCGACCGCTTCTTCGACCGAATATTGGATCAGCGGTTTATCGACGAGCGGAAGCATCTCTTTCGGAGATGCCTTTGTCGCCGGAAGGAACCGTGTGCCGAGGCCCGCGGCGGGGAAAACTGCTTTTCGAATTGTTTGAGCCATATAAGATTGCTAAATTATGGTTTCGCTCTGATTTAAGCAAACTTAAAGTTTAGGGCTTTTTGGGCGACGAAACAACCTCAGGTTTCTGGGCAAATAATATGTTGGACCTAAATTTTGTACGAGAGAATTTTGACGCTGTGAAACAGGCGTTGGCAAACCGGACATTTCCTGTGGACGCGCTCGAGGATTTTACGGCACTTGATGCCGAGCGGCGGCGATTGATCAGCGAATCCGACGCGATCAATCAACAGCGTAATGCGGCAAGCAAAGAGATCGGCGATCTGATGAAATCAGGAAATCGTGAAGCCGCCGATGCGAAAAAAGCGGAGGTCGCGGGGCTTAAAGAAAAGCAGACCGAACTCGATGTAAAACGCGACGAATCCGAAGCCGCGATGCGCGAATTGCTCGCAGGATTGCCGAATGTTCCCGCGGACGACGTTCCGATCGGGCCGGACGAATCGGCGAATGTCGAGATCAGAAAATGGGGTGAGATCCGTGAGTTCGATTTCGAGGTGAAGGACCATGTCGATCTCGGCGAAGCCCTTGGGATATTGGACTTTGAACGTGCAACAAAAATCGCAGGTTCGCGCTTTGCGATCCTGAATGTTGCGGGTGCCAGAATGTCGCGGGCTTTGGTCAATTTTATGCTCGATGTTCATACGAGGGAGCATGGCTATTCTGAAACGATCCCGCCATTTTTGGTGAACAGAACTGCACTGTTTGGGACGAACCAACTTCCGAAATTCGAAGAAGATCTGTTTCATATCAAGGACGAACGCGGCTTTGCCCTGATCCCGACGGCCGAGGTTCCGCTGACCAATTATCATGCCGAAGAGATCCTCGATGCGAAAGATCTGCCGAAAAATTACACGGCTTACACCCCGTGTTTTCGCAGCGAAGCCGGAAGCTATGGCCGCGATACGAGAGGGTTGATCCGGCAGCATCAATTCGAAAAGGTGGAGCTGGTAAAGATCTGTCTTCCGGAGGAATCTGAAACGGAGCACGAATCGCTGACAGCTAATGCGGAAAAGATATTGCAGCTTTTGCGTTTGCCGTATCGAACGGTCGCTCTTTCAACCGGCGACATGGGTTTCGGCGCACGCAAGACCTATGATATCGAGGTTTGGCTGCCTTCGCAGAATAATTATCGCGAGATCAGCAGCTGTTCGAACTACGGCGATTTTCAGGCTCGCAGAATGAACCTGCGGTTTCGTCGGGCGGGTGGTTCGAAGCCGGAATTCGCTCATACGCTCAATGGCAGCGGGCTTGCCGTTGGGCGAACATGGCTGGCAATTCTCGAAAACTATCAGCAAGCGGATGGCTCAATTACGATCCCGGAGGTTTTGCATCCATATATGAACGGACTTGAAACAATAACTCGTTGAGATTTTGTGCTGATAAGAGGCTTAATTTTTAGCCGCCGCAAAAGCCTTTCGCTCTAACTGAATCTTTCCGTTTGCCCTTTGTGACGTTTATCAGCGCGTCATAGTGTACGTTTGCGCCGTCATTAGTGGTTTTGGTAACGGTCAAATCGAACCTGGCAGTAATACCGGGCGAGCGAAATTCCCAAACAACTCGTTTTTTGCCTCTTCTTGGCTTAATTTCGTATGACTTTGAAAGTTCCAGAAAAACGTCTTTACCTTCAATATTCATTGTTCCGCCTAAATCGTCATCGAGAAAATAATAACGTCTATCACTTGCCATTTTATTCGATTCGGAAAGCGGAGCCAGGTAACAGACATAACCCCCATCTGATTTGGTTTCGAGAATGCCGATCAACGACGATTGTTTTTCTGTATTGGTAATTTTTTGGAGAAACTCTATCGTCGAAGGCTCGGTAAACGAACGAGCAATATCGAGAGCAGTACGACCGTTTTTATCCTTTAAGTCAGGATTTGCTCCTCTTTCAACCAAGAGTTTTAACCGATCAAATTTCGTTTTATCGTAATTTGGACCGGAAATAACCGCTATAAGAGGGGTTACTCCCTGATCGTCCTGAATATTCGGATCAGCCCCTTTTTCCAACATTAGACACAAAATTTCCGTGTGGGAAAGTGATGCGAAAAGCGTAGGAAACCCAGCCTCACTTCGTAAATTTACGTCGGCATTATTATCTAACAGTAAACGAACCACTTTGATTTCACCCAGTTGAGCTGCCCGCATAAGTGGAGAAAAAGTTCGCAGTTCTTCATATCGACCAAGATAAAATTTGGAAAATGTATTGGGATTTGCACCTTTGGTGAGAAGTAAATCTACTATCCTTTCTTTTTTTCCGACGGCAAGAGCAAGCGGCGTAAGGTCTATCCCGATTTCTTTGATATTAGTAACTGCGTTCGGATTCGCGCCATTTCCGAGTGCGGAAATTACGCCTTCAAGGTCATTCTTTAAAATTGCCTGAAAAAGTGCATCAACATGCTGCTTGGCCCCAGGCAACGGAGGAGTCTCATATTGCCGATCCTTGTCCGGGTTTGAGGTAATAGGAGAGGTGAAGGGCGAAGAAACAGACTGAGACGACAAGCACGCCACCTGGGAAAACTGCCCGCAAATTAGTAATAGCAAAACTAATATCTGATTCATTTTTCTCCTATCTTGTTAATTTTTCCAAAGCTTTCTGGTATTCGCGGCGTAAAGTTTCAAGTGAATGTGCCCGTTGTCCAACATAAGAACCGCCGCCGCCCGTCTTTGGCAGGCTTGCCCATTCCCGCGATCCGTTACCAACTGCCTGGTCGAAATTTCCCGCCAAGAGCGGCGTGATCATTCCCCGATACTGCATCAGCATCACGGCGGCTAAATCTTGCGAATTGGGAGAAAAATCCCCAAGTCCGAAACCGGCTATCCATGTCCAGGTTTTTCTCAAAAACTGGTAGCGTCCAGCCGCCGAGCTATAAGAATACGAATCGTTCGGCTGGCTTTCACGCCATAGTACCAATAGATTTGGGTAATAAGAAAAGTTGGTTATTTCGAGATTTTCCGATCTTTTGCCGACCCAGTCGGGATTAAACGGTGCCTGTGTGATTTTTCCGTGGACGATCGTACCATATTCCTTTCCACCTCGGTCACGGCGCGAACCTTCGGAATAGGCAATCGTATCAAGCATCCCTCGAATCTGCGACAGTCCGAGAAGTTGACGGGCGGCGGCTAAATTAATTGCTTTGGCACCGCTTTCCGTCGAGACGCCATTTTTGGCATGGATTACAGGTGCCTGCCTAATTCCGCGAATGCGTGGGACAATTCTTTTTGGATCGCCATAGGCCGCAGTATATAAAGAACGAATGGTTCGGCCGCCCGGATCGATCCGTCCGTCAGGCTCCGATAAACCTATAACATCGCGTTGAAAAATTGCGGTGGCGTTTTTTGTGAAGTGGCCTAAGTTACCGTCTTCGACCAACGGGTTGAAATTTTCAAAGGGAATCTGAGCTTCCTTCAAACGTGGCAGAGCCTGGTTTATTAAAGACTGTACCAAAATCACATCGTTACGATTATTTTTGGGGCCGATTCCCACACTTTGATATATCCCAATCGTCGGAGACATAACACTCGCGTCAACCGTCACGCCCGAAACAACAGATACAGGAACTGGTGCTTTATTGGAATTCGTAAATCTCTTTGTTTCCGAGCCAAAGTCATTTTAGCTTCCTTTCGTGGCAAGAGTTAAACCTTCAGCTTTGAATTTTACATAGCCGCTTCTACCATTACCATAGCGTCCGATATGTAAGTGCTCACCTTCCGTTTCTGTGTAAGGCCCATGATGAATTGCTTCATACGCTTCAGTTGCATCGAATAGCTCATTGTACCTATCTTTTAGCACCTTAAAACCCTCTTTGTCGGAAATTCCTTTGATGTGAAAATCTGCGGCTCTTTGCGCAATATGCAAACTTGTCGGCTTGCTGCCCTTAACTTTTCTCCCTATCGGACGGTCACCGGAATGAACGGTAATGTCGGTGTTTAGGAGGCTCGCTATGCGTTGAAGAACTGTCTTAACGTTGCTATCCGAAACTTGTCTTAAATAGGTGACTTTCGCCATAAGGACTTGGGCAACCATATGTAAACTCAGTACAGCATTTCTAAGTTTACCCAAAGAGATTCGAACTAGTCAAAAAAAATTTGCATTGACAAAAAGGAAAGATCAATAAATACCTTACATAGTTTGACGGCGAAAATTTTGACCGGATCATATTTTGTAACTACAATGTAATTATGAAAGCCCAGATAATTCAGATCGGAAATTCCCAAGGCATCCGAATTCCGAAGATGATGCTCGAAGATACCGGCATTTCCGGTGAGGTCGAATTGCAGGTATTGCCCGAAGGCATTTTGATCAAGAATATCAAAAAGCCCCGCGGCGATTGGGACGCCGCTTTCAAGAAGCTCGCCGAGTCGGACGATGACATTCCGGTCGGATCCGAGGCTTCTTCCGAGTTCGAGAAAAAAGAATGGCAGTGGTAATGCCGACCGAAACGCGATGGCAAAACGCTTTGAAGTTTACCTAATAAATTTGGATGATGACGTTTCGGATGACCCGAAAAACACTCGCCCTGCCGTCATCGTTTCGCCGGATGAGCTAAATCGGAATCTTGACCATGTCATCATTGCCCCGATCGCATCGACAAATGCGAAATATCCAACCAGAATCGCGACCGAATTTTTGAACGCCAAACGACGGATAGTCCTTGATCAATTGCGAACGGTTGATTCGTCCCGTTTGGTCAAGAAGATCGGCGAGATAGACAAAGCTTCGGCAGAGGCTGTTCTTGAGCTATTGCAGGAAATGTTCGCCGAATGAACTTAATGTTTTGCAGCTTTTGATCTTTCCCAAAGTTGATCCATTTCTGCGAGAGTTGAAGAGTTGATGTCGCCGCCATTCCGCGCGAGTTCATCTTCGATGAACTTGAATCTTTCACGAAATTTTCGGTTTGTTCGCTTCAGTGCGGTCTCGGGTTCTACGTCGAAATGGCGGGCGAGATTTACTATAACGAAAAGAAGATCGCCGATCTCTTCTTCGATATTCGTCTGGTCGTTGGCCGCGATCGCAGACCGGAGTTCTGCGATCTCTTCCTCGGCTTTATCAAGAATAGGTTCCGGTTCGGGCCAATCGAATCCGACCTTTGCAGCTTTTTTGGTGAGTTTCAGAGCTTCAAGCAGTCCGGGAAAATGAACGGGCACGTCATCGAGGATCGAGTCTTTAGCTTTTTCTTTCTTGCCGGAGGCTTTTCGTTCATTCGCTTTGAGAGTGTCCCAATTGTCCAGAACGTCTTGAGCCCTCTCTAATTTTTCATCGCCGAAAACGTGCGGATGGCGAAGTATCAGTTTCTTGGAGACGCCTTCGGCGACTTCATCGATATCAAATTCGCCGCGTTCTTTTCCGATTGTCGAATGAAAAACGACCTGGAGCAGAACATCGCCAAGTTCTTCTTTCAGATGTTCGACATCGCCGGTGGCATCGGCGTGCTGAATAGCGTCAAACGTTTCGTATGCTTCTTCGAGCAGATATTGAGAAAGCGATGCGTAGGTTTGCTCGGCGTCCCAGGGGCAACCGCCGGGCGCACGAAGACGTTCCATTACTGAGATAAGTTCGTCGAATTTTTCTGGCATAAAGATATTTAAGTCTAGGACGTCTGGGAAGTCTAGGCAGTTCAGGAAGTCTGTGATTTAACAGTGGTTCTCCGACATTCGCTTACCAATTG
>CAZXTS010000190.1:0-5851 GCA_964643745.1 uncultured Chloracidobacterium sp.
AAGCTCGTTTTTAGATTTATCGTTTCAATTATTGCGCTCGCCCTACCCGTGTCCCTTGCGGCTCAGTTCGAGCAATCCAACGATTCGAAGAGTAACCGAATTCGGTCTTTGGAAGAACTGGTTAAGGAAATAAAGCCACTGGTCGTTTCAATCACGAGTTTCGATTCTGAAAAGAAAGCAATTGGCAAGGGAAGTGGATTTTTTTTGAACTCAACCGTCATTATAACAAATCGCCACGTTATTGAATTCGCTGACAGCGCCACGATTAAGACCCTAAACGGCGAAACTATTGAAATCGATACCTTAGTGGGCCTGAAGGTTGGCTCAGATATCGCTTTTTTGAAAATCAAGAAGGGTGTAAATCGGTTAATTCAACCGAAAATTGCCAAAAGCCTTCCGCAAGAAGGGGCGAGCATTTTCGTTCTGGGTAATCCGAGGGGTTTGGAATGGAGTGTTTCAACGGGAATAGTATCGGCAATTCGGCTGAGGGAAACGCGAGAAGAATTTATTCAAATCACTGCCCCGATTTCTCCAGGTAGTAGCGGAAGTCCAGTGGTGGACATGCAAGGAAGCATTGTTGGCATGGCGACGGCCTCGATTGTCGATGGACAAAACCTTAATCTCGCAGTTCCGAGTACTCATATTATCTCGACGCCACAAGATTTGAGCATGACTCTTGTGGATTTTGCACGTGCGAACTCACTCGAAAAGTATAGAACTTCAGAAGAGATACGGGATGAAGGCAGGTTGCTCTTTCGTGCACATCGGGATAAAAGTCCTATAGAGCTTTGCAATTTGCAGAAACCCTACTTCGAAAAATCGATTGCCGTTTATCCGCGAAACGCGAGGACTTGGTATAACCTCGCATTTTGTATGAATGTCCAAAAGAACTACGGCGATTCGGTGGCGGCCTACCGGAAATCGATTGAATTAGCCGAAGACAAGCGAACGATTATAGAAGTTACCCGTGCAGAGCCTAGATTTAGGGAGGAGATCTTGTTCTATGCCCACGCTGCCATTGGTCGGGTACTGATTGAAAATAAAGATCCGATTCGGGCCCGTGTTCAACTGGCAATACTCAGAAAGCTTCGTCGATTCGAATTATCTGGAGAGACCATGTGGGAATATTGGGAAAAAGACTTGGCAAAAAGGATAGATGAATATGTATCTCAGTAAATGATCATGATTAAGATTTAGATAGTATGTTACATATGAATCGATACGAAGAATTAACAGAAAAACAGCAATTCTCATGTCGCGTAGTAGCCGATCATGCGCGGGCAACTGTTTTCGCAATCTCCGATGGCATTCTGCCAGGGCCAAAAGAACGTAATAATGTTTTGCGGAAAATTATGCGGAGGGCCATATACCATGGCCGACAACACCTTGGATTCAATGAGCCATTTCTCTTCAAGGTTTGCGATTTGGTCGTTGAGAACATGCGCGAAGCATATCCTGAGCTTGCTTTACAGCGCGAATTCATAAAAAAGATAGTAATCGAGGAGGAGAAAAATTTTAGTAGGTCACTAACTGAAGGGCTTAGCAAGCTTGTCGATCTACTTGAATCCAATCGAGATGAAACTTTTCGGATCGCAAACGAACTCCAAAGCGAAGGGTTGGATCTAAAAAAAGAACTTGGTCCAGCTCTAGCGCAAGAAAAACAGAGAAAGGCTCGCGATGAATTCTTGAAAGGGGTTGAAACAAGCCCGCTGTTTGAAAAGCTTGCTTATGTATATGACACATATGGAGTCCCGAAGGATCTTATTAAAGTAGTTTGGGAAGAAAAACAGGGATCGGATTTCCAGATATATTTGAGGAACTACGACGATGAATGGTTCAATACCCGGTTCGAGAAAGCTCTTGGTAGAATCCAGAAAGATTCTGGCATTGGTAAGACCGAGCGGAAGTCTGAGATCTCGCCGATCTATGCAGAAATGCTGGAGCGAGTCGGCTCTAATAAGTTTCATGGTTATGACACCACGCGGTTCGACGATTCAAGGGTTGTTGGAATTCTTGATGGTGACAAACAGATCGATAATTTGAACGAAGGCGAGCAAGGCGGCGTTATTCTCGATCAGACGCCGTTTTATGCGGAATCCGGCGGGCAGGTTGGGGATACCGGCATTCTTGTCAGAACCGGGAGCGGTAGCGACCAGGTTCCTATTCCGGACGAGAAAAACCCAGTCGCTGCCGCTCCTGGTTCTGACATAAGGGTCACCGATACATATTCGCCGGTCGCCGGGCTGATAATTCATAAGGTCAAGGTCGAGAACGGTTCGATAAAGGTCGGCGATAAGGTAACGGCTGTTGTTGACGAGTTCAAGCGCGATGCGACGCGGCGAAATCATACGGCGACGCATCTTTTGCACGCGGCGTTGAAAGAGGTTTTGGGAACGCATGTGAAGCAGGCCGGTTCGGTAGTTGCGCCAAATTATCTGCGGTTCGATTTTTCGCATTATCAGCCGATGTCTGACGCGGAAATTCAAGAGGTCGAAGATCTCGTAAACCGATATATCTTGCAGAATGAGCAGGTTACGACGAACATGATGGCCATCGAAGAGGCGATGCGTTCGGGTGCGGTCGCGATGTTTGGCGAGAAATACGGTTCGGAGGTCCGCGTGCTGAGCGTCGGCGACGGCAAGTTCTCGATGGAGCTGTGCGGCGGAACACACGTTCGAGCGACGGGCGATATCGGAAGCTTCAAAATTACTTCGGACGAGGCAATCGCATCCGGTGTTCGCCGCATCAGAGCGATTACGGGACTTGACGCTTTTGAGCGGTTTCGCGAGGACGAAAAACTGATCGACCGTTCGCTCGAAGCATTGAAAACACAACGTGACAATTTACCGAACGCGATCGAAAGGCTTCAAGAGGAAGTAAAACGGACGCGACGCGAGATCGAGGAATTAAAGCTAAAGATAGCAACCGGTGCGATCGGCGGAGCGTCTTCTAATGGAGACGACGCACGTGAGGTCGCCGGCGTAAAGGTCGTCGCAAAGATAGTTGACGGGCTCGACGCGAATGGACAAAGGCAGCTTTCGGATACGCTGCTGGCAAGGCTGAAGTCGGGTGTTGTGATACTTGGCCGAAAGGACGAGGGCAAGGCAAGCATCATCGTTCGCGTTTCGGACGACCTGAAAGACCGCGTAAAGGCCGGGAACGTCGTTAAAGAGATAGTTCCGATTATCGGCGGAAAAGGCGGCGGCAGGCCGGATATGGCTGAAGGCGGCGGGCCGGACGGAGATAAGCTGAACGAGGCGATCGAAGCGGGGTATAAAGTAATTGAAACTTTTCTGGGCCCCTGACTCGTTTAAATAATCGATCAAAGGTTCTTTGAACACCGTAGAGCACGCAACAAAAGTTGTCATAAAAGCGTGCAAGACGGTGTTTCCTTTTTACGGACGGGTGTCGGAGAAAAAGCGATGTATGCGGGCACACAATTTGGGCGTTACGAGATACGTAATAAGATCGGCGAAGGCGGAATGGGAGAGGTCTATTCGGCACACGATAACGAACTCGACCGCGACGTTGCCATAAAGCTGCTGCCCAATGAATTCCTATTGGATGAAGACCGACGCGGCCGCTTCAAACAGGAAGCCCGCGTGGTTTCCGCGATAAACCATCCGAATATACTCACAATTTACGAGATCGGCGAAAACGAACACGGCAGTTTTCTTGCCACCGAATTCGTCGAAGGCAAGACGCTGCGTGCAGTAATGAAAACGGAGTCCGTTACGCTTGCGCGTATCCTGAAGATCACCGAACAGGCTGCAAATGCTTTGGTCGCCGCACATGCCGCGAAGATCGTTCATCGCGACATAAAACCGGAAAACATAATGGTCCGGAGCGACGCGATCGTAAAGGTTCTGGATTTCGGCCTTGCAAAGCCGATCATTGAACTGGGCAGCGTCGATCAAACCTCAAGCAACAAGACCATCCCCGGCACCGTGATGGGAAGTTCGCGATATATGTCGCCCGAACAGGCCCGCGGACATGAGGTCGATGAACGGACCGATATCTGGAGCCTCGGCGTTGTGCTCTATGAATTGTTAACAGGGCATCCGCCTTTCGATGGCGAGACGACTGCCGATACGATAGCCGCCGTCATTTACAAGGAACCTGTTCCGTTGACGCATCTGCTGCCGAATGTTCCGTTCGAACTTCAACGGATCGTTCGAAAGGCTCTGCAGAAAGATCGTGAGGAACGTTATCAAAGCGTCAAAGACTTTGCACTGGATATCAAAGATCTTCTTTATGCGCTCGACCACGCGAACAGCGGCGACCGTGCGGCACACATAATTTCGGATCCGAATTTTACTGAGAATCCGACGATACTGCATCGGACGATCAGCCGTGATCATCCGACCGAAATGAACCGCGTGATGACGCGTCTGCACAGCGAGCCCGCGGTAGGCCGCACGCCGATCGGCCGCGGAACCGCTGCACTTGCGGCGCTAATGCTGATAGTTCTGGTCTCGGCTGTTGGATTTGGCGTTATGAATTGGTATTCGGCCGAGCCGCCGATGGCGGTAAATGCTTTCGCTCGTCCACAGGTTTCACGGATAACCACCGACGGGCGTGTGTTGCAGCCTGCGATCTCGCCGGACGGAAAATATATCGCGTATGTTAGCGGCGAGTCCGGCAGCCGTAGCCTGGTCGTTCGCCAGCTTGCGACCGACAGCCTGATCACAGCAGTTCAGCCGACAAATCTGAATCTGCAGTTTCTTTCGTTCTCGCCGGACAGCAATTGGGTTTATTACACGGAAACGCGAAGCGATTTTGCCGTTAACACGCTTTATCAGATTCCGGCACTCGGCGGTACGCCAAAGAAGCTGATCGAGGACGTTGACGGCCCGGCCGCTTTTTCGCCGGACGGAAGCCGCTTCGCTTTTATGCGGCATGTCGGGAAATCAAATGAAGATCTGATCATTGTCGCTGACGCGGTTACGCTGGAACAGACCGAATTCCTGACCACAAAGGCAACGGAATATAACTTCTTTACGAACCGTTTTGCCTGGTCGCCGGACGGGAAAAAGATCCTTGCAGGCGCCGGAATTCGCCAGGGCGGATTCGTTACGCGAACGGACATTGTTTCGATAGATGTCGATACGAAAGAGCTTCGCCGATTGGGCGACCGCGACTTTCATTTCGCTAACAGCTTTGCGTGGTTCTCCGATGGGTCCGGTTTTGTGTTCACGGGCCGCGAACAAATGAACAACCCTTCGCAGGTATGGCGATCGTCTTATCCGAACATCGATATCGTTCAGGTTACTAATGATGTGAACGATTACGGCGATGTCGGTATAGCAGCCGACGGCCGCAGCCTTATCACGATAAAAGGCGACACGACCGGCGGCATCTGGAGCTATTCGCCTGAGAACGACTCGTCGGTTCAGCTTACGACCGACAGCCGCAACGTCGAGGGAATGTACGGGCTCGCACAGCAGAAAGATGGTTCGATACTCTACACCCGAAGCCAGGCAAAAGAAGCGGATATTTGGGTCGCCGATAAAGACGGCAAGGCGGGCCGCGCGCTATTTGCCGACACAGGATTTGCCGTAAATCCTACCGTTTCGCCCGACGGAAAATATATTGTCTTCAATCGACAGAAAGATCGTGCGTCGCGTATCTGGCGGGTGAATGCCAATGGTGAAGCGCCTGTTCAGCTTTCAGAAGAATTGCCCGATGTGCTCGATCTGAACCCGCAGATATCGGCAGACGGCTCGGCCGTAATATTCCAGCGGCAATTGACCGGCGAGGATCGGTTTATGCTGATGCGGGTCGGGATCGAGGGCGGCACGCCGGAGTTGTTCTTCGAAAAAGAGAACCACGGTTTGTTCAATCCAAAGTT
>CAZXTS010000191.1:0-5800 GCA_964643745.1 uncultured Chloracidobacterium sp.
ATACGAAGGAAATAAATTTCGTCCGTTCTGTTCAGAAAGGTGCAACCTAATCGACTTTGGTGCGTGGATAGATGAGGAATATGCCGTTCCGGCCGAAAATGAAGGCGTAAGTGAAGAAGATCTGGCGATGATCGAACGGGCCCAGAAGGAGCGAAACGGCCAATGAACCTCGCATTGTTTATCGATCTTTTCAGCGGCGGTTTGATGGCCGCGGGGCTGGTGATATTCGCGGTTCTGGCGGGCGGTCTCTATTTCATTTTCAGGCTGCTGAAAAATAGCGTGAAGATGGCATTTCGCCTGGCGGTGGTCGGTTCCGTATTGCTGATCCTGACATTCGGCGGATTGTCACTGTGGTGGTTTGGCAGCGGGTTTCTGGAAGCTCCAAAAAGCAAGCCTCCCGCCAAGCGTTCACGATAAACGCCAATTCAATATTCTTTTTTTATCAGATCGAACAGGCCCGAAAATGCCTGTTCTTGCTTTAAATGAGTGAGATCGCCGCAGCAAGACCACGCCGTTTCTGGCATCGATATCGCGGGCTGCCGCCGACCGTTTTTGCGCTCAGCGTCGTCAGTTTTCTAAACGATACTTCAAGCGACATTGTTTATCCGCTGCTGCCTGCGTTTCTTTTCCTGGCACTTGGAGCGACGCCGTTCGCGATCGGCTTGATCGAAGGTTTTGCTGAATCCACAGCAAGCATCCTGAAGCTATTCTCCGGCTATTTGAGCGACAAATTCGGCAACCGAAAGCTGCCGGTTTTCCTCGGTTATTCGCTGGCGGCGGTCGCTCGGCCGTTGCTTGCATTCGCGACCACATGGACACATGTTCTCGCCGTTCGCACGACCGACCGTATTGGTAAAGGTATTCGCGGAGCTCCGCGCGATGCCTTGCTCGCCGCCGAAGTGTCCGTAGAAAAACGCGGTTTGGCGTTTGGTTTTAACCGTGCAGCCGATCATTTGGGAGCCGTCGTCGGGCCGATCATTGCATTCCTTTTGCTGACGTATCTTTCGACCGATCCGGAAAGCCCAACCGTCGCCGAATACCAAAGCGTGTTTTTATTTGCCTCGATCCCGGTCGCTCTCGGGCTTTTTGTGATCATCTTCTTTGTGCGTGAACCGGAACATAACGGCGCGGTTGCAACGGAACCCGTGCGTTTGTCGTTTGCCGGATTCGACGGAAATTTCAAACGGTTTCTTTTTATAATCGCGCTGTTCACGCTTTCAAATTCTACCGATGCATTTCTGCTGCTGCGTGCCGAACAGAGCGGCGTTGCACCCGCGATGCTGCCTCTTTTGTGGATGGTGCTTCATTTTAGCAAGGTATTCAGTTCGCTCGCGGGCGGCGACCTGTCCGACAGGTTCGGACGAAAGAAAGTGATCGTGAGTGGATGGCTGGTCTATGCGCTCGTTTATCTCGGGTTCGCTTTTGTTAACTCCGAATGGCAGGCGTGGGCGTTATTCATTGTTTACGGCGTATATTTCGGGCTGACCGAAGGCGTCGAAAAAGCATTTGTCGCGGACATGGTCGGCGAGGAAAAACGCGGCACCGCATTCGGTATGTTTCACCTTGCGTTCGGTATCTCAGTGCTCCCTGCGTCCTTGATATTCGGCGGCATCTGGCAATACTTCGGCGCCGAAACCGCCTTCATCGCCAGCGCCGCAATGTCCCTCGTCTCCGCCGCACTCCTGATCACCCTCGTCCGCTCCCGCTAACCAACGATCATCTGACGAACGAGCTAGGAACAGGCACATCGCCTGCAGCTCCGAACTGTTGGATCTGCGTGCCGGATGTCGAGCCTTGGATGAACCAGGTCGCGCTTGCGGGTCGGAAGACCGCGGCATCGATGCGGCCGTCGCCGTCGTAGTCGCCCGGCGAAGGAATATCGCCGTTAGCACCGAACGGGAACGAGAAGAAGCTCAGGTCCTCGCTTCGCAACACGAACCAGGTTCCGTTCGAAGGCCGGAAGAACGCGATGTCCGCCTTACCGTCGCCAGTGTAGTCGCCCGGAACAGTAAGGTCTGTCGCCGTGCCGAAGATCAGTGCGATCGGCCCTGCGGTCGAGCGATTGATCCACCACTCTCCGCCGTTTGCACCGCTTCTGCGGTAGATCGCGATGTCGTCCATGCCGTCGCCGTCGTAATCTGCCGTCACCGGAACGTCGCCCGGGATGCCGAACTGAGCGATCTGGACCTGATTGTCGCTCGAACGTTGGATGAACCACTGCCCGACCGAAGCACGGAAAACTGCCGGATCGGCCCTGCCGTCACCATCGTAATCACCGGTCACAGGCGTGTCTCCCGCAGCACCGAACGGGAACGAGAAGAACGAGAAATCTTCACTTCTCAACACGAACCAGGTACCGGTCGAAGGACGAAAGATAGTGATGTCCATCTTTCCATCACCAGTGAAATCTCCCGGTGCGATCACGTCAGTCGCAGTCCCGAACTGCAATGCGGCATTACTGCTGTTCCCCGAATTGACCCACCACCACTCGCCAGAACCACCGCCACCCACCGGCCGAAAGATCGCAACGTCCGTCTTGCCATCGCCATCAAAATCAAACGGTGCCGGTAATCCACGATCCGCTTGCTGACGCTCGAACGCACCGATATCGGCACCATTACCATCCGATGTATTTGGAACCGAGGGGAAGTCGACAGGCCTGAACAACCCTCGCTGATCCGTGATCAGAGATGTCGGCGACTTTCCTGCATCAACAGCCAGACTGCCAAATCCCAAGGCATGAGTAAATGTCGGCCCTCCGTTGTTTCTAAGAATCGGATCGAGACCGGGATCTACGTTCAGAATGTTTCCCGTCGTATCGCCTTTGATAGTAGTATTAAGTGTATTGCCAATCAGATTGTAACCTTCGGAATAAAGTTCACCTGTGAAGTCAGAGCCGGAGTTCCGTCCAATGTTGCGAGCTATGATCGAATTGTTTGCCCTTACTGTTCCCAAGTTTACTCTTATGCCTCCGGTCGAACTTGCAGTGTTGAACGCAATCGTCGAAAACGCCATATTTAGCGATCCGTTCTGAGTGATCAATATCGCTCCTCCTCCTCCGACAGGAGCTGCATTAGAACTTATCGTACTGTTCGAAACATTTACGGTTCCAGCCTGATTCTGGAAAGCTCCCCCACTCGCATCCGACCGATTTCCGCTGATCGTCGAATTTGTGAAATTTAGAATTGCAGGGTTGCCTGTGAAAAATACATTGAAGGCTGCTCCGCCACCCAATCCTGCAGTGTTACCACTGATTGTCGATCCCTGAACATTAAAGTTTTCACGATTATAAATTCCACCAGCAAATTTAGCGGCACTATTTCCATCAACAATGCAATTTGTTAGGACTACCGGATTTCCCGTTCCACCGCCGGCATTATTATAAAAGGCTCCGCCGGTGTCGGTTGCTGAATTATTTCGGAGTACCGAGTCAGTTACAGAAAGGCCTCCTGAAGTCATAATCCCGGCCCCAAAAGCAGCCGAGTTATTTGTGATTGAAGAACCCCTGACGGTCATCGTTCCAAAATTATTTATTCCCCCACCAGTTCCATCATCAGCGGCAACCGTGTTCCCCGTAATCGTCGAATTGAGAAGCGTTACATTTCCTATGTTGTTCATACCGCCAGAATTGAGGGCAGCCTGATTGTTACTGATGATCGTATTCTCGATGACGGCCGTACCGCGAATACCGAGTCCCCCATATGACGTTCCATAATTCCCGGTGATGCTGGAATCTGACAGATTCAGAATTGCATTGCTATTGCCAATGCTTATCCCCCCTGCAAAACCGGCACTGAAATTTGCGATATTTCCGCTGATGGTCGAATCTTGTATGGTCAACGAGCCATTATCGAAGTAGATTCCGCCACCTCCCGGATTATAATTGGCAGTATTTCCGCTGATAGTGGAATTGCGAATGTTAACGGTGGAAATTCCCTGGGTCCGAATTCCCCCACCCACTCCAGCACTGTTGTTGATGACATTAACGTCCGTTAGAGAAAGTTGTGTCGCAGCGCCATTAGGCTCTATAAATATGGCCCCCCCACCGCTAACGGACCCGCCAACCCCGTTGCCGTTCGCCATAGTTACTCTAGAAATGGCGACGAACGTATCTCGGCGAAGTCTAAGGATTCGACTAGAATTACTGCCGGAGATCGTCAGAAGTGATTTACCTGGACCGGTTATTGTCACGCGGCGGTTATCCGCGATCACTAGCTCGCCCGCCAAAAGTGGGATGGTTTGTTGTGTACTGAAAAGTTGGGGGTCAAAATTGATCAAGCTCGATTCTACGTTTAAATTAGCTGCCGCTGTTGCCTCGCGCAAACTGCAATCGGCGTCACAGATACCGTCATTAGTATCAGAGGTTTTGGTAACGGTAAAGATTTGAGCCGGTGGAATGTCAAGCGATCCGTCGGCGATAAGGCGAACGACGTTTTTGCGGGGTAGTCGTCCGATCGTGTTGAAATTGCCTCCAATCAACACCTTCCCGTCCAGCTGAACCAAAACTGAGTTTATCGAAAAGAAAGTCCCGCCGAAATTGGCATTAGGATCCTGAAATGATTGGTCAAGCGTCCCGTTTGAATTCAACCGAGCAATATCGTTCCGCTCGTGCCCGGCGATAAATGAAAAGTCACCTCCAACGACAATCTTTCCGTCGGTTTGAATTCCAAAAGAAGTAATATTGCCGGATGGAATGGCAACATCTTGGAAAGTCGGATCGAGAGATCCGCTCGATTCGATCCGAGCAATCGAACGAATCGCGGTTCCATTGACTTGACTAAAAAATCCGCAAAGAACGATCTTTCCATCCGATTGAATTGTAACCTGTGAAACTGGCCCGCTCACTTCTAATCCAAAAGACGTATCAAGAGTGCCGTCCACGTTTAACCGTGCCGCAAAATGACGCGGTTGACCGCCCACCGAAACAAAATTACCCCCGATAATGATTTTCCCATCAACCTGAACGCTAATTGTGGAGATTAACGTGCCAGAAGGCGAGAATACAATCGGATTATGGAAACTGGAATCGAGCAAGCCGTCCGGATTAAGTCTTGCGATTCCGTTTCGAGCCTGGCCATCAATGGAAGAAAAAAAACCCCCGATCACTATCTTTCCATCTGGTTGAAGAGCTATCGCGGTGACCGTACTATTAACGTTTGCAATAAAAGAATTGTCTAGTGAGCCGTCCGCATTCAGTCGAGCAACATAGTTCCGTATCTGACCTGCAACGCCAACAAACAATCCTCCAACCAAGATTTTTCCATCTGGCTGTAGCACGATGGCGGCAACGTGGTTGTTGAAAATATCCGGTCCTATGACCTGAGGGTCTTCGAAAGAGATATCAAGGGTGCCATTTTGATTCAATCTCGCTATACGGCTTCGAGGCTGACCAGCAACGGTTGAAAAAGTTCCCGCGACAAGAATTTTCCCGTCAGGCTGAATTGCAACATCGTTTACTGTCTGGTTGATCAGCGGATCAACAAATCCCTCTGTCGCATTTAGCCGATTTTCAACCGCAAGAGCCAAAACAACAACAAGACCAACCGTGGCAGCAATTGCTAACTTCATAAGCTTAAAATACTTCATTTAGAGACACTCACCAGCGAAGCGTCCAGTTAATACAGTCAGGAACCTGGATTTTCAAGGAAGCCGACAAAGTAGCTGGTTAAGCAATGCAGGATTGAAAATCTGAATGAGCACGATAAGTATAGTCGAATATCACCTAAGTTCAAGATTTTTATATGTGTCAATAACCAGAGAAAGCACTTCTAGGGCGGGACAGGGATGTTGTGGAGGATGT
>CAZXTS010000192.1:0-5783 GCA_964643745.1 uncultured Chloracidobacterium sp.
AGGATCGAAATTGATCTGCACGACCTCGGCATGACCCGTCGTCTCAGAACAAACTTCCTTGTACGTCGGGTTCTCGGTGTGCCCGCCCGAATAGCCGGAAACTACATCGACGACTCCTTGAAGATCGTCAAATACGGCCTCAACACACCAAAAACATCCGGCACCTAGCGTAGCTGTTTCCAAAGTTGTTTCGCTCATAACTCTAAGATCAATATTTCAACCTATACTGTTTCTTAGTTTATGCTTTCGAATAGCAGAATGCGATGCGCGTAGTTCACGAACAAGAAATTTTCGGAATCGAGATCGATGAGCAAACGAGATGTGCCCATTGGCATTCGCTGCTTGATATAATCGCCCTCAAATTCAAATGTTGCGGACGTTGGTACCCGTGTTTCGATTGCCATACGGCCATCGCCGATCACCAACCGTTGGTCTGGCCGCGTGATGAATTTGACGAAAACGCCATTCTTTGCGGGTCTTGCGGCGAACAAATAACGATCAAAAATTATCTCTCCGCTGGTTCTGAATGTCCGGCTTGTGCCTCAGCTTTCAATCCGGGATGCGCAAAACACTACCATCTTTATTTTGAGAAATTGTAATCCTAGATCTGGTTGAACGACTCGATCGGCTTATGTCCAGTGTCCGGTTCGATCGCCGCGTTGCCGGGACGGATTGAAAGTGCGGTCTGATAACCGCTTTGTGCTGCGGCATCGAGTTCTCCGGGAATATCGGAAACGAACAAGATCTCAATACTGGATACTTCCAATTCATCCGCTATCTTTGCGTAGCTTTCGGGATCGCGTTTGTGGCCGGTGGTTGTATCGAAATATTTGTCGATATATCTCGTCAGATCGCCCAGATCGGAATATTTGAAGATCATCTGCTGGGCTAAAACGCTTCCGGATGAATATATCGCGATCATCTTTTCTTCGTTCTTCCAGCGAACAAAAGCATCGGCAACGTCCGGATAAACGACGGAGACAAGATCGCCGGATTCATAGCCAGTTCGCCAGATCATCCCTTGGATCGATTTAAGCGGCGTCGATTTGCGATCATTGTCGATCAGGAACCTAAGGTAATCGGAAACCGAGTTCGCTGAATCAACACGCAGCTCGGGCTTGTATTCCGTATCGGCTTCGCGTTCTCCTGCCAACTGCCCGATCTCGAATTTCAAGTCGGACAAATTCTGCTGAACGTAACCCGCAACGCGCGATTTCGCGAACGGGAAAAGTGTATTGTGAACGAAATCGATCGGCGTCGTCGTGCCCTCGATGTCGAGTAGTATTGCTTTAGTCATTTAGCCACAGAGCACACAGAGCACACAGAGAACACGGAGTTTGGAGCTAATGACTCCTGTTCTCGGTGTTCTCTGTGGCAGATTCCTAGTTCAGACTTGGCGGCAGATGGCTCACGCCAAAGCATAACGGCTGAAAACCGGTATCGACGCCCGAGTTCGTATAATGCGGTGTCCACCCCGACATATCCTGAAATAGCCGGATCGCCCGAACTGTTCGGTCACCGCAAAGATTGAACCAATGCCGCGTGCCACGCGGAACACGGATCAAGTCACCCGCTTCCATTTCAACAGAGATAACATCGCCGCTTTCCGGCGCGATATGAAAAAGTCCGTGGCCCTTTACGATAAACCGAACCTCGTCTTCATCGTGCCAATGCTCTTTATTGAATTTGTCGAGCATGGCATCAAGATTCGGCGTTGTCGGCACGATGTTGATAACATCCGCGGTAACATATCCGCCTTTTGCCTTCAAGACTTCGATCTCCTCGGAATAGAAAGCAAGGATTTCGTCGTCTGTTGCATCCGGCCCGATCTCGCTAATGTTGTCCCAGCGTTCGTAGTCAATGCCGATCGAGCCAAGATATTGGCCCACCTCGCCCGAGTCCGTAAATCTCAAATTCTTATTTGGTATATCTACTACTGCCATAACTTCTTATTCTGCAACAGTGAACAGAGAGTATTATGAACACCTCTGTGCGCTCTGTGTTCTCGGTGGCTAATGTCTTGAACCTCGTCCAAGCACCTCAAACAAGAACTCAAATATCTCAACATGCCGGCGTGCATCCGCGACCGATTCGCCCCAAGTGTAAAGCCCGTGGCGACGCAGATAGATGCCGTGGCAATTCGGATTTTCGCGTAACACATTTTCGATCACGTGAGAAAGGGCGATGTAATCCTGCGAATTGTCTACGATCGGAACGGTTTCTTTGTGCTCGTGGGTCGCGACGCCCGAAAGCCCTTTGAGCATTTCGTAGCCTTCGATCTCGATCGCACCCTGCTCGTAAAAATGATCTGAAAGTATCGTGCCCCAAACTGAATGCGTATGCAATATCGATCGGGCCCGCGGAACGTGTCGATAAATGCAAAGATGCAGTAGCGTTTCGGCCGAAGGTTTTCCGAATCCCTCTATTATGTCCGCGTTTTCGTCCAGCTCGAGAAAATTTGTCTCGTCCAGATCGCCTTTCTCAATTCCGCTAGCCGTTACGCACATTCGCAATGGGTTTCGGGCAATAAGCATACTGAAATTTCCGCTTGTGCCAAGAACCCATCCACGGCGGTAGAATTCGCGTCCCGCCATGGCCAACTCTATTGAGGGTTTGATGTTCTTGTTTTCCTGTTTGCTCATTCCCGTCCTATTCCTCGTCCTGCCTCAGCTTCTCTAGTACCGAGAGGTCTTCCAAAGTTGTCACGTCACCGGCAACAGTCGCACCTGATGCGATCTCGCGTAAAAGCCGCCGCATTATCTTGCCCGAACGGGTCTTCGGCAGCATTTCTGTGAACCGGATATCGTCCGGTTTTGCGAGGGCACCGATCTCTTTTGCAACGTGAGCGCGCAGCTCGTTCTTTAGTTCGGCGCCGCCGCTCCGGCCGCCTTCAAGCGTAACAAAAGCCGAGATCGCCTGGCCCTTTAATTCGTCCGGCCTGCCGACAACGGCGGCTTCAGCGACTGCTTCATGCGAAACAAGGGCAGATTCCACCTCGGCAGTTCCCAAACGATGTCCGCTCACGTTTATCACATCATCAACCCGGCCCATTATCCAAAAATATCCTCGGTCGTCGCGGCGAGCGCCGTCACCCGCGAAATAAAAGCCGGGGATCTCCGACCAGTAAGCCTGTTTGTAACGTTCATCGTCGCCCCAAAGCGTCCGCAGCATCGAAGGCCACGGATGCGTCGCGACCAAATAACCGCCTTCATTCGGCCCGACCGTTTTTCCGGCTTTCGTTACCACGTCGAGCAAAATTCCCGGCAGCGGACGCGTCGCCGTTCCGGGCACGGTCGGCGTTGCTCCGGGCAGCGGCGAGATCATGATCGAGCCCGTCTCGGTCTGCCACCAAGTATCGACGATCGGACAGCGGCCTTTGCCGATCACCTTGTGATACCACATCCATGCCTCGGGATTTATCGGTTCGCCAACTGTTCCGAGTAGGCGAAGCGACGAAAGATCATGTTTCAGCGGATACTGCTCGCCCCATTTTATAAATGCTCGTATCGCGGTCGGCGCGGTGTAAAAGATCGTGATCCGATTGCGTTCGATGATGTCCCAGAAACGGTCAAAGTCGGGAAAGTTCGGCGCGCCTTCATACATAAAAACGGTCGCACCATTTGCCAGCGGCCCGTAAACCACATAGCTGTGTCCAGTAACCCAGCCGATGTCCGCGGTGCACCAATAAACGTCTTCATCTTTTAAGTCAAAGATCATCTTGGCGGTGTATGCCGCTTGTGTCAGGTAACCGCCGGTCGTGTGCAAAATGCCTTTCGGCTTTCCGGTCGTGCCGGATGTGTAAAGAATGTAAAGCGGATGTTCGGAATCGAGTTCCGCAGCCGGACAAACTGCGTCGACCGTCTGCATCAACTCGTCCCACCAATGGTCGCGGCCCGCCTTCATCGCGATATGGGAACCGGTTCGTTTGAACACGACGACATTTTCTACGCTAGGAGTATGTACAACAGCTTCATCGACAGTGTCTTTCAAGCGAATCTCGCTCCCGCGTCGAAACCCGCCGTCTGCCGTAACGATCACCTTGCATCCGCAATCGATAACGCGGTCGCGGATAGCATCCGCCGAAAACCCGCCAAAGATCACCGTGTGCGTCGCGCCTATTCGAGCACAGGCGAGCATCGATATCGCAAGCTCCGGCACAAGCGGCATATACAAAGCAACACGGTCACCGGTGCTTACGCCGAGCTTCCTTAAAACATTCGCGAACTTCGAAACTTCGCGGTGAAGCTGCAAATACGTAAGCGTTCGCTGCTCGCCGGGCTCACCCTCCCAGATCATCGCCGCCTTGTTCTTTCGTGGCGTCTCTAAATGGCGATCGAGACAGTTGTAAGAAATGTTGATCTTTCCGCCAACGAACCATTTTGCGAACGGCTCATTCCATTCGAGCACCGTGTCCCACTTCTTGAACCAATGAAGCGCCTCAGCCTGTTTAGCCCAAAACGCCTGCGGATCGGCGGCCGCCTCGGCATACAGCTTTTCATATTCTCCGAAGCTTTTAACATGAGCATTTGCAGCAAACTCAGCCGGCGGAGGAAAAACGCGATCCTCGGTCAAAACTGATTCAATGGCGACGATTTCGGACATATGCAAGAGTATAAAGTATCGCTATTCACTGGTAAATTGCCTCAGGGCTTTGGGTTCAAATTTCGATAATGTCTTTCGACTAGCTGATATGATGAGAAAGAAATAGATATGAGACGGATCTCTCTAAAACGAATCGCCTTCATGCTCTTGGTCGCTGTACCAGCCCTGTATTTGGCAGCTTGCGTCCTTTTGTTCTTAGTTCAGCGATCTTTTCTTTACTTCCCTACACCAGAGCGTGCACACGTCGAGTCGATATCGATCGAATCGGAAGGCGAGACGCTGCGAATTCTCACGCGACCAGCTGACAGTGCTAATGCCATTATCTTGTTCGGTGGAAACGCCGATGATGTGTCTTACTATCTTGGTTCCTTTGCCGCCGCCTTTCCGGAGCAGAATCTATTTCTCGTTAATTACAGAGGCTATGGAGGAAGCTCTGGAACTCCGTCCGAAACCGCATTGTATGCAGACGCAATAGCCGTTTACGATCACGTCCACGCTAAGTTTCCGAACGTTTCTGTCATCGGCCGCAGTTTAGGGACAGGTGTTGCCGTTCGTCTCGCATCTGTTCGAAAGGTTGATAGGTTGATCTTGATCACTCCATACGACAGTATCGAAAATGTGGCGAAAGGGCATTTTCCAATTTTTCCTGTTGGTTTGATCTTGCGGGACAAGTTCGATTCTGCTTCTCATGTGAAACACGTAACGGCTAAGACCCTCATTCTAATTGCAGAGAATGACCGAACCATTCCAAGGAAAGATAGCGATGCACTCGCCCAGAAGTTTCCATCTGACCAAGTCATAGTCAAGATCATGGCTGGGCAAACCCACAATTCGATCACTTCGGGTATAGAGTATTTGATACTCATTCGAGAGTTTCTTGGATCAGACGTTTAAACAAACAATGAACGGAACCAGCTTAGATCGGCTGATGTGGGCGGTTGAGATATTAAACGTTCAGCCGGGCGATCAGATCTTGGAGATCGGCTGCGGACGCGGCAATGCCGTGCGGCTTGTCGCTGAAAAATTAACGACAGGTCACATTACCGCTATAGATCGTTCGGAAACAATGTCAACCGTGGCGGAGCAGACGAACGCTGATCTGATCGATTCCGGCACTGCGACTATCATAAACACAGAATTTCCCGATCCAAGCTTCAAGAACAAAAGCTTCGACAAAATAT
>CAZXTS010000193.1:0-5768 GCA_964643745.1 uncultured Chloracidobacterium sp.
TAAGCGGCGGTATGGCGATAATGTACTTTGTAACATACTTCGCTTATTCGCTTTATGGCCTGATTCCGCAGTCCAGTGCCTTTGCCTTGATGGTGATCTTCACGATTTTCACCGTTGCGGCGTCGGTGGCATATAACCGTCAAGTCGTGGCGCATATCGGACTGGTCGGGGCGTACGGCGTACCTTTTCTTCTGAGCAGCGATTCCGGCAACTACGTCGTGTTGTTCTCGTACATGACTCTGATCAATCTTGGAATTCTTGCAGTTTCTCTCAGGAAAAATTGGACGCTGCTGTTCTACACTTCTTTCGGATTTACCTGGCTAATATTTTTCGGATGGTTCGGTTCCAGGTATTCGGAAAGCACCGACGTTTATCCGACGCTATTGTTCGTAGCGGTTTTCTTCGCCATCTTTTTTGCCGTTTCGATAGTCCAGCGTTCGTCTGAAGTAGAGCGTCAAATTGCGGATAATGTGCCACCGATGCTTACAGGATTTGTATACTACGTCGCCTGTTTGTGCCTGGTCGAACGCGGCTTGGCTACGCAAGAGACGTGGGTCCTCCTCAGCTTAATGACCATTGTTTCAGCGGCTATCCTAGTTGCTTCCTTTAAGTATTTTGGGCGACCTCCAGTTTATCTGTCATTCATACTTACGTGGATCGTGTTCGTCGTTTGGTATGGCGAACGACATGTTCAAGCTGAGAACGCGCTAGTTGCACCAGTGTTTGCATTGCTCATCTTTCTTTTGTTTTACGGAACGGTATTGGGTCACCGCCTGATAACGAAAGAACTAACATTGATCGAGAACACCGGCCTTATTTTGACCAATGCTTTCGTATTTTACGGGTTGGGTTATTCGATACTTGCACGAAACGGCCTTGAATCATTCCAGGGGCTTTTCACATTCGCGAATGCCGGAATTCATTTTGGTGTTTGGGCAATAGTGTCAAAGTTCCGCCGCGAGGCCGAAGACATTCTGCATGTCGTTTCGATACTTATACTTACGTTCCTAACAATTACGGTACCTGTTCAATTTGACGGAAACATCGTCACGATGATCTGGGCGGTCGAAGGTGCCCTGCTCTTTTGGTACGGACGCAGTCATGCGGTCCGCGTCTTCGAGTTCATGGCCTATCCGGTGCTTTGCTTGTCGGTCGCGAGTATGTTCTTCGATTGGCTGACGACTTATGCTGGGAAGACGTTTGAAGTCAGCAATGCGAACCCGATCCCGCTTGCGAACGGGGATCTGGTCACGGCGATGGTGCTGGTCGCTGCATTCGGTTTTGTCTATTTTATTAACAGCATTGAGGATGTTGACGCGGCAATTCCCAAGTACCTACGAAGTCCTTTCGGGATCGCGATAGCTATGATCGGCACCTTCATTTTTTACAACGCATTTCGGATCGAGATCGCAAATTACTATCATCTAGCAGCCGTAAGTTTAAATAGTTCCGGGGTAGAGTTCCGAGATCGGGCGTACGAGGATCTAGCAGTATTCAACTTGATCTGGCAGTTGATTTACACGATGGCGTTTGCGGTTGGTATGGCCGCCGTAAATCTTACCAAGCTAAGATCGAAACTTGTCGCTGCCTCGAATTGTATTCTCGGTGTCGGGATCTTGTTCATCTTTGTAACTGCGGGAATGTTTGGTTTTCATGAACTTCAAGAAAGCTATCTACAGAATGAACTAGCTGATCCGTTTAAGATCCTGATCCGGTATATAAGTTATGTGTTCGCCGGCGGTTTGATCTATGCTTTCCATCTCTATCGCCGTTCGGGCCTGTTCTCAAAAGAATTGCCTGATGAAATGCAGCGAATTGGTTTGGAGTTGATCACAACAATAGTCCTTTTTATCGTATCGAGCTGTGAGTTACTAAATCTGATGGCTCAGTTTCAGATCGCGGACGCAGGAAAACTTGGACTTTCGATATTGTGGGGCGTGTTCGCTGTTTGTTTGATCGCATACGGTATCGCACAAAACCGTAAACATATGCGGATCGCAGCGATCATTCTGCTGGCCGTTACACTCTTAAAACTCTTTTTCTATGACGCGGCGGACCTTGATACAATTCCAAAGACCATTTTATTTGTTACTGTCGGCTTGACCCTGCTTGTTGCCTCGTTTCTTTACAATAAATACAAGCATCTTATCTTTTTAGACGAGACGGAAAGGACAGAAGATTCAGAGCAAGCACAGTGAGAAAAATGGAATTGGCGATCCTAGTTACGACGATCGCGGGAGAAAATATGAAAGGAAATAGTATTTATTTATTGGCTCTTTTTTGTGTGGTTCTATTTTCCGGCAATATCGCTGCGCAGAATTCCGAGCCGGCCCCGAAAAAGGAATTTGATGAATCGCTCGCGAAACGGCTCGGTGCGGATGACTTCGGAATGAAAAGTTATGTGTTCTGCATTCTAAAGACCGGGCCGAAAGATGCTGAGATCCAAGATGCGAAGCAGCGGAGCGAGATATTTGCCGGGCATATGGCGAATATGAAGCGGCTTGGAGACGAGGGCAAGCTTGCGCTTGCTGGACCATTTGGCAAGAACAATCGTGCGTACCGCGGTATCTTTCTTTTCAACGTTGCGACGATCGAGGAAGCACAGAAATTGGTCGAGACCGATCCGGTCATCACATCCGGAATGATGGTCGCAGAATTGACACCGTGGTATGGTTCCGCGGCGGTGCTTCTCGTCAACGAAAGTCATAAAAAGGTCGCGAAAAAAGATTTTTGATGCAGCAAGCCGATCTTATCGTTCACAACATTGGACAGATTGTAACCTGTGCTTCGCCTAATGGGCCAAAGCGGGGCGAAGCTATGTGCGACGTTGGGATCATTGAAGACGGCGCGGTTGCGATCACTAACGGCCGATTTGCCGGCGTTGGAACTTCTCGAGAAATACTAGCGGAATTTGAATCGGACGAACTGCTAGATGCTGAAGGCCGAGTCGTATGTCCCGGTTTTGTTGATCCGCACACGCATATCGTTTACGCGGGCGACCGGTTGAATGAGTTCGAACTGAAGATCAAAGGTGCCGAATATCTTGACATCCTAGCGGCCGGCGGCGGGATCGTTTCTACGGTTCAACATACTCGGGCGGCAACGGAAGAAGAGTTGATCGAATCCGGCTTGAAGCGTTTGGACAAGATGCTAGCCTGCGGAACTACAACCTGCGAGATAAAGACCGGATACGGACTCGATACCGAGACAGAGTTGAAAATGCTTCGGGTGATCGGTGAACTAAGCCGTCGGCATCCGATGACGATCGTCCCAACTTTCTTGGCCGCACACACTGTGCCACCAGAATTCAAAAATAATGCGGACGGTTACGTTGAACTGATCTGTAATGAGATGCTGCCGCTGGCTTGGCAATGGTTTCAAACATCGCATCTCGCGAAGACGGAAACACCATTTTATTGCGACATTTTTGCCGAGCGAAATTCGTTCGATCTTCGCCAAATGCAACGATTGCTCGGTACAGCCCGATCGCTCGGATTCGGCATCAAAGCACACGTTGATCAGTTCACAAATCTAGGCGGATCGCGGCTTGGCATCGAACTTGGAGCAGCGTCGATCGATCATCTGGATGCTATCTCCGATGAAGAGATCGAATTGCTCGCCGCGAGCGAAACGATCGGCATTGTCATTCCGACAGAAAATTTCAATGCGGGAAAGACGGAGTTTGCACCGGCTAGACGATTGATAGATGCGGGTTGTGCTATCGCACTTTCAACCGATTACAACCCGGGTTCGGCGCCGTGCCCATCGATGCCGATGGCAATGGCGATCGCGTGTCGTTATCAAAAACTATTGCCTTCGGAAGCATTGAACGCCTCAACCATCAACGCAGCCTATGCGATCGGATTGGGCGAAATACATGGTTCGATTGAGATCGGGAAACAATCGAATTTGTTAATCCTAGGTATGCAGGATTATCGATTTGCGGCTTACGAGTTTGGCATCTCCTTGATCGCTCAAACAATTGTAAAGGGAGATACAATATGAGATTGACCCAACTACTATTTGCAACCCTTGTCCTAATGATAGGTGCGACTGCATCCTTTGCGTGTCTCTGCATGAATTTCGACACAGTCTGTGAGGCATATGAAAATTCAGAAGCGATCATTGTTGGTAAAGTAATAAGTTTTAGAAAAGTGACCAATCCCGGGGTTGCAAATGCGTTCAATAGTGGTCAGTTTGCAGTTTTGTCGATTACAAAAGCATATAAAGGCGATCTAAAGAATTCCATCGAGATCTGGCAGCCGGCATCGTCGTGCGATTACCAATTTCAAAAGAAAGATATTGGTCGGTCCTTTCTTCTTTACTTGCATCGTTTCAACGACCCGAATCGGCTTACTCCGATTGCCTGCGGGCAAAGCAGACGAGTCATGGGAGGCGAGGGCGAAATCTCCTGGCTCGACAACCTACCCTCGTCACTGGGACGTTCTTTCTTTTACGGTTCACTGCGAGAATACGAATATGATGAAGATGATTGGCCAAGGTTCAAGGCCATGGTTCCGAACACAGAAATTGAACTCGTTGGGAAGAAACGCACTATTCATCGCTCAACTAACCGGAATGGATTCTTTGAGTTCTGGGACCTGCCGATCGACACATATAAATTAAGAATACATACAGATAAACGATTTCGAGTTGACGATGAGTTTATTCGAGGTTTCTGGGATAAGGAACCAGAGGACGAAACGAAATTTGATCCCCTAAATGATGGATTGTTTGAAGTAGATGGGGAAGGCTGTCAGGAAGTCGTCTATGATCTGATGAAAGGTGAAAAGAGATAGATTCGTGAAAGAAATAGTAATCGACGGCGAAAGCCTTACTTTTGAACAAGTGCTTGCGGTGGCGTACGGCAGACCGGGCGAACCTCGCGTTGTTTTGGATGAAAAGGCGAAGGCTAACGTGAATCGTGCCTCGGCGGCGGTCGATACTTTGCTTGAACGCGGTGAGATCGCTTACGGCATTACGACCGGGTTCGGGGCGTTCAAGGACAAGATAATCAGCCGTGAGCAGGTTGAGGAGCTTCAGCGGAATATTGTGGTCAGTCATGCGGTCGGTGTTGGCGATCCGTTCGATACGGCGACCGTGCGGGCGATAATGCTCATCCGTGCGAATACGCTTGCACGAGGTTTTTCCGGTATTCGTATTGAAACACTCGAACTGATGCTCGAATGTTTGAACCGCGGTGTTCATCCGATAATTCCGGAAAAGGGAAGTCTTGGTGCAAGCGGAGACCTTGCACCGCTTGCCCATTCGGCATGTGTTTTGATCGGCGAAGGCAAAGCCGAATTTGATGGTGAAATAGTTTCCGGAGCGGAAGCCTTGGCGAAAGCCGGGTTGTCGCCGATTGTACTGAAGGCAAAAGAAGGATTAGCACTAACGAACGGCACGACGGTGATGACCGCGGTTGGTTTGCTTGAAACGGCGAAGGCGATCCGCTTATCAGATCTTGCAGATATTTCCGGGTGTCTAAGTCTGGAAGCTTTGCATGGAACTTTGCTTGCTTTTGACGAACGTATTCACGCGGTTCGGCCGCATCCGCGACAGATCGACACCGCGAGGAATCTTCGAAACCTTTTAAAAGACAGCGATTTCGTCCGCGAGTTTGATCCGACAAATGTTCAGGACGCCTACACGCTTCGCTGCATGCCGCAGGTTCACGGTGCGTGTCGCGATGCGGTCGCGTACGCCGAATGGCTGCTGAAGATCGAGCTAAATTCCGTCACGGACAATCCGCTGATATTTCAGGACGA
>CAZXTS010000194.1:0-5729 GCA_964643745.1 uncultured Chloracidobacterium sp.
GCCGGATTGATCGACGTAACAGTGCCCGCAAATCTTCGGCCCTTATAGGCGTCGACCACGATCGACACCCCACGGCCGAGAACGATCTGCGGAACATCAGTCTCAGCGACCTGAATCTGGATCTTTATCGGGTTGGTACGCAAAAGCGTGACTAGAACGGTTGCGGTTGAAACGAATTCACCGACCGCGACCTGTCTGTTACTGATGAAACCTGTAAATGGAGCTCGGACGACCGTATCGGCCAATTCCTGCCGGGCGATATCAACCTGCGTTCTTGCAGCCACCACGTTTGCTTCAGCACTCCTGATCCCTTCATTGCTCTGGCGTGCTGTGTTTATTGCGGCATCCAACTGTTCTTTGGCGTTATTTGCCCGAGCGCGTGCGGTGTCGCGGGTCGTTCTGGATTGTTCATAGGCGATCATTGCGACATCGCCGGTCTCGACCAATTCTCGATATCTTTTTTCGTTCGCTTCGGCCTGTCTAAATTCTGCTAAAGCTAATTGGTAATTTGCATTCGCTCCACGAACCTCAGGTATCGCGGAAGCCTCGAATCGGCCATTTGGCCCGAGTCCGAGTCGTGCTGCAGCCTGCCGGACCGCGGCATCTGCCTGCTTGACGCTCGCCTCCGCGCTTGCAATTCGAAGCCTTGCATCGCGATCGTCTATCCGTGCAATGACCTGCCCGGCTGTAACAAAATCGCCGGAATTAACGGCAATGTCCGAAACCTTCCCGGCGATCTTTGGTGCAATGTTCGATGTCTCGTCAGCGACCATACTTCCGGTTGCCTGAACAACTGCCGGAACTTCCCGAGCCTCGGTCTTCCCGACCGTCAGTGTCACAACGGCTTCAGCAGTTTCGGAAGTATTTGAATTGTTTCGCTGGGGGGCCGAATTCGAACTTAGGTAGGAACATCCGCCGACCATCAAAGCGAGGCCTATACAAATGAACAACCCGCCATTTTTTAAAAACTTTGCACGCATAATCGGTTTCTGAAAACTCTGATTTTACATTACTTACGATTCGTTCCTTGAACATTCGCGTGTAAAGTTTTGTAAGCCATCATCAGCGGATACCGAGAAATAAGTGCATCAAAAAGCCGCTTATGAGCTAGTCACGGTGCGTCTTGAAAGACCTCGCCGCCATGAACATTATCAACGAAAGAACAACGCACAATATCGGAACTATGAGCATTGCGGATTGCAGCCCGCTTGCCCTGAAAGGTTCAAGCGATGCCGCGGCCATGTCAGTGACCCCGCTGAAAGTTGCCGCACGCCGGGTGAAATGATCGCTCAGGGCGCCGATCAGGAAAGGGCCGAATGCACCGCCAAGCACGTACATAGCCAGGAAGTAAACCGCCATTGCCGTACCCCGCACCTCCGCCGGAACAACCTCTGAGATCGACGCATAAGTGACCGAATAATAAAAGTACATCAGGGCGAACGCGGTCCCCATTGCCAGGGTAAATGTAAACGTATCTCCCGCCTCCGAAAGGATTCCGATCATAAACAACGGAGCGGAGACCAGGATCGCCCCGGCAACGATAAGTAGCCCGCCGTCTATCCGCCATCGCCTTGCAAGGTCTCCCGCAAATCCGCCCAGCAAAAGTCCCGGCAGCGTAAAGATGCCGTTCACAAGCATCGCGATCAAGTTGGCTTCGCGAATATCCATTTGGTGATACCGCATCAGATACGGCGTGATGAAAAATGACAGCGCATACATTGTGAAGTTATGTACCGCTCCGGAAAGAATAAGCCACAGCACCGTTCTGGAACTGAGAATAGCCTTATAGGAATCCGCGTCGAACAGCTTGATCCCGCCGCTTGGCTCCGTGTTTCGCTTTGGCTCGCGGATGAACAGAGCCAAAACGGCAAGAAATATTCCCGGCAGGCCGGCGGCAAAAAATGCGTATCGCCAGCCATATTCGCGCGCGATCACCCCGCTTAAATAAAAGCCAAGAGCAATTCCGACAGGAAGGCCGAGCATGAAAATGCTCATTGCTCGAGCTCGCTTTTCGGGCGGGAAAATATCACTTATCAAGGACGTGGCGGCCGGAGCGCAAGCCGCCTCACCGATCCCGACACCCAACCTCAATAGAAATATCTGGAAAAAATTTCTGGCCAAGCCTGAACCGAACGTGAACAGGCTCCAGAAAAATACGCTTACGGCGAGTATCTTTTTTCGCGAGGCCGTATCTGCGAGCCTGCCCATTGGAATGCCCACTACCGCGTAGAGTAGAACGAATGCGGTGCTGAGCAATCCTAGTTCAGAATCGCCTAGCTCAAACTCTTTCCTGATCGGTTCACCGACCGCACCGATCACAAGTCGATCAAAAAAGTTGACCGTGTTTATCAGAAACAGGACCGTTAAGGTAAACCAGGCCCCTTGCATATATGGCTTTTGGTCGTTCATATTTTCCCGCATTGCATCCACGCTTGCAGCCGAATAGAATTATTTCGTGGTAAAAGCAAGAACTTTTTGCGTCATTGCGTTGATCTCGTTTGCAGCCTTCATATTAGCCTGTTCCTCGCCCGGCCAGTCAAACGCGAATTTAACAAACGGCACGAACTCTTCGCCTCAAGCTTCAACGGTGCCCGCAAACGAGAATCCGGACGAACTTGCTCTGGTCATCAATCTTCCATTCGTCCCGGAAGAGGCGGTTTGGCTTGATTGGCAATCACGGACCGATGCTCCTGTAGCTGAACGAAAGACCCTAATGGCGATCTTGCTTTTCCTTCCTAAGGACGCAAGCTCTTTGATCGAAGAGGGGAGGAAAGTATCCGGCCCCGAGCGTGTAAGCTTTAGCACGGAAGATTGGTTCCCGAACGAGCTTGTTTCAAAAAGTGATCTTAGCGAGGACCAGAAGCTATTTGGCGAGAAATATAGTGCCCATCAATTCTTTCGGGAACCGTTCAACGAAGGCTCACTGATCAGGATCGAGGGAACGGATTATTTCATTGTCGAACTGATATCAAAATAAGCGATCGTCACTCTGGAAATCGTTTCAGCTTACGATAAAGCGTCGAAAGATCGATCCCCAGAGCCTTTGCTGTCCTCACCTTGTCGTTTCCAAATTTTTCCAGAACTGCCAGGATGTGGTTTCGCTCGATCGATTCGAGCGTACCGGGCTCTTTTGTTTCGGCCGCTTCGGAAACGCCGATGTCGCCCAAATGCGCAATAACCTTAGGCGGAAGGTCGAAAACCGAGATCGATTCGTCACCCATTACCGAAGCGCGTTCTATGCAGTTTTCCAGTTCACGAACGTTTCCGGGCCACGAATAGGATATTAGTGCGTCCATAGCGGCTGGTTCTATCGGCTTTGCGGGCCGGCCGCTCAGGTTCGCGACACGGGCAGAGAAGTGCCGGGCAAGTATCGGAATATCAGTTGGCCGGTCTCGCAGCGGCGGCACGTTCAGCTCAACGACATTTAGGCGAAAGAACAGATCCTGGCGAAAGGTACCATTTTCGATCTCGGCCTCAAGATCACGGTTCGTCGCTGCGATGATGCGAGCATTGAATGGCAGCGAAGTGTCGGAACCCACGGGCGTGACCTCGCGTTCCTGTAAAGCCCGCAAAAGTTTTACCTGCATACCGGTAGACATTTCTCCGATCTCATCCAAAAAGACGGTGCCTGATTCGGCAGATCGGAAGAAGCCTTTTCTATCTGAAACCGCTCCGGTGAACGCCCCTTTTACGTGCCCAAATAACTCGCTTTCAAGAAGAGATTCGGACAAAGCCCCGCAGTTCACGGCAAGAAACGGCCCGTCAGAATTCTCTCCATTCAAATGAATAGCTCTCGCGACCAACTCCTTTCCGGTACCGGTCTCACCTGTAATTAGGACCGGAACAGAATTTCCGGCAACCTTCTCGATCGTCTCAAAGATCGATCTTATCGCCTCGCTTTGCCCAACTATTTCGGAGAAATTGAACTGCCTGTTGATCTCGTTTCGAAGAGATCGATTCTCGAGCGAAAGCTTTCGCTGGGCAACGGCGTTCTTTACAGTGTGCAATAGCTCATCATTATTGAAGGGCTTGGTCACGTAATCGTATGCGCCATTTCGCAATGCGGACACAGCCGAATCGACCGAAGAGAACGCAGTTAAGACCACGACCATCGTCAAAGGGTCAATGGCCCTCATTTTGCCGAGCAGATCGATCCCGCTTATTCCCGGCATCTTTATATCGGTCAGCACTGCGTCAAAAATATTTTCGGCAAACATATTGAGCGCGTTCTCGCCCGTATCGGCCGTGAACACCTCGTATCCCGCCGCCTCAAATAACTGGCGCAGGATGTTTCGCATCACTTCTTCGTCCTCTGCGATCAATAGGCGGCCGCTTTGCATAAACTGTTAACCGTTGTCTTTAAGCCATTTTAACACAGGACTTTATAGATGTTGGCCTTTCGTGATAGCATCAACTTTCTCCTCGGAATTTCAAATGCGGATAAGGCAAGCTTTAATTTCTCCTGCATTCCTTTCACTCTGCCTGCTTTCTGTCGTCGGGCAGCAAACAAACCCTGTTGAACGGCAGGTCGCAAACCCGATAACCGATACCCCAAACATCAATCCTGTTTCAGCGGAGCGAAGCGTTAAGCCGGCACAGGAAAGAAAAACAAGCTTCGAACGTGAGGGCGGCGACGGCGAGGTTGTAGTTTATTCCGACCGGCAAACAGCCGAGGGCGAAGATGGTAAACGAGTTATCGTTTATACCGGAAATGTTGATGTCCGATATGGGATCTATCGCCTTCAGGCAGATAAAATTACGCTGGTCGAGGCCGAAGACCGGATGAATGCCGAAGGCAACGTGATATTCGATCAGGGCGACGACCAGCGCATCACCGGCACGCGCGGTGTTTGGAACATCCGCACTAAGCTAGGTTCTTTTGAAGAATCGACCGGCTTCACTAATCAGACGGACGATGGCACAGTGCTCTATTTTTCGGCAGATCGCGTCGAGCGCGTTTCATTGGACGAAGTGGTCGTGACAAACGGTGTGTTCACCTCTTGTGACGAGGCCGTTCCAAAGTGGTCCTTTACGGCAAAAGAGGCTCGGGTCAAGATCAACGACCGAGTCAGGTTGAAAGGAGCGAGATTCAAGGTCAGAGACTTTCCTTTGCTTCCCTTGCCATATGCTTCCATCCCGATAAAAAAGCGCGACCGGGCCAGCGGTTTTCTTACGCCGACGGTGGGTTATTCAGCGAACAAAGGCCTCCGGATCTCAGGTGCTTATTATCAAACGCTGGGGAGATCTGCCGATGTGACGGTGCGCGGCGACCTTTATTCATCAAGAGGATTTGGCTACGGGTTGGATCTTCGCACCAGGGCCAATTCGCGTTCGTATTTCAATGCGGGATTTTATGCGGTAAAGGACCGGGTACTTGGTCCGAGTGCGAGTGCGGAAAACCCGGATCAGGGCGGATCGCTCGTTTATGCTGAAGGCGTTCATTTTTTTCCAAATGGTTTCACTGCGGCGGCGGACGTCCGCCTGACTTCGAACCTGGACTTCCGACAGGTATTTTCGGACGGAATTCAGCAGATAATCTCGCCGATAGAAGTTTCGCAGGTTTTCGTCAACAAGAGTTGGGACAACTACACGCTAAATCTGCTCGCTCGTTCACAGACCATATCGATCCCGAATGTGACGATCAAGACACGCAATCTTCCCAGCATTAATTTCGAGAAACGACCGTCAATGCTCTCGTTCCTGAACCCGGCCTATTTTTCCTTCAAAAC
>CAZXTS010000195.1:0-5711 GCA_964643745.1 uncultured Chloracidobacterium sp.
CGCGGTAAAGCTTTTTCGGGCTGTTGACTTCAATGAGGTCAATATCTTCGAGAACGGCTTTTTGCAGGAATTTCTTGGTGCACAGAACAACCTTGCCATTTTCCGAGCGGCAAATCCGAATTGCGACATGCCTATGCAGGTGGCTTGTAATTTCGGAAACACGGGTTTAGCTGGTCAGGTGAGTCTTCCGTGGATGTCGAGGTTTTTTACTGGGGCAACGCTTGCTAACAGCTTTACAAATGCAACGTTCAAGAGTCATCTCGCCAACAACAATGTTGCCTCAATAGCTTCAACGCTGGCATTCAGCAACATTTATAGGGCCGCACGTGAGAACCCGGCAAATGGCATTCCCGCGAACTTCTTTGTGGCGAATCCGAATGCATTGGCGGCACGACTGCTAGGGAACGATTCGATGTCGAATTACAACTCTCTTCAGGTAGAGCTAAGGCGACGTTTTTCGGGTGGACTCCTGTTTCAGGCTGACTACACCTTCAGCAAGGCTTTGACCGATGCGCCGGATGCACAGGGCAACAACCAGAGCACGCTGGAAAATTTCCGAACGTTCCGCAACAAACGGCTCGACTACAGACGCTCTAACGACGACCAGACACACCGGTTCGTTGCAAACGCCCTGTACGATCTGCCGTTTGGCAGGGGACGGAAGTTTTTCAGCAATTCGCCCGGTGTCGTTAATCAAATAATTGGCGGCTGGTCGGTTGGTGCGATTTCTTCGTGGTCAACTCGGCCTCCGTTCTTTATCACTTCGGGTCGAACTTCATTTAGCACATTTGCCGCCGGCGGAGACGCAAACGCCCTTCCGGCACAGCTTTTGGGAATTTCGTTCGAAGAGTTCAGGAGAAACATCGGGATCTACAGAACGCCCGCAGGTATCTTCTGGTTTAACCCAGCTCTTCTGAACGTTACAATCGGAGCGAATGGACGGGTGACCAGTTCGACTCTTCAGGCGGGACTATTGGGCCAACCTGATGCAGGTGCGTTCGGTAATTTTCCGCTCAACAGCCTGAATAGCGGAACGTATTTCAATACGGACATAAGCCTAACTAAACGATTTCCGATCACGGAGACCGTCCGGCTTGAACTTAAGACTACGTTCATAAACATTATGAATAACACTCGCTTTGTTTATGGCAACACTCAGTTCGATTCTACGAGCTTTGGCCGTATAACCGGAACGAGCGGTAGCTCTAGGGTAGTTCACTTTATGGGCACCTTTAGATTCTAGGTGTTTTTGATTTTGAAGTTATGGAACTAAGGTCATTAAGATGACTGCCATATAACAAAACTTCACGGCGCTGTCGGATAACTTTCGACAGCGCCATTTTTGATTGAGCAGCTATACTGGATTCGATCAAATGTAAGATATACTTTGGATTCTGCGAATCACATGCTGTATGGGTTGCACAAAATTGTAGAGGGTAAAAGTTATGATTAAGCTTTTTTGCATATGCGTTCTTATGCTGGGTTATGCAGCTTCGGTCGTTGCCCAGATTTCAACTATACCAGACAGTGCGAGCCAAACTGGGCTGGGCGGTATTAATTCGATCAATGGAATCGTTTTCGATCCATCGGGTCGGCCGTTGCAGATGCCAATACGCATTAGGCTCTCAACAATGGCCCGTGGCGATAGAAATTCTTTAACCTCAGAGAACGGAAGCTTTGCCTTTACGGGGCTCCCGGCCGGGAACTATACGATCATCATCGATAAGGAAAAGGACTATGAATCTTTTTCCCAAACTGTCGATATAATCCAATTTCGCGGGGCTCCTGCTGTGCGGCAAACCGTGAATATTCGCCTGACGTTTAAGCCGGGGACGGATGCGAAGCCCGGCGTCATTAATGCTGAGCTTGCAAATGTTCCTCAGAATGCCCTACTTGCTTATGAAACGGCGATTGAACTGGCCGCGAAGCAGGATTACCTTGGGGCGATCGAGCAGTTAAAAACATCGGTAAAAGAGGATCCGACATTTGCTGTGGCCTTTAATGAATTAGGCGTTCAATATTTGAGGATAAACCAATTAGAAAATGCTGACGAAGCGTTTCAGCAGGCGCTCAAAATCAACCCGAACGCGATTCCCTCGTTAATAAATCGCGGTATCGCAAACGTAATGATGAAACGGCATGGAGAAGCTGTTCCTTTTTTACGAAAAGCTTTAGCGAATGACGATAAGTCGGCGGTCGGACATTATTTTCTGGGTCAGGCACTCGCAAATCTGGGACTGTTCAAGGAGGCTGAAAAGGAACTTTCTGTTTCTCTTGAGATCGGCAAAGACGCGATGAAAGAGGCTCTTCGGATGTTGGCAGTTATATTTCATGCCCAAGGGGAAAAGGTTCGCGCAGCAGAACAGCTTGAGAAATATCTTCGGTTAAATCCTACAGCGAACGACGCCGAACAGCTTCGGGCCAGTATTAAGCAATGGCGAGAAACGGCTCAATAGGGATTCCACGATCGCCAAGCCGGAAAATTAGGACTCGGGCAGGGAGTGTGAGTTGAAACCGACTCTCGTTGCTGAGTAAGATCGCTCACATCAAGAACGAACATCGTTAGTCTTGACGTTAGCTTCGATGTCGGGATGTTCGGGCGAGATGCGGATGCAGGCGGCCTGGTGGCGCGGTTTAATTTCGACAAGTTGGGGTTTGGTGCGGCGGCATTCGTCGATGGCGTATGCGCAGCGGGTATGGAAATGACAGCCGGCGGGCGGATCGATCGGCGAGGGAACATCACCCTGCAAGATAATGCGTTCACGTTTTGCTTCGATCTCGGGATCAGGTACAGGCACGGCTGAGATCAATGCTTTGGTATAAGGCATCAGCGGGTCGGCATAAACGTCGCGGCCCGGGCCGAGTTCGACGATCTCGCCAAGATACATAACTGCGATACGATCCGAAAGATGCCGGACCGCCCGAAGATCATGCGAGATGAACAGATAGGTTAGCCCTTTGTCTGCCTGAAGCTGCTCCATCAGATTCATTATCTGTGCCTGGATAGAAACATCGAGCGCGGAGATCGGTTCATCGGCAACGATAAATTCCGGATCGACCGCGAGAGCGCGAGCAATACCGATACGCTGACGCTGTCCGCCTGAGAATTCATGCGGATAACGGCGAATGAAACGGCGGCTTAGGCCCACGGTCTCCATTAATTCTGCGACCCGCGTATCGGCAGCTGCACCGCTCGCCAAGCCGAATGTTCTGATAGGTTCGCCAATTATCTGCCCGACGTTCATGCGTGGATTCAAGCTTGCATACGGATCCTGAAAGATCATCTGCAGATGCTTTCGCTGTTCGCGCATTTCGCGCCCAGGCATTCCCGCAAGGTCGCGGCCATTAAAAAGCACACGTCCGCCGGTCGGTTCCGTCAGGCGGAGTATCGCTTTGCCCAGAGTCGATTTTCCGCAGCCTGATTCGCCGACAAGCCCGAGCGTTTCGCCCTTCTCGATATCAAGCGATACACCATCGACCGCCTTGACGATCTTCTCCGAAGAAAAAAGTCCGCCGCCAATGCGGTAATGCACTTTCAGGTCCTGCAGCGAGATCAAATTGTTTCCGTTTTCTTCCATTGATCAATTTCCAACCGGCGGTTCGATCGCTATTTCGCTATCGTAATCGTAAACGATGTTCATCGCTTTCATTTCGCCACTCTTATAGATCGCATTGAGCTTAATAGGGCGACCATCACTTTTAGCGATCCAGATCTTCGATGAATATGCGTTACCGCCGCCCGGTGCCTCGCCTTCGTAAGTGTAAAGGTGAGCGGCCTTGCCGTCAGCCATTTCTTCGCCTACGTACTTTATTTCTTTGAACCATTTCATTCCTTCACGGGTGAACGTTTCGCGCATGTTCGGTATCTTAGTGCCGATATCGACCGGCATCTTTTGCCAACGGTCACCCATCTTCATAAAGGTCTGTTTTCCGATCAAGATCATTTCGGATGACTGGCCGTTCGGCAGTTCGGTCTTTATACGAAATTTGTCAGGGGCGATGAAATCAAGATCGGCATTCATCGTCATTGTTCCCTCGCTGGTCATTTTTGCGCGGAATGACTCGAGCGATAGAAAGTGGTCCGCCATCTTTTCGATATCCGCTTTTGGGTCGCCGCTCGGTGTAAACGACACGGCCGAGGTATCAGTTTCGCGTGCCGGCGCGGTCGCCGTGTTCGCAGAATTCGTCGAACTTTGTGTAGAGTTGCTTTCGGCGACGAATTTCTCGATCGACGAACAGCCAAGTGCCGAGCCGATCAGCAGGAATAGTGGAAGTAGTATCTTATTATTTATAGTCATCGCTTTAGTTAGTCGAGCGTTCTGAAACTGATTCTGTGTAAACCTCATTTGCAAAATGACATAGCGAATGGTGGCCTTCATTTATCTGAACGAACGGCGGATATTCAGTCCGACAAATTTCCTCAGCGCGGTCGCAGCGTTCGGCAAACGGGCAGCCCGGCGGCAGGTGCGCGACGTCCGGCGGCAGGCCCGGTATCTGATAAAGCGGTTCGCCCTGTTCGTGTGCCGGGTCGGGGACGCTTTTCAGCAGGCCTTTTGTATATGGATTTGCCGGTGTTGCGAACAGTTCTTTTGTCGGCGCTTGTTCAAACACCTTTCCGGCGTACATCACAATTATCTTGTCGGTCATCCCGGCGACAACGCCGAGGTCGTGCGTAATCAGAATTACGCTTGTGCCCATTCGGGCCTTCAGGTCTTTTATCAGCTCAAGTATCTGTGCCTGAATGGTTACATCCAGAGCGGTCGTCGGCTCGTCGGCGATAAGCAATTCGGGGTCGCAGGAAAGTGCCATTGCGATCATCACCCGCTGCCGCATTCCGCCGGATAGCTCATGCGGATAACCATCCATTCGCGAACGCGGATCGGGAATGCCGACCGTCTCAAGCATCTTTACGCCGTGTTCATACGCCTCTTTTTTCGTATGGCCAAGATGCAGCCGCGTTACTTCCATCAGCTGCGTCGAGATCTTCAGGAACGGATTCAGCGAGGTCATCGGGTCCTGAAATATCATCGCGATGCGTTTGCCGCGGATCTTGCGAACGTCTTCGATCGGAAGTGCCCGGACATCGATGCCGTCAAAGACAATATCTCCGCCAACTATCTTGCCAGGTGGTTCCGGAATCAACCGCATAACGGAAAGATTCGTTACCGATTTGCCCGACCCAGATTCGCCAACGATGCCAAGCGTCTCGCCCTTTTCAAGCTCGAACGAGATACCGTCCACCGCCTTGACGATGCCGTCCTCGGTCTGGAAATAGGTCTTTAGGTCTTTGACCGAAAGTATTGTGCCGTTATTCTCCATTCAGATTCTTGCCACAGAGCACACAGAGACTCTTAAAAATATCCGTTCACGATCGCCGGCCTTACTTCTACCACTCGGTGAACTCGGTGGCTAATTCCTTCCTAAAACTTCCTCGTCTGCGGGTCGAGGGCATCACGCAGGCCGTCGCCCAAAAAGTTAAGTGAAAACAGTGTCAACGCCATCGTCACGCCCGGGAACAACATCTGCCACGGGAAAATCTGAATATTCTTGATGCCATCAGACGCGAGGCTTCCCCACGAGGCATAAGGAGCCTGCACGCCGAGGCCTAAGAACGACAGGAACGCCTCGGCAAGCATCACGCTAGGCACCGTCAGCGTTGCGTAAACTATCACAGGCCCGAGTGCGTTCGGCACCAGATGGCGAAAGATGAT
>CAZXTS010000196.1:0-5675 GCA_964643745.1 uncultured Chloracidobacterium sp.
ATCTCGGCAGGCTGTGCGGCAAATTCAAGATCGAACGGAACAACGATGACCTGCTCAATTCCCAACACTTCCAGATTTGCGAGTCTTTGATCAAGCGTTTGCAGCAGCGGTGGAGCGGATTCGGGATGCAAAACGGCACGCGGATGCGGGTCAAATGTGATCGCTGTCGGAACGGCATTTACCGACTTTCCCCGCTCGACAACGGTCTGCATAATTCGCTGGTGCCCAAGGTGCAGCCCATCAAAAACCCCAAGCGTCAGCACCGTGGGCCTTTGGATATTTGCATTTTCGGTTCCGTGAAAGATCTTCATAACAATCTAAAGACTTTTCGCGACGGCTGACACAAACCGATCAGGTTCATCAACTGTGAAGAAAATCCGAGAAACGCGCTTTTCAATTCCATAGACTCCATAAACCGACGCGTCTTCATTTAAATAAAGCGAAATATTCGGTTTCGACAGTCGCCCAAGCGGTGACATGGTAACTTCAATAGAAGTCGGGTCCGAGCCTGGCGGCAGTTTTTCGATCTTAATGATGTTACCCAGACGGATTGCGGCATCACCCAAGATCCCACATCGGATCAACAGCTCGTCGTTCGTCAAGACGATCAGCCGCATCCACATCGCCTTTAGATGAGCAACGATCTGGATCGCAAAATAGATACTGAACGCCGTTGCTATCCAGGCCGCGGTCGGGCTAAGCATTGCAAGTAATATGTGAACTACAGCGGTCTCTGCGGTGAGCAGAAACAGGAACACCATCAACAAGGAAACAGAGCCGTTTAGCTTGTAGTAGGTAAATCCGATACCGGCTGGCCGCCGCCACTTGATGAAAGCATAGATGAATGTACCGACCTCAAATGCAGCTGCCCGCGCAATGGCAGCCGGTTTCAACTCGCGGACAAATGCCGATCGCAGCCTCTCCATCAGGTCACGGCCCGAAAATGCCTCATCCGCAAACGCCTGCCGCGTCCTGTATATCCGAAATCCCAGATAACCGAGCACGAACAGTTCAATGGCCGGAACGCCGAACTTTGTCACCGCTTGCAGCAATCCGCTGGCCTCGTTCTCGACCATCGCGTAAGCGGCTAATAGACAAACAAAGAAAACCGATACGACCGTAATCTTCGGTACTGACGTCTTTCGGATGATGAAGTAATATGCGATAGGGATCGTGAAAAGGAGATCGATCGTCACCGCCGTCGCCATAAGCGGATGTGTCGCCACCAACGAACTCTGGCCGATCAAAACGATTCCCGTCGCGGCCGACATCAATATTCCGATCTTTATCGTCCATTGAATGGAAGTTGAAAGATTTGATCCCATTTGAACGCCTTCATCTCAATCCCCGAGATGGTTGTCTTTCATCAAATAGTTTCGCACATAATCGGCGACGGCTGAATCGAGCGGCATGGTATCAGCGGTGTAACCTACGTCTCGAATACGGCTAAGATCGGCTTGTGTGTGGTATTGATAGCGGTCGCGAAGGTGTTCGGGCATGTCTATAAATTCGACATTCTTTGGTAGATCAAGAGCTTTGAAGATCGCATCGGCAAGCGCGTTCCAAGTATTCATATGGCCGGAACCGACATTGAAAAGGCCGCCCGTTTTGTCTGTAGCCCGCACGTCAGTAAGGGCAAGTCCCGGCATAAAGTGGATCGTCATTTCCACCGCGTCTTTCACATAAACAAAATCGCGGCCGAACTCGCCATCCGCATAGTCCGGATTTGCACTCTTGAAAAGCTGCAATTTACCGGTCGTGTTTATCTGATCAAAAGCTTTGTTTACCAGCGATCGCATATCGCCTTTGTGATTCTCATTCGGCCCGAATACGTTAAAATATTTGAGCCCGACGATGTGGTCGAACAGGCCGTTTCGGGCGGCGTACTGGTCAAAAAGGTGTTTCGAGTACCCGTAAACATTCAGCGGACGCAGTTTACCGAGCTCGTCGTAACCGTCCGCCATCCCCGCCGACCCGTCGCCGTACGTCGCCGCCGACGACGCGTAGATGAACCTTATGCCTTTCGAAACCGACCATTCGGCTAGGTCCTGCGTGTATTGATAATTATTGCGGATCATAAAATCCGCATCGGTTTCCGTCGTCGATGAGCACGCCCCTAAATGCAATATCGCCGCCGCGTCGTCAAAGCTGTCCGCCTCCTCGATAAAATCGTAGGCGTCCATATAATCGGCGAACTTGAGCGGCACGAGATTTTTCCACTTATCCGTCTCGTCCATCCGATCGACGATCAAAATATCCTCGTACCCCAGCTCATTCAGCCGCCAAACAACAGCACTCCCAATAAACCCGGCACCGCCTGTAACGATCAATTTATTCTTGTTAGTCATGAATTTTGTGGGATGCAATTAGATCTTAGTAACCGCCTTCAACTTTAGCTTGGCCATTATAATACTCACCAAAAAATCCACGACCGGAAAAGATTTCGGGATCAATTCTATCGGGTGCGAGCTTTCGATACATTTTGCGATATTTGATGCTTCGATTTTCCCAATCGTCGCTGTTGTCGAACATGAAGTAGAACATGTGTGCTGCTAAACCGATAACATAAAGCATTTCTACGTCCTCGTTGATCTGTGGTTCGAAAAAGGCATGGACTTCTGTGAGCATGCAATTCAGCTCGTCGTTCCTCTCGTGTCCAAATCCAACAGTCTCGTGGAACCCCGTGTCTGATCCCGGTTCAATCATTGCATACCATGAAATGAAAAAAAGAAGTAGTCCAAGTTCTCTGTCACGTTCACCCTGTTTCCATTGCTCTTTTAGAATTTCGTAGGCCTCTGCCAACCCACTTTCCTTTTTCGCAAATTCCATTGCTTGAAGTGAAATCGACATTTTCGAGGCCCTAAATCAAGTAGTAATGCTGCAAACGGTTAAGGTCTTGCCTTTCTGAGAAAATCCGCAGTCCATTCCGGGTCTCGTCGATCGTCCAGCACGGCGTAAACATCGACATTCGCACCGTCCTTTCGATAGTAAACGGAATACGGAAACCTCGTGCAAACCATTCTGAAAAAAGAATCGTCGTACTTCTGATGAACCCCGGCGTAGATGTTCAACGATCGCAGATCGGAAATAATAGAACTAAGAAAATAGGCACCCAACCCCGGTTGCTGCACCTCGTAAAACTTGATCCCGGTCACCAAAGTACGTCGTGCAGATCGTAGAACCCGTATATTCATTACAATTCGGCTCGAAGATCAGCTTCGAATTCATCAAGGGTGACAAATGAATCCTCACCATTGGCAACGGCCTTCTCTCTATCCAATAGGTATTCGCTATGCCAATCCGGCGGCTGTTCATTCAGATGGCGTTCGCTCATATTCTTACAGAGAGCTTACATTAACTCGATCTGCTGCGCCGCTGTCATTTCATCAATGTTTGGAATAGTTTGCACAGTCATACGCAAATTATATCACAGTGAATCAGACGCAAAATTCACTATCGAACTCTTGCTTACGGACTATCTTTTCTTCAACCCGCCGCCGCCGATGAAATTGGCGACGGCGAGATATTGCTTTGGAAATAGTCGGGCAATGCGGCTCAAAATGGCGGCGTCGGAGCCGACGATGATCTGCGGTTTGCGGGCCATCATACCGCGAAAGATGATGTCGGCGGCGTCGTCGGGCGATGTGCGGGCGAGGAGTTTGTTCTCAAATCGGCGGCGTTTGTCGATCTCTTCGGCGGTCATCGTTACGCCGGAGCTAATGCGGGCGCTGTTGACGATATTCGTTTTCACGCCGCCCGGGTGGACGGCGGAGACGGCGACATTCGTGCCTTCCATCTCGTGACGCAGAGCTTCGGTGAAACCGCGGACGGCGAATTTGCTCGCGCAATATGCCGCTTGGCCGGGTGGGGCGATCATACCGAAAAGGCTCGAGATATTGACGATGTGCGCGGAATCTTCTTTCTGCAAATGCGGCAAAAAGAATTTCGTGCCGTGAACAACGCCCCAGAAATTGACGCCCATCAGCCATTCGATCTCGTCTATCGACACCTCAGCGACGTTGCCGCCGAGGGCGACGCCGGCGTTATTGATGACGTGCGTCACGCGTCCGTGTTGGCTAATGACGTCGTCTGCAAATGCTGCCATCGCATCGCGGTCGGCGACGTCTAACACGTGTTGCGTGACCTTTGCCGAGCCGCCGATCAGGCCCGCTGTTTCCGCGAGGCCGTCAGTATTGAGGTCAGCGATCGCGAGCCCGGCAACGCCCTCTTTTGCGATGCGGACCGCCAATGCCCGCCCGATGCCGGAGCCAGCTCCGGTGATCACCACAACGCTATCTTTACGTATCGTCATTTCGTTCTATTTGAACTCCATCGTGCCGTCCTCTAACGAGCCGAATCTTAGCATTCTTAGATCCCGAACGTAATTCTGATGCAGCCGCCACGGGTGTTTCGAGCCCTGGCTCGGTATCTCGTCGAGCGCCCGCAGGACGTAGCCGGAATTGAAATCCAGAGCCGGCTCACGCGTGACGCTCGGGTCATTTAGCCGCGGCGTGCAGCTCGAAAAGCCGTGCTCGTCTATGTATTTGACGAGCCGGCAGACGTACTCGCTTGTCAGGTCGCACTTGAGCGTCCAAGATGCGTTCGTGTAGCCGAACGCCTGCGCGAGATTCGGCACGTCGTCGTACATCATCCCTTTGTAGGCGATCTTTTTTGACAGGTCCACGGTCTCGCCATCGACGACGAGCGTCAAGCCAGCCATTATTTTCAGCACCAGACCCGTCGCGGTGACTATGATGTCGGCATCGATCTCGTCGCCGTTCGTGAGTCGAACTCCGGTCGCGGTAAACGTCTCGATCTCGCCCGTGACGATCGCCGCGGTGCCGTCATTGATCGCCCGAAACAGGTCCGAATCCGGCACGACGCACAGCCGCTGATCCCAGGGGTTGTATGTCGGCGTGAAGTGCCGCTCGGCGATCTCGTCGCCTACCTCGCTCCGCACGCCTTTGGCGAGGAGGCGTTTCATTATCGACGGCCGCCGTTTCGACAGCTCGTAAAAGAACGTCTGCCGCAGCACGTTCTTCCAACGCGTGACGGCATACGCCGCTTTGTCCGGCAGCACTGCACGAAACGCGTTGGCGATGCGGTCCTCGGACGGCATCGTCACCACATACGTCGGCGAACGCTGCAGCATCGTCACGTGTTCCGCCTCGTTAGCCATCGCCGGCACCAACGTCACCGCCGTCGCACCGCTCCCGATCACCAGCACACGCTTGCCCGCGTAGTCGAGATCCTCGGGCCAGAACTGCGGATGAACGACCGTGCCCTTATAATCCCCAAACCCTTGCCACTCCGGCGTATAGCCCTCGTCGTATTTGTAATAACCGGTACAGAGATACAAGAAACTACAGGTAAACGTCTGAATCCCGCTTTGCTCTTCCTTTGCGTCTTTGCGGCTCCTGTCAGAACCGCCTGCGTCAGCGGGCGGCCAGTTCGGTGATTCACCGGAGCCCTTACTTACGTTCGGACTGCTGACATCTACCTCAACCCGCCACCTCGCTTTCTCCGACCTCCACTCCGCCCGCCTCACCCGATGTCCGTATCGTATCTCTTTCTCAAGGTCATACTCGCGGGCCGTCTCACGAATGTAATCCAATATCGCCGGCCCGTCCGCGATCGCTTTCCCGTCACGCCATGGCCGAAAACGATACCCCAAC
>CAZXTS010000197.1:0-5665 GCA_964643745.1 uncultured Chloracidobacterium sp.
AACCTTGACCGTTGAAGCCTAACCCAATTTAGTTACACTATTTGGAACATCGTTCAGACTGACGCCCCAACGCAATTGCATCCGCATAGTTCGGATCCAATTCCAGAGCCTGTGCCGCGTAGTTTTTGACTTGCAGACACTCGCCTCGCTCAAAGAAGATCTTCCCGAGCGAAATATGGGCGTCTATCTGACGATTGTCCCAAAAGAGAGCGGTTTTGAACGCACTCATCGCCTGATCCAGATCCCCGCGTCGCAGATGGATCTTTCCAAGGATCACATAGCTCTCGGCGTTCATTGGCTCGCCGGAAAGGACCCTGCGGATCGCAGCCATTGCCTCATCGTCGGCTCCGTTCTTAAAATGAACGCGGGCCTGAGCTAGCAGATTCTCTGACTCAGTTACGCGGGTCTGTGAGATCGGTGCGTTCCGCCGATTGTTAAGCACAACACTGACGAAATCGCTTCTTCGCGGCTGCTGGACCCGCATCCGAATGTCCGGGACCGACTGTGATCTTTGCCATTCGCGTTCAAGGTTCGCATACCGATTTCCCGCGACCAGGAACGTGCGTGCTTGATCATCGACAACTGTGGCCGATTCGTCCTTCAGTGCGGCTAGGGATTTAGCCAGAAGATAATATCCTTCACCGTCGCGAGGGGCGAATTCGATCACCGATCTAAACTGGGTCGCCGCATTGATGTAATTCTTCTGCAGGAACAATGCATAGCCGTAGTTGAATTTGACGCTCATATCATCCGCCGCCGATTCGGCCGCCGTACGGAGCAACCCGATTCCCTCGTCGAGCAATGCCGCAGCGTTCTGTTCGTTTCGCTTTTCGGCCCGCGATGCCTGTACAGCAATTGCCCCAAGCGTGTTATAAACACTGGTCAATTTTAGATCTTCAGCCAGCGGGCGGAGAACTGCCAGGGCTTGCTCGAAGTTCCCGCGTTCCCAGTGCATTGTGCCGATGTAAAATGAAGCCTCCGCAAAACTTTCGTCGTTACAGTTCGCCGCCCTGTTCTCACCTTTCGCAGAATCCTTACATTGCTGGATCGATGAAACAACGCGCTCAAACGAATCAACCGCTTCATTGAATTTTCGTTGGCTCAAATATAAATGCCCAAGCTCCATCGCGGCTTCCGAATAGCTTGAATTCGGAACCGTGTCAGAATAAAGCCGCATCGCATTTCGCAAGAAGTTCTCTCGAAGCTCGCCCGGCGGTGATAAAAGGCCCTTGATGTATGCTTCAAAGGCACGCGCCGGGACCTTGCTTGCCGCCTCGATCATTTGATTTTGTGAATATGGCAAAGCCTTGTCGCGCTGATATAAGACCTGATATGCGATCTGGCCTTGCAGGGTCTGCAGATTTCCCAAAGCATCGCGGAGAATTATGTCGCGGCTCACTCGCCTGTTATCTATCACTTCGCTAAGATATCGTCCCTCAGCAACGCGGACTATTTTTACTGAAACATCGATTATCGCGGTTTGATCATCCTGAGCCGGAGTGATCGAATATGCTCCGGACACTAACAGGGTCGCACCTGCCTCGCGCGATAGCCTGAGCGATGCCGCCAGGCTCGGGAGGCTGGTCAACGGCATCCGAAGCCGCTGCTGCAGAAGTTTTCTTTCTCCGTTCGAGATCACGTTCAACCCGGGAACCCGGAGCAATTCCGAAACAGAAAGGGCGAAGCTTTCCCCGACCCAGTTGAACTCCGGCTTGTCCGAGCGGTTCTCAAACGGCATTACGAGAATCGTATCCGCCGCTTGGACTCGACTGCCTGTCGCGAAAGATATAGCAATTAAGACTAATCCGAAGATCTTGAAAAACGGTTTTTTACGCATTACCTACCTATTAAAACAAAAGGATTCGCTTAAGCTTAAAGCGAATCCCGTTTGTTCGATGCAATTAGAACGTATAAAGATGGTATCCGGTACGGGATTTGAACCCGTGTTGCCGCCGTGAAAGGGCGGTGTCCTAACCCCTAGACGAACCGGACACATAATACTTGTCATTCGCTTATCAGTTTTGCACAGGAAATAACCCACAAAAAACCAAAACTAGGCGAACGATTAGGTTACCAATAGCGGCCTAGCGTGTCAAATTTACAACATAGCTCACATTCATTGATCGCATCGGGACCGTCGAATACAAGTTGAAGCAGATATCGCCTGATCGCCGCGTTGTTATTTGAGTTCAATATTGTTGACTTCAAGTGTGCGGCCCGTAACACGATAGAACTCTGAAATGGCTTTGTTCAGATCGGTTTGAGCCCGTAATTCAAGGCTTCGTGCAAACACTAGGTCGGTTTGCCGTTGTTGGACCAGATAGAAGGTGGTCAACCCCGAACGAAACTGTCGGACCTCGCTATCGGCGAGCTGCTCGGCTGAAATTCGAGTGGCACGCGCGGATGCGAGACGAGCCTCGGCCGATCGCAATGCCTGGATCGAGTTTCTAACCTCGGCTTCAACGGTCTGCTCGGTTTGTGCCCGAAAGTTTGCCAGCTGGTCACCTTGGACGCGGGCAACACCAAGATTCGCTTTGGCGGTTCTGTTCCCCCAAGGAATGCCAATCGTTACACCCACACGAAATGTTGGATAATCCTGACTCAGCAGATTGCCAAATGAAGTACCTATACCGCCGACAAGGTTCGCGGGAACACGGCTAAGGCCCGTCGCCGGGTTGATCGCTGCAGGTGTTTCGGTTCCCGCCAGGCCCTGAGACGTATAGGTGCCGACCAAGTTTATCTCCGGTTTGGTCTGGTCACGGAAAAACTTTTGATCGATCTCATTTATCTTCGATGTCTCTTCAAGGACCGCTAGCTCCGGGCGGTTACGCAGAGCCTGTTCGATGGATGCTTGGAGCTGAACGTCAGGAGCTGCTCGTTCGATCGGAGAGACCGGGGTTATCGGTCTGGACCATTCGGCCGCCGTGCGATCAGGAAGCAAAAGGGTCTTAAGCACGTTCTCAAAAAGGGTCACGTTTTCCTGGGCAGTATAAACCCCTTGTTCCAATGTGGTGATCTGCGCACTGGCAGCAACAAGTTCGATCGGAGCAAGCACCCCGCGGTCAACCAATCGCCGATTGCTTTCAAGTTGTTCTCGTGCTTGCCTGACAGCATCGATCCCAACTTGGAGATTCCGAAGAGCATTTACCAGGTCCCAATATGCGTTCTCTACACTTGCGATCGTGGTCGTGGCCTGCTGTTTTAGCTGGTGGCCGGATATCGCGATATTGCGCGAAGCGATCTGAATATTCCTTCGATTGTTGTCGATCCTCAGCCCTCGCCACAACGGCTGGACATAATTGAGAGCGAGTATCGAAGGAAACTGAGGATTTAAAAAGGAATTCGTGTTACTTGTCGTTGTCCGCGAAGCATCTATCCGGGCCGAATAGCTTCCGCCCCATCGCGGTGCAAAACCGCCTATGCCGCCGGACCCGAAAAACCTGGTTTGCGTTACCGCACCATTAACCGCACCGCCGATGGCCGAAGCCGTTGGCGTCGATGACCTTTCATAGTAACTCTCAGCACCGAGGAATGGATCGTAAACACCGTGAGCTCCAAGCAATCTGAATTCAGCGATCTCAGCATCATTTCGTGATACTTCAATTACGTTGCTGTTCTCCAATGCCATTCGAACCGCATCTTCGATCGTCAGGCTTAGCACGTCCGAGTTCGAAACACCTACGCGTTCAACGCTTGGAAGCGGTCTCGACACCGATTCGAAATCCCGAGCCACCGGAGGCGGATCGTCCGGCAGCGGAGCCTGTGCCGGCACCCGAAAATCTCCCTGAACAGGTGTCGGTGACGGCGTAGGGGTTGGGCTTGAGGTCTGGGCCATCCCGCTGTTTGAAAACACAACGGCCGAAAATAAAACGACGACGATAATCTGAAAGCGCAGCTGTAACTGAAGGCTATTTAGCGAAATGAGATTCATTTGAAACTTTTATCCGGCCGGATCCGGTTCGCCTCCTCCGATTCCACGATTCTCTTCCGCTGCGGCCGTAGTGTTACTGCTCGTCGCTCTTTCATTGACGTAGCTGTCTTTAACCTTGTCGCGGCGAAAGATCTTCGCAAAAGCGTCGCCGATCCCGGAACTGAAGCCTTTAATGAATCTTGATTCACCGGCATCGTCAAACAAAGAATAAAAGACCGGCACTGCAAGCAGCGTAAGCAAAAGGCACAACGACTGGCCGCCGACAACGAGAATTCCGATCGAACGGTTTGTCGCAGCACCGGCACCGGAACCGAGCGTCAGCGGAATCATTCCAGCTACCAGTGCAAGCGTTGTCATCAGAATTGGCCGAAGCCTGTCTCTGTTCGCCTGAATTATCGCATCGTATCGATTAAGCCCCTTGGCCCGTAAGGTGTTCGTATGATCGATCTGCAGGATCGCGTTCTTCTTAACGATCCCGAACAATAGCAGAATGCCCAATGCCGAGAAGATGTTTAGCGTTTGTCCCGCCATCGCTGTCGAAAGCAATGCAAATGGAACGGCCAGCGGCAGCGTAAGCAAGATCGTTATCGGATGGATGAACGATTCGAACTGGGCCGCAAGTATCAAATACATGAACACAAACGAAAGCAGAAACGCATAGAGAAATGACTCGTACGCTTTCTGTAGTTCTTTCGATTGGCCCGTTACACCGGTCGAGTATTCTGGCGGTAATTGCAGATCTTTTACATAGCCTTGGAGCCTTGCCAGAGCGTCTGATTCAGAGGCATTCTGCGGCAGCCCGGCCGAGACCGTAACCTGACGCTGACGATTCAATCGGCTGATCGAAGATGGCGCAAGCCCTTCTTCGAGCCGTACGACCCGATCCAGCCCGACTATCCCGCCATTTGAAGAAGCAACGGAGAATAGATTGAAATTGTTTCGATCACGTCGAAATGGTTCATCCGCGCGGACCACAACGTCGTATTGTTTAGAATTCTCGCTAAATGTAGAAACTCGCTGGCCCGCCGCCAGAATATTTAGAGCTTGAGCAACGTCGCCGGCACGAACCCCTAGATCGGCGGCCCTCGTGCGATCTATCACAACTCTGATCTCAGGCGTGCCGATCTCAACTGAATTATCCGGATCCCTATAGACCTCGGGGTCTTGCTTCATTCGCCCGACAAGGGCATCGGCATATTCATTCAGCTTTGCCATATCCGGCCCGGCAATATACATTCCGACCGATGAACCTCCGCGGCCCAAACCGATGCTCCCGGCAATAGATGAAGATGCGGAAACAGTTACCGAGTAGTCCTTCGAGGCATATTTTCTCGCTATTTGACGGGTTCTATTGATCAACTCCGCCTGCGATTGGGCTCGTTCGGAAACTGGTACAAGAGCCACATTTATAAAGCCGTTATTAGGTCCGGAACCGCGTCCAAATCCGGCAAGCACCAGCGTGTTTCGAACCCCCGGGATCTCGGCCCTGATATCTCTCGCGATGCGGTCGAGTATCGATTGAGTTGCCGAAAGCGACGTACCTTGAGGACCCCGTAAATTTACCTGATAGAGCGATTCATCCTCGTCCGGAAGAAATGCCATTCCGACGAAATTGTAGAGAGGCACGATAGAAGCTACGGTAAGAATGCAGATGAGAACAACGGCCCATCGGAATCGCATTGCGAGCTTCAGAAGAAAGGTGTATGTTCCGTCGATCTTCTGCCAGAACCAGCC
>CAZXTS010000198.1:0-5612 GCA_964643745.1 uncultured Chloracidobacterium sp.
TCGAGCACGTGGTCGAGCACGTGTCCGTAGCCCGCACGTAAGTAAGGGCTCGTGTCGATTTTGGATAGCGGATTTGAGATCTCAGATCTCGAACTGGGAACAGCAAATATACAATACAGATCCGCGTATATCCGACCGATCTGCTCGATCCGCGTTCGATAGTGCCTGACCACCGAACTCGCCGCCCGCTGCTCCCTCCACCCCGGCCACCCCTCCTCGGGCAGGAGGGGAGCTGGCGGTTTTGACTCGATCTTTGAAATTCCGGCAAGCTGAAGCTTGACCTCTGAACTTCTTTGCGTCTTTGCGGCTTTGCGTTGAAAACTTCCCGGTTACCGAACTAGCCGCAACCTCACGCAGCCGGTTCTGACTTAGGCCGACCACTTGTCCCAGATGGCTTTGGCGATCTTGGCGATGACGGCTTCGCGGGTCTTTTCGTCGGCGGGCGAATCGGCTACGAAAACAGCGATGGCGAAATATTTACCGTTCGGGAGGCCTATCAGGCCGACATCGTTTGTCGCGGCGGTAAATCCATTGACCGTGCCCGAAGTGCCGGTTTTGTGGATCACGACCGCGTCTTTCGGCAGCATTCCCTTCAAACGGTTCGGGCCGGTGGGCGTTTCGGTCATGAATCGGCGAAGCAGTTTCACACTTTCAGCCGAGATCATCGGCGGCGGAGCGACCAGGCCTGTGTTTTCCTCAGCCGGAAACTCCTGCAGTTCCTTTAGCAGTGCGACCGTCGCACGCGGGCTGGCCCAATTCTCAAACTGGCGTTCAGGATTGTTTGAAAATTCCTTGTGCGTGTATTTCACCTTCATCGCATCGATATTCATCGAATCGATGAAGCTCTGAACTCCGGCCGCACCACCCGCGATACGCTGCAAAACGTCCGCCGCCGTGCCGTCGCTGACGCCTACTGCAAGTTCGATAAGTTCGCCGACCGTTATCTCGCCGCCGTTTGGATTTTTATCGCGATACGGCGAATGCATCCGGTCAGGCACGAGTTCATCCTTTGTGACGGTGATCTTGTCGTCAAGTTTGTGTTTGCCTTGATTGAGAACAGCCATCGCGATCGGCAGTTTTACAACGCTCTGCATCGCGAATCGCTCGTCGGCATTGAGCGAAACGCTGCCTTCGCCATCGATCATCTTGGCAAAAACGCCCACGCGGCCGTTTGCCTCTTTCGCGATCTCTTCGATCCGATTAGCAATCTCGGTATCGTCGTTCGTCGGCTGAGCCGAAAGATTTGAATTCGCCGAATTGGAATTGGCAGCACGTTGGAAATTGTTCGCGTCCATCGCCGGGCCGCAGCCCGCGACGAACAACGTCAGAATGAAAGCAAAGTCGAACAACATCAGCATGAAAGCAAAGTATTTCATTGTATGATCTTACGAAAGAAGAGTTCCTTTAATACCAAGCGGCAGCGAGAAAAGCGTTTCGCCGGTCGCGATGATCATATCGCCTTCGGCATTGAAACACAGCCCGACGATCATATTTCCTGCAACAATATGCGTAGCCGTACCGCTTTCATATTCGACCGCGAAAATGCCGCGTTTACCGCGATAGCAGGCCGCGATGTACATCGTGCCGTCCGCCCCGAACGCGATCCCCTGCGGACGGCCAAAACCGCGGAAATACGTTTCGACCGTACCGCCTTTATCTATAGCGTAAACTGGTTCGTGACTCGCCAGCCCCGGCGCGGAAACATAAAGTCGACCATCCGGCCCGAATGCCAAATGATACGCCGCGACCGAAGGTTCGAGTTTTGCGAAGACATCTGGCGAGCCATCGTCGAGAATTCGAAAGATAGTACCCGCACGATCCCCGACGAAAAGAACGCCGTTCTTATCGAACGCAAGCCCCGTCGCGATACCCAAACCGCTCGCGATCGGCACGGCCTCTTCGTTTCGCTCGATGCGGTAAACAACCCCGTCGCGGCGGTTCGTAACATAAAGCTCGCGGTCAGGCCCGAACGCAACACCTGTCGGATTCATCACGTTGTCCGGAAGCTCGTCAACATAACCGTCCGCCTCGAGCCGGAAAAGCGTGTTGCCGATCATCTGCCCACGGCCGCCCGAACGCGTCATAACGATCGTCCCGTCTTTCGGATCAACGGCCGGATTTGCAACGAAATGAAAGCCGTCTTTGATCAGTTCGGCGATGGTCAGTGAATGGATCTCGGCAATGCTCCCGCCGAAGTCAAGCTTTATGCCCGCATCACGGCTGCCCTGAAACACCGATGGCACTTCGAGAACGGCCCGCCGCGACGACGCTCCTGTTGCCCTCGCCGCACGGCCATCAATGGAAAATGCCGGCTGCATCCCGCTTTCAAGGGAAAGACCTTGGTATTCGACCACGATCTCTCCGCCAGGCAGAGCAAAACGTGGTTCGACCTTTTTGATTCTGGAAATATCGGCCATCGAAACTATTGATGATACGAGGTTCTTGATGGAGTGTCGAATATGGTCGGGTTTAATGGGATTTTTGCCGGATTCTGGTCAGATTGACCGAACAGTGACAAAAAATGGTTGACGAGCGGTAGCTCGACCAATTAAACTTTGTTTGACGGTGTTGTTTCAACTTACCTAATTCACCCGGCCGTCGATCCGAACCTAACCTTCCCGGTTTTATGCTGACCAGAATAGACGATCTTTTGCGCATGGCTATGAGTTTCGGTGCTTCCGATCTTCATTTACGGGCCGGCGCGATACCTGTTATCCGTATTAACGGCGAGCTTGTGCCTATGTCAGGCGTCGTCAAGCTGACACAGGAAGAAACGCTGGAGATGGCGTTTTCGATGATGTCGAACCGCCAGAAGCAGCATTTCAAGGAAGTTTTCGAGGTCGATATCGGCTATGGCGTCTCCGGATTAGGCCGTTTTAGGGTAAACATTTTTCAGCAGCGGAATTCTATCGGGATCGTCGCCCGTGTTATCGCTGATGCCGTACGAAATTTTGCCGAACTTGGACTGCCGCCGATCTTGAACAAGGTCGCTGACGAACAACGCGGGCTTATCCTTGTCACCGGAACAACCGGTTCGGGCAAATCGACAACGCTTTCAGCCGTCGTCGATCACATCAACGAAACCCGGAATTGCCATATTGTCACGATCGAAGACCCGATCGAATTTCTCCACAAGGATAAGCAGTCCTTTGTTACACAACGCGAAGTCGATGTTGATACCCGTAGCTTTGCCGAGGCTCTTCGCGGCTCGCTTCGTCAGGACCCTGACGTGATACTCGTCGGCGAAATGCGCGATCTCGAGACAATCGAAACCGCACTTGTGGCAGCGGAAACGGGCCATCTGGTCTTATCGACACTTCACACATTGGACGCGCAAGAAACGTTAACCCGCGTCATTTCAGCATTTCCGCCTTATCAACAGAAGTCCATCAGAATCCAGTTGGCCGGACTGTTAAAAGCGGTCGTTTCGCAGCGTTTGATCAAATCAGCGTCCGGAAGCACACGGGTACCGGCAGTCGAGGTCTTGATATCAACGCCGCTGATACGCGATTACATTCTGCACGAGGACAAGACCGCATCGATCCGCGATGCGATCGCCGCCGGCACCTCCCAATACGGGATGCAGACATTCGATCAATCGTTATTCTATCTTTATCAATCTGGATTGATCACGCTTGAAGAGGCCCTTCGCGGCTCGACGAATCCGGACGAATTCCGACTGCGGCTGGCAGGAATTCAGAACACGGCCGGTATGGCAAAAGAAGAAATGGAGAGGATCAGCGGCGTTGGTAAAATAAGCAGCCTGATCACTCGAATGTAGGTGACTGTTCATTTGATTGTCACGAATTTGGCGGCCTACTGGCCGCCATTTCGCTTTTGGACTTTTGTAAACTCCGCCAACGTTGAATGCAGACCTGATTGCTTCTTACGATGGTCTGCCCTTCGTCAAATTCTGCGGCCCATTGCAAATATCGAATTGCATAGGAACCACAGCCATTTTCAGGTTCAGGCCTCGTGTTTAACTAACCCGCGAAAGAACATTTGGTTGCTAACATACGACGAGGCTACTTTGACACCAATGCCTGGTTCGGGTTAGAATTTTCGTTTGTCAAATGGGAGATATTTAAGTTCTTAAAGCCTAAGAAGAAAGGAGTTTGAATCAATTGAGTAACGGAAATTTTTTATTCACGTCCGAATCGGTGACCGAGGGCCATCCGGACAAAATTGCTGACCAGATCTCAGATGCCGTGCTCGACGCGATCCTGGAACAGGATCCGACGGCACGCGTAGCCTGTGAAACCCTTGTCACCACGGGTTTAGCGGTCATCGCCGGTGAGATCACAACGAATGCTCGTGTGAACTACAAACAGATTGTTCGTGACACTATCCACGAGATCGGATACAACGATGCGAATTTTGGCTATGACGCCAACACCTGTTCGGTCGTCGATGCAGTCGGTACGCAATCGCCGGATATTGCCCAAGGTGTTGATACCGGCGGAGCTGGTGACCAGGGACTGATGTTCGGTTTTGCTTGTAATGAGACACCTGAATTGATGCCGTTGCCGATCAAGCTCGCCCACGATCTTACAATGAAACTTTCCACGACTCGTCGCGATGGAACTCTTCCCTATCTTCGACCGGATGGGAAATCGCAGGTTACGGTCGAATATCGTGACGGCAAGCCCTTTCGGATCGAAGCTGTCGTTGTTTCGACCCAGCATGCGGAAGAAGTAACGACCGAGCAGCTCAGGGCAGACATTCTTGAAAAGGTAATTAAAACCACGGTGCCGGCGGATCTGCTGGATGAGAACACCAAATTTCATATCAATCCGACTGGACGTTTCGTCGTTGGTGGCCCGATGGGCGACGCGGGCGTAACTGGCCGCAAGATCATCGTTGACACCTACGGCGGCTATGCCCCGCACGGCGGCGGTGCTTTTTCGGGTAAGGATCCGACAAAGGTTGACCGCTCGGCGACGTATATGGCCCGTTATATCGCAAAGAATATCGTAGCAGCCGGATTGGCAGATAAGTGCACGGTTCAGCTTGCGTATGCGATCGGAGTCGCTGAGCCGGTATCGGTTTACGTTGACACGCACGGCACTGGAAAGGTGGATGATTCGAAGCTGGCCGATGCGGTTCGCAAGAATTTTTCATTAACGCCAAAGGGCATTATCGAAACGCTTGATCTTCGCAAGCCTATCTTCAAAGAAACCGCACGTTTTGGCCATTTTGGCCGTGAAGGTTTCAGTTGGGAAAAGACCGACAAGGCCGATGCCCTGCTCGGATCGCTTAGCGACGCAGCAACAGTATAAGTCTAGCCAGTCTTGGAAGTCGCGAAAGTCTCGGAAGACTACTCGTGACTTCCTTGACTTCCTGGACATTCAAGACTTTTTAGACTTCCTAGACTAAACAAATATGGCAACCGAACAACCTTCAATTCAATACGATATTAAAGACATCAATCTGGCGCCGCAGGGTAAGCAGCGCATTGAGTGGGCAGACCGCGAAATGCCCGTGCTTCGCCTTATCCGCGAGCGTTTTGAGCAGGAAAAGCCGCTGGCCGGCGTAAAACTCGTAGCATGTGCCCACATCACGACCGAGACCGCTAACCTGGCGCGTACGCTCCAGGCTGGCGGTGCGGAATC
>CAZXTS010000199.1:0-5536 GCA_964643745.1 uncultured Chloracidobacterium sp.
CGTGATCGCACGATATTTTTCGCAAGATCTTCCGCGTGCTGTTCAAGATAACTGGGTTTATATCTTCATCTCATTTCTGGCATTTTTTCTACCCGCTGTGGCGGCTTATCTTTTGGTTCTGAACAACAGTGAATTCATCGGCGTACTAGGGCTGGAAGGCGTGCAGGCGTCCGTACAGAGTGGTAACCGTTGGTGGCTCTCGCTTAATCAGGCGAACCAGATCGGTTCGAGTTCGATTATGACCAACAACATACTGGTCTCTTTCAACGCATTTGCCTGGGGCGTGTTTTTTGGGATCGGTTCTCTATATATTCTTGTGTTCAATGGATTGTTCTTGGGCGGCGTTTTTGCGACAGCTTTCAAGTTCGACCCGGCATTTGGTTCGGAGCTTGCCGAATTTGTTGTTGCCCATGGCGTGATCGAACTTTCCTGTATATTTCTTGCCGGCGGAGCTGGGATGATGATCGGCTACGCACTGATAAACCCGGGCGACCTGACACGCGGACAGGCACTGAAGAAGAAAGGCATTGAGGCCACGCGTATCATTGTCGGCTGTGCGCTCATTTTGATACTGGCCGGTGTTATCGAAGGATTTATATCGCCGTCGTCGCTTCCGCCTGCCGTAAAGTACTCGGTAGGCATTTCGACCGGTGCGATCATGTTCTTTTATCTTTTTTTCGTCGGAAGACGATCGCCCGAGCCGGACCAGGACAACGTCACTCGGGCAGTCTGACCTTTTCCACTTCTCCAATTGATACCCCAAATGCATTTAACGCTGCCGTTTTCATTGCCTTTTCACTTCCTGTCGTGAAAAAGCGATCGGTGCCTGTCGCTTTGATCTTCCTTTTCGGAACGCCGGCGGCCATTTCCCTGGCGGGGTCGATGAACTTGGTCTGCGGCGAAACAAATTCTGCCAAAATATCCTCGATCGCCGGATAGTGCGTACAGGCAAGCAGAACATGTGAACAATTGCGGAGCGGCATGAGTATTCGCTTTGCTTCGCTACGGAGCAGGTCGGACGAAGTATCACCTTTTTCGATCAATGCCGAAAGCGGCTGCGCGATACGCTGTTTTGTCAGGATCCCGTGTTCCGCAAATCTCTTTCTGTAAACGCCGGACAAGACGGTTCGCCGGCCGCCGATAACACCAAGCCGGACCGGATCTTGTTTCAATGCGGCAGTGACCGCTGATCCGATGATTCCCTTAACTCTAAGCCCGTGCTCGGCAAGATCAGGGATCGCCGTGCTTGCGGCGTTGCAAGCGATCATTATCTCGGCGGCACCGTTGCTTTTCAGGAATTCGATCACATCATCAAGCCGGGCCGCGAGCGTGAACCTTTCTAGTTTTCCATACGGCGTCGCGCCCGTATCGGAAAAATAAAGTATTGGAAGTTTGGGCTGCAGTGCTTTGATCTCACGATAAACACCGATGCCGCCGATACCCCAATCAATGATTCCAAGCATAATTACTCACGGATACGAAAGCTTTGCTTCTACGATCTTCTCGATCGGGCCGCTGTCGAATGCAACCATTCGCGAGTTCCAAGCGATGTTTAGTGTTTCCATCTTCTGTCCGGGAAACCGGCTTTCGAGATACCATTTCATTTCATGTTCAGATCGGATCGGATTGTATTCGAGCATCTTTTTCCAATCCTGGTGCGAGACCAGTTTCTTGAGCGCCGCGTTAAAATCGGCATTGGTCTTTTGCTCTTTCAGTGTCCGAAGCTTGTTTTGCAGAAGCCTCGGATATTCCGACACTTTAACAGGAACCGTTACCATATCGACGACCAAAAGCTTTCCGCCGGGTCTTGTGACTCGCTTTATTTCGGCAAGCAGCGGATCCCAATCCAGATAGCGAAACGACATTAGCGAGATGACGACGTCGAACGAAGTATCATCGAACGGAAGCACCGGGCCGCTGATCTTTTCAAACGTCAAATTTGTGATATCTGAGTTCCGATCTCTAGCCTTTTCGAGAATTGCGGACGATTCGTCAACGCCTACGCCTTCAGCGATACGACCTGATAACGCATTCAGCAATGCTCCGTTTCCGCAGCCAATATCCAATACACGCAAATCGCGGCCCATTGGCAGATGTTCATTTAGCCAATTCCATTCATCACGTCGAACACGGATATCAGTGAAAACATTGTCGTACAGCTCAGCGACGCGATTGTAGGTATCGGCACCGTTTACTTCGGACGGACAGAAGGACTTCATCTTTTCAGCCGGCATAAATCCCGCGAGCTTTTTCGCAGAGCCGAGCAGGCCGTGCGATTTTCGTCCGGGGCAGCCGATCGTATAGAGCTTTCCGTCCGTACGGTCGCCGGCGTAAACATATCGATCCTTGTTTCGGGAAAATGTGGTGTACCAGAAAAAGCCGTGAGCTTTAACGCCGAAGGTGCGGGCAAAAAATGGTGCGAACCAACGAGCCGAACGGCAGCAATGAAAAAAAGCAGAAGCGTCCTCGGCAAATGGGATGTCCATCGTTTCCCATTCGTACGGCGAGAATTGTTCGGGAAACGCGACCGTTCCATACATCGGCCCGTACATTCCCGAATGCCCGATGAAATGAAATTCATTGATCCTTTTACCGGCGGCACGTATCTCTTCGAAGATCTGCAGAATACCGCGTTTGCTTTCGACCGGTCTGGAGATTTTCTCAATAGCTCCATTCTGATCGCTCATTTCGGCCACAAGCGTGCGGGCGACGGCGGGAAACTGTTCACCGCCTTTTCGATATTTGGTTGTGTAAATAATCAGAGCGACTTCTTGGGCAGACATAACAGCAGGGGCGGAACTAGGCAACAAACTCTCCTTTTGTGATCTTCTCGTTTCGGTGAACTATATCCAAGAACTTCTGTGCTGCATCGGTTTGAAACAGTTCTCGATCTTCCTCGTGATCCGTTACCGGTTCGAGCGCGGTGTCCATATAGTCAAAACGCGCAGGGTCTTTTCGGACTCTGAGATAGATCAGTCGCATCCGCAAATATAACGAGATCCAATAGTACTGCTTGGCGAGCGATTGAAAGAAATACTTTGGATAGAAAATCAAAGGGCTTTCGATCGGCATTCCGTGGCGGCGATTCTTGCGGACCTTTCGCCGGGTCTATTTTTGTGTTGGTCTCGTCTAAGGCGTGGATCTCGAATTCTGTATCTGAGCCGAGAATGTTTTCTGCGGCGCATTCCAACGAAAGCCCATAGAGACAGGCAAGCGAGTTAGACGGTATCGCCGAACGATTCCATTGGATAACATAGCCGTCGTCATCGTAATGCGATGGCATTATCAGATCCAAACAGAACCGCTTTGTATTTGGTGTTTCCGCCATTAATGCCGCGAGAATCTTACGTCGAATTCAACGAACATTCAAATAATCGCCGGTATCCTGATCGAGTCGAACCCGTCGATCATAGAAGCCCGCGTTCTTTTACTCTCAAATAACTCTCAAGCAGCTTCGGGCCGAGAGTTTGCGTTGTAACGTCAAGTGCGAGTCCGCCGAGCGATTCGACCAGACGAAGTGCGGAGCCGCGTTGATGAATTATCTCTTCGGCAGCCGATTGCCGGAACACCTCGCGGATGTCTTCAGGACCCACTGAGACCATCGCGTTCAGATCGCGGTCGCCGATGGTCGCGACGAGCGGGAGATGTCGGGGCCGCAGGAGTTTTAACGAATTTATCAATTCTTTGGAGCTATGCCTATCGATCACGTCGGTCAGTATAACCACAAAAGCGCGTTTCTTCAGATTCGAGGAAATAAATTGAAACGCCCTTGCATACGAAGGTTCGATCAATTCCGGTTCGAGGTCGTGCAATGCTTCAAGCACGGAATCTATGTGCTCAACCCCGCGCTTCGGCGGAAGATATGTCCGAACCCTCCGTCCAAAAACAAGCAGGCCCGCATTGTCGCCGGCACGTGCACAAGCGGAGATCAGTGCCAGCGAAGCATGTATCGCCGTGTCGAATTTCGTCTCGCCCTCGATCCTGCCGGTCATCAGCCGGCCCGCGTCGATGGCGATAACTATTGTTTGATCGCGCTCTATCTGATACTGCCGTGTTGTTAGCTTTGATCTTCGCGCCGTTGCGGTCCAAGAAATATGCCGAAGTTCATCGCCGCGCACATAGTCTCGCATTGATTCAAACTCCCGGCCCTCGCCGCGCCGTACTGCCTTTCTCTGAACTGCGATGAACGATTGGTTGCCGAGCGCTTTTAGTTCGATCTCGCGGGCACGCCGCATATTCGGATAGACCTTAACGGATTCCGGCTCGCCGATATAAGTTTGGCACCAGACAAGGCCCAACTTCGACAAATAACGAAGGGCAGTTCGCCCAAATTCATATCTGCCGCGTTTCGGCGGCGTCAAACGGTAAGAGAATTCAGCAGTTGAGCGAGCATCGATATCAAGTTCGGCCTCTCGTGGATCGCCTAGCCGCAGTTCAGGTGGATACTCGTCTTTAACCTTCATATAAAGGTCGAGCCGAGTGTTGTTCTCGATATGGAGCCCTACGGTCGTCGGGTCGCCGATGGCAAAACGCTTGTCGAATTCACGCCTGATAGAAAACCCTTCGGGCAGCTTGCGGCTAACGAAATAGTCCGCGAAGGCTGCAACGATCAGCAGAATGTTGAACCCCAGAACAGCGTACCTGAGCCAGGGCATATTCCACGAAAGCGAAAGCGGGATCAGGCCCAAGGCAAGGAGAAAATAGAACCGGCGTGAAAAGACAAATCGCATTTTGCTTGGGGCAGATTATACAGGCGGCCAACGCCGTCGCAAAGCACTGCCTTAAATTCTCTTGGTTAAAAGCAACCTTATGCCGGGATCGGCGCTCTTAGGTATGTAAGAAACCACTGGAATAAACCGAAAATGTTCAGAATTATCGTTATTCTCGCTGCATTCGCAGCTCTTGCGGCGTGTGCGTTCGGTCAAGCTCCGGCCGAAGCCGATGCTTCGGTTGAGATCTATCTCGCGAAAGATGATGGGGAGGGTTTTGCCGGTGAGGCGGCAACCGAGTTCGAACCCGGCGATATCCCGATCCATTGCATCGTGAAGCTCGGTTCGCCCGAACCGGCAACAGTTAAAATGACGTTGGTCGCCGTAAAGGTCACGGGTGTTAAGGCCGGGATGCAGGTCGTTACGGCAAGCTTCACGACAAGCGAAGGCCAGAACGAGGTCTATTTTCAGGGCCGTCCGCATAAGCAGTGGGTTCCCGGTTTGTATCGCGCCGATATAATGATCAATGAAGAAACGGCAGGTTCGGTAGAATTCACGGTGAAGGGAAATGCACCGGCTGCGGGTGCTTCAAATTTCGTTCGTTCAAGGCCCAAACAGCCAGCACGAAAACCCTAAGCAAAAGAGCCGCGATCCAATGACCGCGGCCCTTTCTGTTCGTTTGAACAAGAACTACCAACGATTGCGGCCACCACCGAAACCGCCTCCACCGCCACCGCCTCCGCGGTTGCCGCGACCACCACCACCGCCGCCACCAAATCCGCGGTCTTCGCGAGGTTTGGCTTCGTTCACCTTAAGGTTGCGGCCGT
>CAZXTS010000200.1:0-5525 GCA_964643745.1 uncultured Chloracidobacterium sp.
GTGGCGGCATTCTTAGCTGCGGGCTTTGCGGTCGATCTTTTTGTTTGGGCCTCCAGATGGGAAGCGGAGAAAAGAATAAGAGCTGAAAGAACTAAGAACGCAAACGCCGAACGCTTTTCGGGACGCATAAATTTCATGGTTTACCTCAAATAAATTAGAAACGGCTTAATTTTGGTGTCGAGGAGACTAAAATCCCGCAGGTTAGAACAATTTTGCAATTACGGGACTTTGCGAATTTGCTAGCTGACACTATAACATTCGATATACGCGGACGCAAGTAAAATCTTAAGCACTTGCATAATTACGGTCGCCGTGAATTGAGCCTGGCTAAAAATGGGATTTTTTAATACATTTCGCGGTCGCCTTTTGTTGATACTTGCATTTTTGCTGGTCGCAACCCTTAGCATCCAGTTTTACCTGAATCTAAGAACGCAAAACGAGAATAATGAAAGGCGGGACCTGCAGCTTCGCACATTGGTATCCGGGGTTTCGCTCGGAGTCAGCGGTATTACCTCAAAGGACGAATTCCTCGACGACCTGATATTGCAGGCCCAGCAATCATTTCTTGACGACCGCTCTCGCGAGAACATCGTCGATGTAATTCTGATCAATCAAAACTGGCAGATCATTGACAGCCTCAACAGTGAACTCGTTCCCCGATTCGCTCCCGACGGTTCCCCTGAATATCTAGTGTTGAACGAAATAACTGGCCTTCCTCCGCTTATGGAAGAAACCCGGCTTGGCGAAGACGCTGCAATCTTCCCGAACCGTAAAACGGATGAGAACAAAAAGCAAAATGATGAAGCACACGCGATTCCAATTGAGACAAGCGAGGGACGATATTATGTAATGGTCATTCTAAAGAACGACCGGAGCGCAGCCGCATGGCGTGCGGCCGAACCGCTTGTATATACGCTGGGGATCGTTTTGGTTTCAACCGCAATTACTTTCTTTCTTGTTTGGCGATTCACGAGCCCGATCACCGACCTGTCAAACGCAGCACGAAGGATCGCCGATGGCGACCTCGGATTTCGCATTCCGACAGACCGCACCGATGAAATTGGCCGATTGACGCAGCGGTTCAATGAAATGACCTCAGAGCTCGAAAAATCGAAGGCTCTGGAGGAGCAACTACAGCAAGCTGAAAAAAGCGCGGTCGTCGGACGGTTGGGTTCTGCGATCGCACATGAGATCCGAAATCCGTTGAATTACATAAACCTGACGTTAGACCATTTGCGGTCAAAGTTTGCTCCGGATGGGAGCAAGGATGCAGATAAATATCACAAGTTGATCTCGCAGATAAAAGATGAGGTCAAGAGAATAAATCAACAGATCTCAGATTTTCTAAATTATTCGCGGCCCGCGAATGTTGACCTGCGTCCGCTCAATGCCAGGGAGGTTGTCGAAGATTCGCTCCGCATCGTCGAGGCACAGGCCGAAGAGAGCAATATAAAGATCGCCGTCATTGAACACGAGGATGTCCCGAACATCATGGGCGATCCGGAGTTCCTGCGATCGGTTTTCAACAATTTATTTATCAATGCCGTGCAGGCAATGGGCAACGAAGGCGGACAATTGAATGTAAAACTTTCTGCAGACGATGACCCTGAATTCGTTCGTATCGAAATTTCCGATACCGGCAGCGGAATTCCCGAAGAAAACCTTTCGAAGATCTTCGAACCCTATTTCTCAACAAAAGAAACAGGCACCGGATTAGGCCTGGCGATCGTCCAAAAGATCATTGACGTTCATAACGGATCAATAGTAGTCGAATCGTCAGAAAGTGAGGGTACGAAATTCATGATACTCCTACCAACGATACACCAACTCAAGGAATCGACGTGCAAGTAGTTAGTTGCCTAGGTGTTCTCCTGGTTTCATTTCACTAACAGCTCTGACCGCTCCCTCTATATCGCCCTTGAAAACGACCATCCCTAATGGGTTGATAACAAAAGTCGTAGGATATCCATAGACCCCCAACTTCTCCGGTAATTCCGGGTCGCTTGCGATCAACACAGGAAACGAATAACCCTTTTCTTTTATCACTTCAAATGCTTGGGTTGGGCTATCTTCTTCAATTGGCTTATTTACTGCATAAATTAGAACCTCTGGGTCGTTATGGAATTGATTGTAAGCTGATTGAACCTGCGGGAATTTTGCAAAGCATACACCACAACGCGTATGCCAAAAATCTAAAAGCACGATCTTGTTTTGAAATTTTGAATCCGTAATTAAGTTGAAAGTCTCGTCAAAAGCTTCAAATTTCGAGGGCAATTTATAGGCTTCAACTTTTCCAGTAAACGTCCCAAAATTAATCTTATGAAGCCAATAGTCCTCTCCGGCTGTAACCATGAAAACAACAAAGATTGAGCTGCAAACAAACAGCACGAATCGTAGTTTGCCAGCCAAATTTATGTACAGAAAACCGGAAACGATACCTAGGAGATGAATTATCAAGAACGGCAAGCTTGCTTGTTCTGTAAGGGTGAGATACAGATCATATCCACCCAAAAGAGCCAAACGCATTAGTATAAGGATCAATAAAATCTTTGCGCTTGAATGGCCATCAGCCCCGATCCTTATCCAAATTAGCGAGAAGAAGAAACAAGCAAGAAAGCCTAAAACTAAGGTAAATCCAATGTTTGGAGAGAATAACCCGATTATGATCAGCGCGAAATGAAGAATGAAATATCCAGAGAGAATAGATTTGAGTTTCATTTAAGTCCTGAGAATAGAATTGACGCAAGTTCTTTTAAGCATAGGCTCAGGTCAGCAATTTTGTCTTGCTGACCTGAACTTCAGAAATTATCCACACCTGTAATTGCAAAACCATGTGCCGAAAGGGCCGCAATCCCTAGCCAAGACACCGCATGCAGTACCGCCACAAGTACCGCTGCTACAATACCACCGGCAGTTACAATCGACATTTAATGAGTTGGTGTGTTCCGTTGTATCGGTCACAATTTTCTGAATGCCGAGTTCCTCAAAAATCGCGAACGATTCAGCCTTTGAAAAAACTGACTGAATCCTTGAATCGAGCGCCTCCAACCGTTTGGCAGATTCCTCACGAGTTTCAGCCGCCGGCAGATCAAAAGTTGACGGAGAGAGGCCCGTAGATAACTCTAGAATCAACTCACTCTGGTCCCTTGATAAGCTTGCCGTCGCTACATGATATGCAAGTTGGGTTTTCCAAATGTTGATCCGGTCTGCTACCGGCATAGACTTGACTATATTTCTCCGCTCAAAGATTTCGTTCCGCAATAAATCGTTATATATTTGCAGGAGAGCGACATCTTGAGTTTTATCAGCGAAGAGAGCGGCAAGAATCTCGGAGGCTTCATTCGGAGAAAAAGCGCCCATCGCCTTCATTTCTAAACGTTGCCCCGTCTCCTGAGATTTTCGAATGCTTTCCGAGTTCTCAAGATCGTACAAACCTGGTGAAATCGACGAAATCGCTTCTAAAATGAATTCCTTCTGCTCCTTTGTCATGCTTGGGCGCTTGACTAATTGTAAGGCAAATTGCACCTTGAAGAATTTCGCCTTCTTCTCATTGGAAAGTTCACTAAATGCTAAACGACGTTCGGTAAGCGGTAACTTTGCCAGTTTGAGATAGATTTCGAAGGCATCGTTTCCTAATGCTATTGATGCTGGCATTTCAAATCTAGCTTCCGAACAGTTTCGATTCGAAAGATCGAGCGGTGGCTGTTCCACCTTTTGAGTGAACACGCTTTGAACTGGAATGCAAAGTACGGCAAGCAGTAAAGATGCAAATAGCGTTAAGTTGTTTTTTTGTTCATTTAACCACCTCCAAGAATTTTGAAATCTACTAAAGTTAAAAAAAGTAAGAGGATGTGAGAGCCCGAATCTAACAAAGTTACTACAACGGGAGCTTTGGGAGATTCATCACAGCGCTTTTCTTACGCTATACGTTATAATCCAAGTTTCGGATAAATTCAAGGTTTTTATGGCAAGAAAATCAATATTGGTCGTTGATGATGAGAAGAATCAGCGTGAAATTTTAGAGACGATCTTGTCGGGCGAGGGTTATGACGTGACCACGGCAAGCTCCGGCGAGGCGGCGATGAAGTTTGTCGAATCGCGACGATTCGATCTTGTCCTGACCGATCTGAAAATGACCGGGATGTCGGGACTCGAACTGCTCAAGGAACTCACGAATTTCGACAAATCGATCATCGTTATTCTGCTCACTGCTCACGGTTCGGTAGATTCGGCAGTCGATGCCCTGAGGCTCGGCGCGTTCGATTATTTACAGAAGCCGTATGACAGCGAAAAGCTGCTTGATACGGTCGAGCGAGCACTGAATAAGCTTACCGCTCTCGACACTGAGATCGTTTCCGTTTCGCCGGAAATGGACAAGGTCAAAAAGCTGATCTTAAAGATCGCCAAATCGAATTCAACCGTTTTGATCCGGGGCGAAAGCGGTACCGGGAAAGAGCTTATCGCTCGTTCGATGCACAAGAACAGCCTTCGCGGAAACGAGACGTTTCAGGCCGTAAACTGTGCGGCGATCAATGAAAACCTGCTCGAATCGGAACTGTTCGGCCACGAAAAGGGCTCGTTTACGGGTGCGGTCGCCGAAAAGAAAGGACTGTTTGAGATCGCAAATAACGGCACGCTGTTTCTCGATGAGATCGGCGAGCTGGACATTGCGCTACAGGCCAAGCTTCTTCGAGCGTTGCAGGAGAAAGAGATCCGTCGCGTCGGCGGAGTAAAGGAAATACCGATCGATGTTCGCGTGCTCGCGGCAACGAATCGCGACTTGCTAAAGATGACCGAAGAAAAGCGTTTTCGCGAAGATCTCTATTATCGCCTGAACGTTCTTTCGATCGAAATTCCACCCCTACGCGAAAGGCGTTCGGACATACCGGTCCTGATCGAATATTTCGTCAAGAAGCACACTCGAGGCACGGACAGAAAGATCGAGATCGAATCGAACGCCCGGAAACTTTTGAATGATTATCACTATCCCGGCAACGTCCGCCAGCTTGAATCGGCCATCGAGCGCGCAATTTTGCTTTGTGAGAACGAAACAGTAACCGTGGACGAACTTCCGCCGGAAATGTTGAATATCAGCCATTCGGCGGTCACCACGAATGAAGGCGAGCCCAACTTTAAGCTTCCGGCGGAAGGTGTAAATTTCGAGGACGTCGAACGCAGTCTGATAATGCAGGCAATGGAACGGACGGACAACAACATAACGAAATCCGCGAAACTGCTGGGCCTCACATTCCGGACGTTGCAATACCGGCTGGAAAAATTCGGCATGAAGAAAGACGGAGACGGAACCGAAGAGACGGAAGAATCGTAATTTCATGTTAGAATTTCGCCACTACGAAGGAGGTCGGCGCGATGGAATGGTTCTCAACTCTAACGTTAGCACTCGGTTCGGCTTGGACAAGCGGCATTAATCTGTATGCAACGGTCTCAGTACTCGGGCTGCTGCAGAAATTCGGCTCGGTAAAGCTACCGGGCGGGCTCGATGTACTTGATAACTGGTGGATCAT
>CAZXTS010000201.1:0-5471 GCA_964643745.1 uncultured Chloracidobacterium sp.
CCAGTTATCTTGAACAGCACGCGGAAGATCTTGCGAAAAATATCGTGCGATCACGCTCGTGCCCTCGCCGTCGGCACGATAGATCTTTCCGTGGGCTCGAATGACAAGGCTGTTCAGATAATTGACCACCTTTGGGTCACGGGTCTCGGCCCGGGCAATTGCCAGGTCGGCGGCAGCTCGGCGGTACAGCTCGCCGAATTCGCGAACCTCCATTCGCGAAAGACTTCGCAGACTGCTTCCCCGCAACAACCCGAGCAGGTCCTCGAGCCGCTGCCAGTCATCCTTTTTCCTGTCTATAAACGAAAGCACTTAAACCCTGAATTTTAGTTTGACACCGATCGAATTGCTAATCGAAAATCCAAAATCTAAAATCGTTCAGTCGAGTGTCAGACGAAGTTAGAAAATATCACGAGGAAGATGCGATCGGGAAGACCTATGATCTAAAGGTCGTCCGCCGTTTGCTTGGCTATCTGCACCCTTACTGGCATTTGGCGGCGATTGCTCTCCTGCTCACCATTTTTACGAATGTCCTCATCAGTACACAGCCATATTTTACCAAGGTCGCCGTCGATGATTTTATAACGCCGGGCCGCACGGATGGTGTATGGCTGTTCGCCCTTGCGTTTTTTGGGGTATTTCTGTTCCGGTTCATCTTTTCTTATATTCAAGAGATCTTGTTGAATACGGTCGGGCAGCGGGTAATGCTCGATATTCGCTCACAGATCTTTGCAAAACTTCAGCGGCAGGAACTCGCCTATTACGACCGTTATCCGGTCGGACGGATCATCACTCGATTAACTTCCGATGTCGATGCTTTGAACGAATTGTTCACGTCCGGCGTGATAGATGTTCTGGGCGATCTGGTGATAATCATCGCCATAATCGCGTGGATGTTCGCCCTGGATTGGAAGCTTGCTATTGTTTCATTGGTTACTGTCCCGCTTCTTTTTGCTGCGACAAATTGGTTTCGCAAGCATGCCCGCATCGGCTTCGATAAGGTGCGGACCCGAAATGCACGCCTCAACGCCTTTTTGCAGGAATTCATCTCCGGCGCCCAAACCGTTCAAACGATGAATGCAGAAGAACGCGCGCAGGCCAAATTCCGTGAGATCAATGATAGCTATCGCCAGGCAAATATCGAGACGATCTATTACTACGCGATCTTTTATCCGCTCGTCGATCTGATCGGCGCGGTTGGTATTGCCGTTGTGATCTTCTTTTTCGGATTTGAATACTTGAGCGGCTTGAGCGCCGCCGAAACGGCTTTGACTGTCGGCATTCTGGCGGCGTTCATCCAATATTCTCAGCAGCTTTTTCAACCGATCCGTGACCTTTCGGACAAGTTTAACGTTCTTCAGGCGGCCATAGTCGCCTCGCACAGAATATTTGCGTTGCTTGATCTGGAGATCGATATCAAATCGCCGCCGAAACCTCAAAAGACCGGTAAAGCCATTGGCGAGATCGAATTCCGCAACGTTTGGTTCGCTTATAAAGATGATGATTGGATCCTTAAAGACGTCTCGTTCAAGGTCGCTCCGGGCGAGAGTGTCGCGCTTGTCGGACACACAGGCTCGGGGAAAACCACGATCACTAACCTGCTGATGCGTTTCTATGATATCCAGAAAGGGACGATATTTCTCGATGGTGTCGATATCCGCGAATGGGATCTGGAAGATCTCAGGTCAAATTTTGCCGTTGTACTTCAGGATGTCTTTCTTTTTAGCGGATCGATTGAAAACAATATCCGGTTGGGAAACAAGGATATCAGCCGCGACCGAGTTGAGTGGGCCGCCGGCGAAGTTCATGCTGACAGGTTCATCATGGGAACGGAAGCCGGTTTCGATCGTATAGTTCGCGAACGCGGTGCCGGGCTTTCCGTTGGGCAGAAGCAGCTAATTTCGTTTGCCCGGGCATTAGCGTTCGATCCAAAGATCCTGATCTTAGACGAAGCGACAAGCTCGATTGATACGGAGACCGAGCAGTTGATCCAGCAGGCTGTTGATCGCGTGATGGCCGGCCGTACGTCCATGGTCGTTGCGCACAGACTTTCGACGATCCAGCGATGCGACCGCATTATTGTCTTGCACCACGGTGAATTGAAGGAGACTGGTTCGCATAACGAACTGTTGCGAATGCGCGGACTCTATTGGCGGCTGTTTCAGCTTCAATATGCCGACCGCGGCAATGATTCAGGTGGCCTAACGCCCTCGGAGAATCCGGCTTAACGGATCACTGCTGATGTTAGGCTATATGAAGAACTTTGTTTATAATAACGGCGACTATGCAGCCTGAGGCCAAGCTAGACCAAGCACTTTTAGACGGGGCAAATGCCGTGATCGAGAGCATTTACGCCCGCTGTGTTGAGAACTCGCCGAATTATGGCGTGAAACAGGAGTGCTTCGGTCGATCCGTTCTCAAAACCGCCGGGAAATTTGTCGTGAGCTCTGGGCCGTCCCAGACAACTGAAGCGGAGATCACGGATTTCATCGGAAATCTTCACGCAGACGATCTCTTTCTTGCCATCGCCTGCTCAAACGGCAACGAGCGTGCCTGGTGGGAATTCGACCAAAGCCATCGTTCATATTTGGAACGTGTCGCCCGCCATTTGGCAAAAACCGAGATCGATGCACAGGAGGTTGTCGATCAGGTCTACGTCGATCTTTACGGGCAAAAGATAGTTGATGGAGAACGCGTTTCGAAGTTTGCCACTTATAGCGGACGCGGCACGCTTCGCGGATGGCTTAGAACTGTTATCTGGCACTCGCTCGTCGATCTTCACCGGGCCAGCCATGATGATGTATCGCTTGACGAGATGACTGAGAGTGTCGGCGAAGGCATGGCCCATGCAAATTTCGCCGAACCGGCTCGCGGCGGCGAAGACGATATGTTGGACAGTATCGAGCGTTCCCGATTCCGAGCCGCTACGGTTTCATCGCTCGAATCTGCATTTGCATCGCTCGAAGACCACGAACGTCTCTTGCTTCTGTATTACCACGTCGAAAACCTAAAACTTCGCGAAATAGCCACTCTTGTCGAAGATGAAACATCACCCCTGCGTGGTTGGTTCCAGCGTCGAAACGCTTCGAGAGAAGGCGGAGGACGGACGCATGAATCTACCGTAATGCGTTGGCTGGAAAAGAGTTACGGTCGGGTTTTGACAGCATTTAAGGAGAATCTGGGCAAAGTTCACGGTTTTAGTGATTCGGAGGTCGCGATCTGCCTGGAACTTGCGACGGAAGATCTGTCGGGACGAAGTATTTTTGGCAGCCTGATGCCGAGATAATGCATCGAAGGGGATTCTCTTGATTTGATCGCTTGGTTACGCAAATGTTTCAGTTCAAGAACGTCTGTCTTCTGGGAGGACTGAAACCATGGCAAATACTGTGGAACTAACAGAACAAGAATTAAAGATCCAGGGCTTGATAGGGCAGTATCTTGCCAATCGGCGCGAAGCATTCGACACCGAACGCGCGTCTGCGGATCATTTGGATCACGATATGCTCTCGGCTTTCGTTGAGGGCTCGATAAACGCTCGCGAAACCGACCTAATAGTCGGCCATTTGGTGAAGTGTTCCTTTTGCCGCCACATTTCGGCAGAGTTGATCAAGCTCCATCTGGAATTTGCTGACGCTCCGATAGAGGTAGCACCTGCGGGAATCGGAACGGCCAAGATCTCAGAAGTGTTGAGCGGGCTTTTCTCAAAGATTTTTGGTACCGCGGATGGTGCGGTTTTTGCCCATCAGGAAGAGGAAGAGGAAGAAGAACAAAAAGAAGAGCCTGAAAACGAAAAAGATCAGTAAACATTAAGGAAACCGCGTTTGTCCGCCATTCGAATTGCTCCAGGGCTTCGGATGGCGGCTTTGTTTTGTTTGTGATGCAACCGATCATCTCGCCCGCACGAATAAAATGGTTCGGAATTCCTTTCGGTAAGGTTTATAATTATGGACGTGCTACCGCTTTTAGATGATACGACCACAGAGTCCGTTAACGGCTCCGACAGCTGTTCTGCGGGGCGGAACGGCCTGTCCGTAGAACGTGTGGCTGAGGCGAAACTGCCGACCAAATATGGTGATTTCCGCATAGTCGGCTATCGTTCGCTAAGAAGCGATGAAGAGTTCGTAGTGCTGTACAAAGGTGAGATGGAAGCAGATGTCCCGACTCTTGTGCGGATCCATTCGCAATGCCTCACCGGCGACGTCTTTGGCTCGGTAAAATGTGATTGCGGGCCGCAGCTTCATCGGACAATGGAGATGATCGAAGCCGAAGGGCGTGGTGCGATCGTTTATCAGCAGCAGGAAGGCCGCGGCATTGGCATATTGAACAAGATCCGCGCTTATGCACTTCAGGACGAAGGTGCGGACACCGTTGAAGCCAACGAAAAGCTTGGCTTCGCCATCGACGCACGCGAGTATCGACAATGCGCTGAGATACTGTTCGATCTCGGCCTTTGCAAAGTAAAGGTCATCTCAAATAACCCCGACAAACTAAAAGCCTTAGAAGAAGCGGGCCTCACAATAGTCGAACGCATTCCCATCGAAATAACCGGCGATGAACCCGCCGCCCACTATCTCCGAACCAAGAAAGAAAAACTTGGGCATATACTTAACTTCTGATTTGGCTCAGCATATGGATAAATCTTCATATTTTCGGATGTTTCGAGAATCTCAACTCTTTATCAATCGTACATATTCGCCAAATACTTGCCTATTCTCACTTCTTTTTGTCGGCACAATAGTTGCAATAAACCCAGATTATGCGTTAGAAAATTTTAGGTTGAAAACTGAATGTTAAACAATCATTTAACATCTGTATTGTGTTCAAGTTACAACAGTTAAGATACTAAAAAGTTCTAATGCGTAGCGTTAGAGATTTTTTAAAGTAAAATCCTTGTAATTCATTCAAACGAAACGTGTTGAACAATTGTTTAACTTGAATTTGTTACAATAAAATTCCTCTAACGCATAATCTGGGATAAATAGGAGCGTAAGCGTGTCTTACACTGATCCTTGTCTTAATTTTAGAAGATTGTTGTAAGAATTTGGTGTTTCAGTTTTTCTCCCCCGAACGAACAGATTGCCCCCTATGACTTCTTTAAGTGATGTTGGCTGCTGTTCTTTTTAATTTCTGATCATCGATCCGTTTCAACACTACGTAATTTTTGGATCTTTGTCCTTTTTAACTTTTAATGCATTTGTGGATCAGGTCAATTTAAGGGCACGATCTTTAACGAAGGAGATACAATATGAACAAGAACTTCAAGTTTCTATCCGCGGTTCTTGCCTTTATGTTTAGCTTTTCAGCTATAGCATTTGGGCAGGGAACGACCGGTGCGATTGAAGGCACTGTGGTTGATGCAAACGGTGCTGCCGTTCCAAATGCGACAGTTGTCATCGTTAGCACAGGCACTACCGCTGGATTCAACCCAGATTATGCGTTAGAGGAATTTTATTGTAACAAATTCAAGTTAAACA
>CAZXTS010000202.1:0-5466 GCA_964643745.1 uncultured Chloracidobacterium sp.
GTTTCGGCGGTCTGAGAACTTGAAAAGTTAGTTTTTAAACGAACGGCGAGCGTCTGTTATAGTTCGACAGGGGATTCGCGTGAACGGAGGCACTGAAAATGAATGATGAGCTGCTGATACTGATAGTAGTTGTTCTGGTCGTGGTCGGTGTTGTTTTCACGATCGTGGTCACCGTTGTCCCGATAGTGCTCGTCTTCTTTTATATCACCCGAAAACGCCAACTTGCGAAGCATTTGCTTGAGAATGGAGTTCGCGGCAAGGCGGTCGTGAAAACGCTTAGCAACACCGGCCTTTCGATAAACAGGATCCCTCAGGTCGCAATGCAGCTTGAAGTAACCCTGCCGAATATTCCCACCTACACGATAGAAAAACGGGCGGCAGTCCCAATGATCTATTATCCGCGGATGCAACCCGGAATGACCGTGGATGTCTCGGTCGATCCGGAACGGCTTACCGATCAGAAATATCTTGGGATACTATTCGAATAAATTCAGTTGGCCTTCGCTGAGCTTGTCGCTCGTTTAGTCGGCATGCAGGATGCCTTCAAGATCATTGTTGTCGAGGCTGTATGTCTCGTTGCAGAACCCACAATTCATCACGGCTCCTCTGTCTTCCGCGAGCATCGACGCAACCTCGTCCATTCCAAGTGCGGCGACCATGTCGATCGCTTTTTGCTGCGAACACGTGCACGCAAAGCGGGCTTCACGTTCCTCCAATATTTCGAAATCGATCACACCAAGAGCCATCTTGATAAGGTCGGCCGGTTCCGCTCCTTCTTTAACAAGGTCGGTAACGTGCGGCGCATGCGAGATGGTGTCTTCGATCATCGTTATCAGATGTTCGTTCGCACCGGGCATCATCTGCACCATCACACCGCCCGCGGCAGCAACGAACGGTTCCGAATTTTGCAGCAGCACGCCGAGCATTACCGCCGACGGTATCTGTTCGGACTTGGCGAGGTAATAGGCGAAGTCTTCGGCGATCTCGCCTGAGACGATCGGAACAGAACCGACGTAAGGCTCAGGCCGGAAACCGATATCAAAACCTGCCTCGCGAATAACGTGGAACATTCCTTCGCCGACGATCCCCGAAACGTCGAATTTACCGTTCGGCTTCGCGGGCAATTCGGCGACTGCGTTCTTTACATAACCGCGAACCGTGCCGATGCTGGTGGCTTCGGCGACAATTCCTTCGAGCGGGCCGCTGCAATCAATTCGCGCCGTCAGACGGTCGAATTCTTTCAGAGTCGAACCGAGCAATAAAGCTCCGGTCAACATTCTACCTAAGGCGGCGGAAACCGTCGGCGAAGTTTGATGCCTGCGAACGGCTTCGGCCGTTAGGTCGGTCGTTGTTGCGGCGAGAACGCGGATAGTTCCATCGGCTGCGATGCCGTTTACCAGTTTGTCCATTGTTTCCAGTTTCAGAAATGGCCGGCGGGAAAGTCAAACGGCATAAATTTTCGCTATAGGGCCATTTGAACATGCGGAAACTAATTGTCAATAGTTGATTGCTGGATCGTAAATTGGTAAGGGGTTGTTTTTTACCAATTGACAAGTTTGCAATTTACAATTGACAATCCTCTCGAATACACAGAACTGTTTCAACAACGAGACAAGAGTGGTAAAATATCTTTTGGAGATACTTTATGAGCACGCCTGTTGAAACGCTTACACCCGAAACCGCAACTAACGGAAATTCACAAAAGTACCAGCACGCCGCAAGGCCAATGGGCCTAAACGCCCAAAAGGTCGTCGCAAAGCGTTATTCCGCACGCGACGAAAAGGGCGAACCGGTAGAGGTTTGGACTGATATTGTGAAACGCGTAGTCGGTCACGTGGCGAAAGCGGAAACCGATCCATATCGCGAGGCGAGCTTTTTCAACCGGATGTCGCGGATAATGCTCGACCGCGAATTCGTCCCGAATACGCCGTGTCTGGTAAACGCAGGAAAGCCAAAAGGCCAGCTCGCCGCCTGTTTCGTGCTGTCCGTTCCGGATTCGATCGAAGGAATAATGGAGCACGCCCAGAATGTGGCGATAATTCACCAGACAGGCGGCGGAACGGGAATGACCTATGAATTCTTAAGGCCAGCGGGTGCTATGGTCAATTCGACGCGCGGCGTTGCGAGCGGCCCGGTCAGTTTCATGAACATCGTCAATCAGACGACCGAGGTCGTAAAACAGGGCGGTGTTCGGCGCGGTGCGAATATGGGTATTTTGGCGGTCGCACATCCCGATATTCTTCGGTTCATTCATGCGAAGAACGATCAAACGAGCCTGACGAACTTTAATATCTCGGTGACCGTTACCGATTCGTTCATGGACGCGGTCGATCAGGGCCGATGGTTTCAAACAGAGTTCAACGGCGAGCCGTGGCAACAGCCCGTTCACGATCCCGCGACCGGCGGCGATTATGTCGTCTATCGCCGGCAGGATGGTTCGAGCGGCACATTTGCCGACAAGCTCTCATTTCAAACAGCCGATCTTTCAGATTGCCTGATCGAAGAACCGCCGATGCCCGGAATGGTCTTCGCACCGGACATTTGGAACAGGATAATCGCATCCGCACACAAGTATGCGGAACCGGGGATCGTCTTCATCGACGAGGTTAATCGGCAAAATCATATGATGACGTCGATGGGGCCTATCTATTCGTGTAACCCTTGCGGTGAACAGTTTCTGCATGCGAACAATTCGTGCAATCTTGGTTCGATAGATGTCGCGAAATTTTATTCACTGGAAACCGAAGTAGATTGGGAACGACTTGAAAAGGTGGTTCACCTTTCCACGCGGTTTCTGGACAATGTGATCGATGCAGGTTATTTCCCGCTGCCGGAGATCGACGACGTTGTGAAAAGAACGCGTCCGGTCGGGCTCGGGATCATGGGCTTTGCGGATCTTTGTTTGAAGCTCGGCATTACGTATGGTTCCGATGCTTCGTTTGATCTTATCGAGCGGCTGATGGGTTTTGTTCGCAAAGAAGCGTGGAAAGCTTCTATCACGATCGGTGCGGAAAAGGGTGTATTTCCCGAATTCGAACCGAATAAAGCAGCTTACGAAGCGTTTCTTTATGATGAGATCGGAATTTCTCGAGATGTTCCGCTCACGCCGAGAAACTACGAGGTCACGACCATCGCACCGACCGGCACGATCTCGCTGGCTGCTGAAACCTCGTCAGGCATCGAGCCGAATTTTTCTTGGGCCTATGTACGACAGGACACGATCGGAACGCGGACCTATGTGCATTCGCTTGCCGCTGAAGCTCTTGGAAAAGAAGTCGATCAATCGGACGAAGACTCTATAAAGGAAGCAGCGGAATATGTTGTTGAGCATCTGGCTGATCTTCCGGCTCATTTTGTTTCGGCGATGGATATCAAGTCGATCGAGCATGTGAAAGTTTTGGCCGCCGCACAGAAGCACGTCGATAATTCGATATCAAAGACCTGCAACGGCGCTAAGGACGACACAGTCGATTCGGTCGATGAGCTTTATCACCTCGCACGGAAACTCGGCTGCAAGGCGGTAAGCTATTATCGCGACGGCAGCCGGGAAAATCAGGTACTGAACTCCATCAAGTCGAATGTAACAGCCTCCGAGTCCAATGTCGCAATGATCGGGAGCGACGCACATGCGTTGCGCGTCGACCGTCCGCGTGAACTTCAGGGTTCGACGTGGCGGATCAAATTCGACAATCAATATCTATATGTAACGGTAAATCACGACGGCGAACGGATCTTGGAGGTGTTTGTCGCCGGGCCGATAAGCGCCGGTGTCGGGCTGCTTGCTTCGAAGATGCTTCGCGGCGGTTTCGATGTAAAAGAAGTTTCTCGAAGCCTGAACAAAGTGACAGGAACACACGCTGTTTGGTTTAACGAGCGGCTCCTGACCTCACCCGAACAGGCAGTTGCTGAATGTCTGTCAATGGTCGATCGCAGGCTGAACAATTTGCCGATCTCAGAGCGGCAGGCGGGCGAATACGTGGAAATGTCTGCGATGATCGGCGAGTGCCCGGAATGCCGTGGTCAGCTCGAACACGCCTCAGGCTGCGATTTCTGCCGCGATTGCGGTTATTCGAAGTGTAAATAAATCACTAGTGTCCCAACGTTTGCCTTGGTGAATCCCGGAAGTTATTGACACATAACATGTTAGACACCATTTTGAGATTTATCGATTTGAATTCGGAGGCTGCGAAACGCGATCCTTTCACAGTATTGTGGAAGGAGGCGGTTGATGAATACTGGCAAAACGATCTTCTCTCAATTGATGGATTTTCTCCCGTTACACGAGTTTCGGCAATGCGTGGAACGCTACGACGGCAATCACAAAGTTCAAAGTTTCTCATGTCTGGATCAGTTTCTGTGCATGGCTTTTGCACAGCTCACGTATCGCGAAAGCCTTCGAGACATCGAGGCATGTCTGCGTGCCGCTCACTCGAAACTCTATCACATGGGCATTCGAGGCCGCGTCTCGCGCAACACGCTGGCGAACGCGAATTCTGTTCGCGATTGGCGCATCTATCGGGACTTCGGACAAGTGTTGATTGGCATTGCCCGACCGCTTTACGCCGCCGACAGGTTTGGCGTCGAACTCAAACACGCCGTCTACGCACTCGATGCCACGACCATCGATCTGTGTCTTTCGCTGTTCCCCTGGGCCAAGTTTCGCCGGGCGAAAGGTGCGATAAAAATTCACACGCTGCTCGACCTGCGAGGCAGTATTCCGGCCATTATTATTGTTACTCACGGCAAAATTCACGATGTCAACATTCTCGACGTACTGGTTTTCGAAGCGGGCGCCTTTTACATTATGGATCGCGGCTATCTCGATTTCGCCCGGCTCTACAAGATTCATTTAGCATCAGCTTTTTTTGTCACCCGAGCCAAAAAGAATTGCGATTTCCGGCGCCTCTACTCACGCCCGGTGGACAAAACTTCCGGCGTCCAATGCGATCAGATCATCACGCTCGGCGGCTTCTATCCCCGCAAGAATTATCCGGAAAAACTTCGCCGTATTCGCTATCTCGACAAACAGACGAACAAGCATCTCGTCTTTTTAACCAACAACTTCACCTTGCCGCCGCTCGCCATAGCCGACCTCTATCGCAGCCGTTGGCAGGTCGAACTGTTCTTCAAATGGATCAAACAACATCTGCGAATCAAAGCCTTTTACGGAACCAGCGAGAATGCCGTCAAGACCCAAGTCTGGATCGCCATCTCGGTTTACCTGCTTGTCGCCATTGTCAAAAAACAGCTAAACCTCGATGCCGGCCTCTACACAATTCTACAAATTATAAGCGTCACCATTTTCGAGAAAACCCCGCTTTTACAGGCTTTGCAAGCAGTCGACAACACGACCCAAGATGACTATCCCTGTAAACAGTTGACTCTATTCGACTAACGTTGGGACACTAGTGAAGACAGTTCTATTCTGAGGTTAGCCGCCGACGTGGCCGCCCAAAAGCAAAAGTT
>CAZXTS010000203.1:0-5461 GCA_964643745.1 uncultured Chloracidobacterium sp.
TTTTTCCAGGCCTCGCCTGACGGCAAATGGCTCGCGTTTGCTTATAAGACCAATGAAGAGGAAGAGATCGACGCGGACGATTTTCTGAATGTGCCGGTTCGGATCGGACTTCTGGACCTCAATGACCCAAACCGAATGTTGACCTTCAGGATCAGGTCGCTGCGGGCTTTTATCCGTTTTTCGACGAGCGGGGAAAGTTTTGATTACATCCGCGATTCGTCGATAGTGCGGCAAAGCATAAAGGAGCCGAGCCGTGAACCTGAAACCATCTACTCGACGCCTGGTGAAACGATCTTCAACTTCGACAGGTCCTTGTCGGGAACACACGCCGTTATCGCCCGTGGCGGGCTTACGTCCGATATCATACTAATGGAACTTCCTTAAGCGGTGCGGAGGTCACGTAATAAATGAGATTTCCGCCGAATTATTGTAATATCGTTATTAAAATTATTTATCGAAGAGGTTATTTTCAATGAGTTCATCGGCAGCCGCTCAAGCGGAAAATGTCAGCGGTTTAACAATACTTTCAGAAGAAGAAGAACTATTCAGGGCATCGGTTCGCGAATTCGCCGAGGGCGAGGTTCGGCCACGTGTCGAAGCGATGGAACATGCATCGAAGCTCGATCCGGAGCTGATCAAACAATGTTTCGAGCTTGGCCTAATGGCGATCGAATCACCCGAGGAATATGGTGGTGCAGGCTCGACGATATTTAATGCGATCCTTGCGATCGAAGAACTCGCTCGCGTCGATGCAAGCGTTTCGGTTTTCGTCGATGTGCACAACACTCTTGTCACCAATGCCTTTATGAAATGGGGCAACGATGAACTCAAGAAAAAGTATCTTACGCAGATGGCGACTGCCCGCGTCGGTGCGTATGCACTGAGCGAAGCTTCGTCGGGATCTGACGCATTTGCACTGAAAACCAAAGCTGTCGATGCTGGCGACCACTGGGAATTGAATGGCCAAAAACTTTGGATAACTAACGGCAATGAAGCCGAGATCTTCATCGTATTTGCAACTATCGATCCGGCCGCCGGCTACAAAGGTATTACCGCTTTTATCGTTGAAAAAGGCTTCGAAGGATTTTCGGTTGGTAAGAAAGAGGACAAGCTCGGCATTCGCGCATCTTCGACTACCGAACTTATCTTTGAGAACTGTAAAGTGCCTAAAGAGAATGTTTTAGGCGAGGTCGGCAAAGGCTATAAGGTCTCGATCGAGACGCTAAACGAAGGCCGCATCGGCATCGCCGCACAGATGCTCGGAATCGCACAAGGTGCATACGAATGTGCCCTCAAATACACCGCCGAACGAGAACAGTTTGGCCAGGCGATCAATAATTTTCAGGTCGTGCAGTTCCAGCTTGCAGAAATGGCCGTCGAGATCGAAGCCGCGCGTTTGCTGACTTACAACGCTGCACGCCTGAAAGACGCCGGAAAAAGCTTTCTAAAAGAAGCCGCTATCGCTAAGCTTTACACATCGCGTGTCGCCGAAAAGGTCTCGTCAAAAGCCATCGAACTCTACGGCGGTTACGGCTACGTGAAAGATTACCCGGTCGAAAAATTCTGGCGCGACTCCAAGATCGGCTCGATCTACGAAGGCACTTCGAACATGCAGCTTCAGACCATCGCCAAGCTGATCATGAAATAATTGGTTTGCAGCAACGACAATGACCGCCGAAGAGATAACACAATATCTAACCGAGCTTAACGACGAACTTCGCCTTGTGGATATCAAAGGCGAAGTTTCGCTTTATGGCGGCGCAGTTATGGTTCTTGCGTTCAATACGCGGATCGCGACCAAAGATATTGACGCCGTTTTTGAACCGGTGCGAGAGATCAGAAATGCATCACACCGGATCGCTGAGCGGCATGATCTGAATCTAGATTGGCTCAACTTGGCGGTGAAGATGTTTGTAGTAAAACACAAGCGTGAGCTGCTGTTTGAACTGTCGAACCTGCGAGTGACCGTACCGGAGCCTGACTATCTTCTTGCGATGAAAGTACTCGCCCTTAGGCCGGGGACCGAAGACGAGAGCGATGCCAAATTTCTCATCGATCGTTTGCAACTAATGTCAGCAGACGACGTGCTAAAGATCGTTGCTGATTACTACCCCAACAAGGAAATAAAAACTCGAACAATCGTTTGGCTGGATGGGGTTTTCAACAAATGATAACGGCTGCGCAAACAAAACAACGGATGATCGCGGAACCCAGATGGTGGAAGATCGCTCTGATGGATATGGTCGATGATCTCCGCTATCACAAAGATCCGGCTGCGATCGCCGAGCCATTCGAACTTGGTGACGAAGAAAAAGATGCTGTTCTCGCCGGAACTATCGAAACCCTTTGCGACGAGTTTGGCTTTGACATACCTAATTGGCTTTACGATATCCCAGCCGCGAGACGTCCTGTTTTCCTTTCACAGGTTGAGGACATGAAAGCTTTCTCTATTGTCGAATCGCCTTCAAGATTTCGCCTTCGAAAAGTCTTCGTAACGGAAGACTTTCTTTTCCGTGTCTAAACTCCTCAAGCGCTTGTTGAAAAAAGAATTCGACAGCTATGCTAATATTTCCCCTATGGAAACGGTGAACGTAAAGATAAAAGAGCCAAAGATAAAACGATTGCTTGATGACCTTGAAAGCCTTGAACTTATTGAGGTTGAAAAGCCAGAGAAGTCCACAAAACCAAAGCGTCGCTTTGGGAGCATGAAAGGTCTCGTTGTACATATCGCCGATGATTTCAACGAGCCGCTGGAAGATTTTGAGGATCATATGTAATGCGTGTACTTCTGGATACTCATGCCCTTATCTGGTATCTTGAGGGCGATCAACGTCTTCCACGCAGTCAGCGAGAACTGATCGTTAAGGCCCAAACGGAAGTCTTCGTTAGTATCGCTTCGCTTTGGGAGATAGCCGTCAAAACCAGCATTGGAAAGTTGTCTATCTCGCGTTCGATCAGTGACATTCATAAGCAGCTTTCGGCTCAGTCGATTGACATTTTATCCATTCACCTGGGACACGTTCTTCAGGTCGCGACGCTTCCGCTCCACCATCGTGACCCGTTCGACCGGATGATTGTTGCTCAGTCAAAAGTAGAATTTCTGCCGGTAATCACCAATGATAATGTGTTTGCCGCTTATGGCATTAAACTAATTTAATTTCGATACTGAAATGTCCATCCTCATCCGGAAAGCCTTATTAAATGAGACTCAGACTCTTGCCGATCTCGCGTACAAGACCTTCTGGGATGCCTTTCATGACCATCCGGCAAATGCACCGGACGACTTGGCCGCTTATATGGGCGAGGCGTTTAGTGAGGAGCAGATCTCGCGCGAACTTGCTGACGAACGAAATATTTTTCTGATAGCCGAGATCGATGGAGAAATGGCCGGCTATGCAAGATTGATCATCGGAACCACCGAAGAAGGCATTACCGCAGAGAGGCCGATCGAACTCAATCGGCTTTATTCGCATCAGAAATTTCTTGGAAAGGGCGTCGGACAGACTCTGATGGACGAATGTTTCCGGCGGGGACGAGAACTTGGCTGTGACGTAATGTGGCTCGGCGTTTGGGAATTTAACCCCCGCGCACAGCGGTTCTACGAAAAGAACGGTTTCAGTGTCTGCGGCAAACACGTCTTCCAACTCGGCTCCGACCCGCAAATTGACTTCCTAATGCAATTGCCTCTGTAGTCATAATTTAAATTCTTGTCGACATAACGCCTAAGATTATGTTAAGTTTCCGGAGTGGTTCTCTCCTCATATCTACAACTGTTAAGAAGGAGGAAGTATGAGCGTTGAACATTTTGGCACCGTTTCGAGTAGGAGCAATCGTGTCATCGCGGTTTTAGTTTATTTGCTTTTGATCGCTACAGTTTCTCAGGCACAGCGGACAAATGGTGAGGTATCAGTTTGGTTTTATCCGGCACTGGACTCAAATGGCCTGGAGAAGGGAAGTTTCGACGAACTGACGGATAAACGGAGAGTATACGTCACCTTCTTTCACGGATCAGGTCAGACTCAGAACAATCATGTGCTGGAGCAGGTAGTTATCCAAGGGGTGAAGCAATATGATGGTCTCGAGATCGTAGATGATCCGGAATCAGCACATTTTGCCATTCACATCCAGATGAGTCCTATAGTAAGCTCAACAACGTCAGATGAACAGCAGTCATTTACAATGGCTCGCAGGATGGACATCGCCTTCTTCGTCTTAATTAGAGGCGAAATGATTGGTGTAGACAAGTACAAGCCGCGGATTATCGTGAGAAACACATTCAGTGCAAACGAAGGGTCGACTTCCTTGGTTTCCACGCAGGTAGGGTCACTGATAAAGCGTATGAAAGAGTTGCGTGGCGAATAGCCGACCGAGAGGGTACGGCTCCGGCTGTGCCGGCCTTCCCAGCGCTAGCGGAACCGCAAGAGGATATCCTATAAAAAATGTAACAACCATTCGTTGTGCTCTCGTGATTCGTCTAGCTCCGCCCTTTGGACGGCTTGCTAGCGGAACCCGGACCACGCTTGATTTCTAAATCTCCGCGTGAAACAGATATGTGAGTTTTGAGCAAAGTCCGCTGGAAGGCTCTTGCATTTCTGCCGTGCACGCACTATTGTTGCATCTGTGCGACGCTTGCTAAATCCTCCAAATCCTTATGACCGCTATTCTGCGGAATTCGTCGGTGAGCCGCCGCCAACAAAGCTTGAGGTGTTTGAGGAAACGGCTACCAAAAAGGTCATAACAAAGGCGTTCGCCTCCGATTGGGAAGGCGGCTGGCGCTACACAGTAAACTGCTATCGCGGCTGCATTCACGGCTGCACATATTGTTTTGCTCGGCAATATCACGAATATCTCGGTTACGGCGCTGGGACGGATTTTGAGACGAAGATCGTCGTAAAGCCAAACGCGCCGAAGCTTCTCCGTGAAGAGCTAAAGAAAACACGTGACAAGATGCCGCATCTCGATTTTTCATTTGCGACGGACCCCTATCTGCCGTTGGAGGCAGAGTATAAATTGACGAGGCAATGCCTCGAAGTTTGTGCTGAGTTCAAGATACCCGTCGGCGTTATAACAAAATCGCCGCTCGTAACACGCGATATCGACATATTAAAGAAGCTATACAAGGTGACGGTGTTTTTCTCACTTCCGTTTCTTACGAAAGAAAGATCGAACCCGTTCGAGCCCTACACGCCTGTTCCCGATGCCCGATTTCGTGCGATGAAAATGCTGTCGGACGAAGGCATCACGACCGGCATCGGCATCGCTCCGGTTATTCCCGGTTATAACGAATCGGATATTCCGGGCCTGCTCGAACGTGCGAAAGAATCCGGCGCTCAGCGGGCATTCATGTCGATGCTGCATTTGGACACGGATTCGATCGAGGATTATTTTGTTCAGAAAATGAATGAGCGGCTGTCGCCGACGCGAGTCGCAAAGATCACAAACACTTTGCGTCGCGAGCGGG
>CAZXTS010000204.1:0-5440 GCA_964643745.1 uncultured Chloracidobacterium sp.
CATTCCGTAACGCAGGTCGGGCTTGTCGCTGCCAAATCGCCGCATCGCTTCGGCAAATGTCATTCGCGGCCATTCGGTCGGGAGATCGACGCCGATCAACTTCAGAACGTGGTTAAACATTCCCTCCATCTCGCGATACACCTGTTCGCGGTTCACGAACGACATTTCCATATCGAGCTGCGTAAATTCCGGCTGACGGTCTGCGCGGAGATCTTCGTCACGAAAACAGCGCGCGATCTGATAATAACGGTCGAGTCCGGAGATCATCGTGATCTGTTTCAGGATCTGCGGCGATTGCGGCAACGCGAAGAATTTGCCCGTATGGATTCGCGAAGGAACGATGAAATCGCGAGCCCCTTCGGGCGTAGACTTCAGCAATATCGGGGTTTCGATTTCAAGAAATCCGCGTTCGTCAAAATACTCGCGGATCGCCTTTACAGCCCGTGCACGCATTATGATGTTGTGCTGCATCTGCGGCCTTCTTAGGTCCAGATACCGATATTTCAAGCGCGTATCTTCGGCGGCAAGATTTTCACTGCCGGCGACCTCAAGTTGAAACGGCGGGACCTTTGCGTCGTTAAAGACAAGCAGTTCGCTTACCTTTATCTCGATCTCGCCGGTCGCGAGCTTTGCATTCTTTGCACCTTCGTCGCGTTTTACTACTTCGCCCTTGACGGCGATCACGAACTCGCCACGAAGGTTCTTTGCCTTAGCGTGAGCCTCAGGTGAGGTCTCTTCGCTTACGACCACCTGCGTCACGCCATAGCGGTCACGAAGATCGATAAACGTAAAAACCCCAAAATCGCGCTTCTTGGCCACCCAGCCCATCAGCACGACCTGTGTTCCAACGTGCGATTCCCGTAACTCGCCGCAAGTATGCGACCGCTCCAAATTTCCAAGTGTATCCAGCATAAAAATAAAAACGCCTTTCGGTTTGCGACAAACGAAAGGCAGGACGTTAAAAGAATTAACGCTCGCCTACGTATTATTATTGTCGTCAACTCGTAAAATAGCGTTCATTGAAAATAATTCCTAGCAAAAGAATACGGCATTCATTATCGGAAGCAAAATAATAGTAGATGAATATTGCTTTCACCTCTGTTCGTAACTTATCTATGTTCAGGTTCTCTAAACAACCGCACAATATGAACAAATAAATTAATTGCTAAGTTAAATATATGTTGTTACTATAGTTTAGGGAAAACACTGAACATGATGTTCAACTGAACATGTGTAAATATGGTTGAATAATTATGCAATTCGAAAAAGACATTCTAGATCGATCAATAAATGCCTTAAGAGAAGTAATACAAGTCGAGGCCGAACATAGAGTAGGGTTTGGGCAACTGACCGACGAAACAATTCAACTACGCTTTTATCGAAATGGTCACGTGGTTGAGAAAACATTTATTGCAGAGATAAAATCATCGGCAACATTGGCGCGGTTACGGACAATGATTGGCCAAATAGCTCTCCTAAACCACCAATCTACTATACCAGTGTTGTTGATAACAGAATACATTCCGCCACAAATAGCCGAACAATTGAAGGAACTAAACATCGCATTCATGGATAGTGTCGGCAATGCTTATTTTAACGAACCGGAGTTGTTAATTTATATAAACACCAAAGCGAGAGGACGGGAGAATGAAACGTCAAAACCAAGTCTTCTTTTCCAACCTAGCGGATTAAAACTCATCTTCGCTCTCTTGTCGAAACCGGGTTCAGAAAACCGACCGTATCGTGAATTAACAGAGTTGTCGAATCTTTCGCTTGGCTCTACGTCCGAAATCATGTCAAACCTAACACGGGATAATTATTTGATTGATCGCAAGGAAGGCAGATTATTACTCAGAAAGGACAAATTAGTTGAGCGATGGACACAAGGGTATCAAGAAAGACTGCGCCCAAAGCTGCGAAAGATTACCTTCCAAAGTAATAACGATGATTGGTGGCGAACCTTTGTACCGAATCAGGCTGCGTTTCAGTGGGGAGGAGAGGTTGCGGCTGACAGAATGACCGGATATTTAATGCCGCATAGATTTATCGCCTACACAGGGCAACTTCATCAGACAATGAGGTATTTTGTCGAAAACGGTTTTAGGCGAGAGCCGAATGGCGACATTGAGGTCGTAGAAAAATTTTGGAACTTCGATGATGAAGAAGAACTTGTGCCTCCGTTGTTAGTATATGCAGACCTGATTTCTAATCTTGATGAAAGGAGTTTACAAGCGGCACAAATTATCCATGACAATTTCATCGCTCGACTTATCGAATAAGTTTCCACCCGAAAGACTTGCTGGGCTCGCCTCCATAAAGAGCGAGGCTGACAAATTAAATGTTCCACTATTGATGATCGGAGCAACTGCCAGAGAAGCTATTTTGGGGCACGGTTTTGGTATCAGAGGACCTGCGACTAAAGATTTGGACTTTGGGGTTTTTGTTTCCGGTTGGAATGATTTCAAAAAATTAAAAAACTCCCTGACATCAACTGACAATTTCAAGGAAGACAATTATGTAAAACATCGACTGTCGAGTGATTTGCATGAGCTCAAGATCGATATTATTCCATTCGGTGATATTGAGAATCCCAAGGGAAAAATAAGCTGGGATGACGGTTTAGAAATGACTGTCAGTGGATTTACTGAGGCTTATGAGGATGCGTGGAAAGTCAAATTTGCAGAAGAATTAATAATTGATGTCGTATCGCCCTTAGGACTGGCATTATTGAAATTGATCTCATGGAATGACAGAAACGCCAACCGAGACGCCGGTGACTTTTGGCGAGTCGCCAGCCACTATCTTGATCTTGGCAATTACGAAAGACTTTTTGAAGAAGTGCCGGAACTTCTGGAGAGCGAGAATTATGATGATGCATATGCCGGTGCTGTGATGCTCGGCCAAGATTTGTTCAAGATCTCACGAAAAATAACTCGATCAAATTTGAGAGCGATATTGTCGGATAACGTAAAGATAGAACAACTTGGAATTGCGATTCACTCGGAGCTTAGATCAATTGAGGCCGACTATGACCAAATGATAAGGATTCTCAACGGGGTTAGGATCGGATTTGGTCATCAAAAATAGAATCTTGCAAAGTAATAAAGAATCGGTGCGTTGAATAACAAACTGTCGAGCCGGTCGAGCAGGCCGCCGTGGCCGGGCAGTATCGAGGCTGCGTCTTTTGCACCCGCGCCGCGTTTCATTGCCGATTCGGCAAGATCACCCAGAACACCGACGACCGCCATCACACAAGCGAGCGGTATCGAAAACTGATATGGCAATTCAGGAAAGAAAAGCCACGTGCAGAGCGCCGCAAAACCCGCTGGCGCAACGATGCCGCCAATAAGCCCTTCGATGGTCTTTCCGGGGGAGATCGCGGGAGCGAGTTTGTGCTTTCCGAGAGCTTTACCCGAAAAATACGCACCCGCATCCGACCCGAACATTACGACCAGAAAGAAAAGCAAAAGCTTCGAAGAAAGTCCGGGTACCTGTTCAAAACCGACGCGTGTCGCTATCAAAAATCCGCCGAGAAACGCTAAGTAAAAAACACCTAGGAGCGTTACGCCGATACCGGTTAGCATCTTTGAAAAGTCCTTCTGGAAGCGAAACGTTTGGGAAATAAGCACGGTTGCTACGACCGCAGCAATCGTCAGCAAAAGCAATTCCGGAGCCTTAGCCGGAGCGTCGAAAACAAATGCAACGATCAACACCGTGAAGCATAGATAGCCGATAGCGGCATCTGCCTTTAGCTCCAATTTCTTTGTGAGCGAATAGAATTCGAACAGTCCCGCGGCCAGTGCTAATACCGCAATAGCGACAAAAAGCCATACGGTCTCCGGGTACCACATCGGCAAGATGATCGAAGCGATCAGGATTGGGATCGCGATCGCGGCTGTAAGTAGTCTGGTTTTCATGAACTGGCCGCCTGCTTACGCAGTTGGTTCTGACTTAATATTGCCAAAACGCCGGTCGCGCTTTTGAAACTCGATTATTGCTTCAAATATCTCGGGCCGGCGAAAGTCCGGAAAGAGCGTTGGCGTAACATATATCTCGGCATAGGCTATCTGCCACAACAGGAAATTGGAGATGCGCATTTCACCGCTCGTTCGGATAAGAAGATCGACATCCGGCATATCATAGGTGTAAAGATTTCGCTCAATGTCCTGTTCGGTCAAGTGATCGACCACATCGTTTCGCCGTTCGACATCAGCAACGGCAAGCCTCGCCGCTCGGACGATCTCGGCACGTCCGCCGTAATTCAGAGCAACGTTCAAGCGCGTCCCGGAATTATCACGGGTTTGAGCGGTCGCCCACTGTATCTCGTCCTGAACATCTTGAGCCAAACCGTAAAGATCGCCGATCGCCCGAAAGCGGATGTTATTTGCCTTTACTTCCTTCATCTCGCTGCGGATGTAACGCTTTAGCATCGACATCAAACCGGAAACTTCGGCCTTCGGGCGTTTCCAATTCTCCGTCGAAAAGGCATACAGCGTAACAGCATCAATCTCAAGCCGCGTGCACGTGTCCAGGATCGAACGGACCGATTCCGCGCCCGCACGATGGCCGAATATACGCGGGCGGCCTCGCTGTTTTGCCCAGCGGCCGTTCCCATCCATTATAACGGCGATGTGCCGCGGCAGGCGCTCAAGATCTATCGCATCGAGCAGCTTTGCTTCGCGCGTTCTTGGTTTGATCTCGCCTTCGAAATTCGGATGCATAATGCTCAGGACAGAACGAATTATTCTTTACTTTGCTGTTGCGGACAAATGCCTATCCGAGATCGAAATTATCGCTTTACGGTCGATCGGGCCATAAATATGCGGATAGATCTCGCCGCCGGTCGAAGGCTCTTCTATCAGCTTCGACATCAAACGGTCGGTGTCGATCGTCAGAACCAAAACACTCGGCTGTCCGTTGTAATACCGCTCGATCACGGCATCGAGTTGGTCGGCATAGCTGCAATGAATAAAGCCCTCGGTTTCGAGACTTTCAGCCGAATAGACAGGCTCGCTGATCTGCCGTTCCCAGTCCTCCTTTAACACGATGTGATAGATCAGCATTATCGTCGAGATCAATAAAAGACCTTCAGAAGCGTTAGTCCGTGTGCCGGAGCTGTTTTTCCTGCGAGTGTTCTGTCGCCGCCAATTATTGCCGTCTGAATTGTATCAGAATCTATTTGCCCCTGCCCGACCTCGATCAACGTGCCGGCGAGCGAACGTACCATATATCGCAGAAATCCGCTGGCTGTAAACCGCATCTCGATCATCATTCCTCCGGCACGATCATCCCAGTGCGATTCGATCGTGATATCCGTAACGTTCCTGACACGGCTTTCGCCATCTGCCTGGGCCGAAGAAAACGCTGTCCAATCGTGTTCGCCGAGCAACAATCTAGACGCAGCCGTCATTGCACCGAGATCGAGCGGCCTGGATTCGTG
>CAZXTS010000205.1:0-5402 GCA_964643745.1 uncultured Chloracidobacterium sp.
CGTTTCGGATATTGTGGAATAACGAGTATTCAGCATTCAGCTGTCAGCGATCAGCTGATGGCTGTATGCCGAAAGCTGAGAGCTATTTATGTTAAGTGAAAAGATCCGTATAAAGCTAAAAGCTTACGACCATCGCGTGCTTGACCAGTCCACGCAAGAGATCGTTGATACTGCGAAGAGGACCGGAGCACGTATTGCCGGGCCGATCCCGCTACCGACGATCAAGAACAAATGGACGGTTCTGCGTTCGCCCCACGTTGATAAAAAATCGCGTGAGCAGTTCGAGATCAGAACGCACAAGCGGTTGATGGACATCCTTGACCCAACAGCCGAAACGGTAGATGCGTTGATGAAATTGGATCTTCCGGCCGGTGTAGATGTGGAGATCAAGGCTTTTGGTAAGAACTAGTCTGGGCAGTCTGGAAAGTCCAGGAAGTCTGGAAAGTCTGGAGGTTTGACAGTTCGAGCAAAAGTGACGAAGTACGAGATTCGGACTTCCGAGACTTTCCGGACTGACAAGACTTCCAAGACTAGAGAAAGAATATGATTAGCGGAATCATTGGAAGAAAAGTAGGAATGACGCAGCTTTTTGCTGAGGACGGAACCGTAACACCGGTGACCGTTATCAAAGCAGGGCCGTGTGTTGTGGTCCAGACGAAAAGTGCCGCGGGGGCTGATGGCTACAATGCCGTCCAACTCGGCCTTGTCGAGGACAACCCGATACGGCTTAAGAATGTTAAGAAGCCGATGCTCGGTCACTTCGAAAAGACAGGCGGTGGTGTTCCTCCGACTCGAGTTTTGAAGGAAATTCGCCTTACCGCCGAGCCGGACGCTAGCATTGGCGATCAGATCAAGGCAGACATTTTTGCCGATGGTGACAAGATCGAGGTGATCGGCCGCTCAAAGGGTAAAGGATTTGCCGGTACGATCAAACGGCACAACTTTTCTCGTGGACCCGAATCACACGGTTCAATGAACGTCCGCAAACCGGGTTCAATCGGTCAGTCAGCGTATCCGTCACGCGTCATCAAGGGCACGAAATCTTCGGGCCACATGGGCGACGATCGTGTAACGGTCAAGGGATTGACGGTAGCGAAGGTAGATGCCGATAACAATCTGATCATGATACGCGGTGCAGTGCCCGGAGCAAACGGAAGCTTAGTTGTTGTTAAGAAGTCTTGACAGTCTGGGAAGTCTAGGAAGTCTAGGATGTCTAGGATGTCTACGAAGTCAGGGATTGTTTGATAGTTTAGTTGGTTTTGATGTCGCGAGGTCGAAGGGTTCTTCCTAGACTTCCAAGACATTCAAGACTTCCTAGACTGAAACGGAGTAAGAATTATGCCTACCGTAAAGGTTCGCAATTTGAAGAATAAGGAAGTCGGCGAGATCGAGCTGTCCGATTCGGTTTTTAATGCCGATTACAACGAAGCTCTGGTCCATGCGGCCGTAATGAATTTTCAGGCGAATGGCCGACAGGGAACTTCCGCGACGAAAACACGCGGAAACGTTTCGGGTTCGGGTCGAAAGCTCTGGAAACAGAAAGGCACCGGTCGGGCAAGGATCGCGTCGCTTCGGTCGCCTTTGTGGAAAGGCGGCGGTAACGTACACGGACCGCAGCCGCGAGATTGGTCATACGAAATGCCGAAAAAGATGCGTCGCGGTGCTCTGCGGTCGGCACTTTCGGAAAGGCTTCGCGAGGGAAATATCATCGTGGTCGATGAGTTCAGCTTCGGTTCGCCTAAGACCAAAGATTTTCTGGCAGCTGTCGAAGCTTTGGGCCTGATCCAGAACAAGAAGCGAGCCAAGACGCTGGTCGTCGATTCGCTTGATAACCAAAATCTGATCCTTTCGTCGCGGAACGTAGAAAAGACCAAAGTAACTAACAGCTTTGGATTGAATATTTACGACATCATTTACCACGAGCGACTTTTGATCTCGAAAGCCGCTGTTGAAGAATTGATCGAATTGCTTGATCCGGCACGTGAAGGAATCAAGAGCAGGCAAGCTGCTGATGCTCCGGTCGAAGAGACCGCCAAGCCGGAAAAGAAGGCAAAGAAAATGGCGGACGAGGGTGCCAAGCCTGTAAAGAAGGTAAAGAAAGTTAAAGAAGAAAGCGATGAGCCGGCAAAAAAGCCTGCGAAGAAAGCCAAAAAGGAAGAAGTAACCGAGGAGGTGGCTGAGAATGAATAAATATACGGTTTGGGACATATTGAAGTCGCCGGTGGTTACCGAAAAGAGCGTGATCCTGAAAGAGGATTCGACCGAGGAAGATAACGGACGAAAGACCGGACAGGTATTGACGTTTCGCGTTGAAAAGACCGCCGGAAAGCTCGATATCAAAAAAGCCGTCGAGGAGATCTTCAATGTGAAGGTCGCGTCAGTGCGCACTGTCAATTACGAAGGTAAGATGAAACGCCGCGGTCGCCAGGAAGGACGCCGCCCGAGTTGGAAGAAGGCTTACGTTACCTTGAAGAAGGGTGAGCCGATGGTGGATTACGCGGAAGCGATCTAAAGATTGCGGATTTGGGATTGCGGATCGCGGATTTTGGAAATCGCACCGCTTTTGGAAAAAAATGCGGCGAGTGATAAGCGAGTTTTGGTTTCGACAAATCCGCAATCCGAGATCCGCATTCCGAAATTGAGATATGGGAATCAAGAGATTAAAACCGACTTCACCGGCACGACGCTATCAGACATATCTGACGCGCGACGAATTGACGCCGGGAGCAACACCCGAGAAATCGTTGCTCGAGCCGAAGAAACGAATTTCGGGCCGCAATAATGATGGTCGCATCACTGTTCGGCGGCGCGGCGGAGGCCACAAGCGACATTACAGGCTGATCGATTTCAAGCGCGACAAGGCCGGAATTCCCGGAAAGGTCTCTCAGATCGAATACGATCCGAACCGCTCGGCGCACATCGCTTTGATCACTTATTTGGACGGTGAGAAGCGGTACATAATCGCACCGGTCGGATTAAAGGTCGGAACGCAGATCCTGAGCGGTGCTGAAGCCGACATTCTGCCCGGCAATGCGTTGCCGATCAAGAACATTCCGCTCGGAACCGAAGTTCATAACATCGAGCTTCGCCCCGGCAAAGGCGGCCAGATGGTTCGCTCGGCAGGTGGATTTGCACAGATCGTCGCGAAAGAGGGCGATTACGCACAGCTTCGTATGCCTTCGGGTGAAGTACGACGAGTGCCGGTTGTCTGTATGGCAACGGTCGGACAGGTCGGAAACACCGAACACGAAAATGTTTCGCTCGGTAAAGCCGGTCGAAACCGCTGGAAAGGCAAGCGGCCGAAAGTTCGCGGTGTCGCGATGAATCCGGTCGATCACCCGCATGGCGGCGGTGAAGGTAAAACGTCGGGTGGACGTCATCCGGTAACGCCTTGGGGACAGCCTACTCGCGGGTACAAGACGAGAAGGAACAAACGCACGAGCAATATGATCGTGAAAGACCGGAGACGGAAGTAGGAATTGCGGATTGCGGATTGCGGACTGCGGATTTCGATCGGCAGCGGCAACTAAGCAAATCGCGTATTGAGAGAATAGAACGCGGACAGGGAAACGTGGATCAACAAAATCCGAAATCCGAAATCCGCAATCCGAAATTGAAGATATGCCACGTTCATTAAAGAAGGGACCATTCATCGATCTAAGCGTACAGAAGACGCTTAAGCGAATTTTGGATGGCGGAAAGAAGCCGCCTGCGATCAGAACCTGGTCGCGTCGTTCGACGATCTCGCCGGATATGGTCGGCCTGACGTTCGGCGTCCACAACGGCAAACGTCATATACCGGTTTTCGTTACCGAAAATATGGTCGGACATAAGCTTGGTGAATTTTCACCGACACGCGTGTTCAAGGGACATCCGGGAACAAAAGCGGAGAAGATGGCTAAAAGGAAGTAAGCAGTCAGCAGTTAGCAGTTAGCAGTTTGGTCTGCTCACTGCTATCGGCTCACCGCTCACCGCTAAGAATATGGAAGCGATAGCAAAAACAAAATATTTGAAGGGCAGCCCGCGAAAGGCACGTTTGGTCATCGACCTGATCCGCGGCCAGAACGTTTCGCGTGCGCTTTCGATCCTCAAGTTCACGGAAAAGCGAGCCGCACAGCCGATCGAGAAAACGCTTCGGTCGGCGATCGCCAACGCCACGTATCAGGCCGAACAGATGAATATCGCTGTCGATCCGGACGATCTGTGGGTCAAGACGTGCTTTATCGATATGGGCCCGACGAAGAATCGGCGTCGGATGCGTCCGGCTCCGCAGGGCCGTGCTTATCGTGAACAGCGGCACTATTGCCACATCACAATTGAGCTGACTAGCGATGAAAAGCCGAAGACCGAGAAGGAATTGAAGGCGGACGAGGCTCGAGCGAAACGAGCAGCAGATCCGAAGAAGTCGAAGAAAGCGGCGGCCGCTAAAGAAACGAAAAAGGCGAAGGCTGAAGTTTTGGAAGAGGTCGATGCACCGGTCGAGACCGCAGTCCCAGAGGCGATCGAGGAAACGACTGCCGCGACGGAGACTGTCGAGACCGTGGAAGCCGCTGACGAGAATGTAGAGGCTGCACCGGTTGAAGAAACGACAGATGAAACTGTTGAGACCGCTGAAGACGGAGCTGCTGAGGAGCCAGAGTCAAAATAAAGGGTTTAATTTATGGGACAGAAAGTTCATCCATACGGCTTTAGGGTCGGTTATAACAAGGACTGGCACTCGCATTGGTTCACAAAGCAGGACTTTGCGAAGTATCTGGCCGAAGATCTGAAGTTAAAGCGCGAGCTGAAGAAAAAATTTGCCGGCGGCGGAGTTTCGCACATCGATATCGAACGTGCGGCTGCTCGGATGAAGATAATCATCTATACGGCACGCCCAGGTATCATCATCGGACGAAAGGGAGCCGAGATCGAAAAGCTTCGCGAAGATCTTTCGCGGTCGACCGGACGTGAGGTACTTATCTCGATCCAGGAGATCCGCCACCCGGAACTAAATGGCCAGCTCCAGGCAGAGAAGATCTGCCAGCAGCTTGAAAAGCGAATCGCTTTTCGCCGTGCAATGAAGAAGACGATGGAAGAATCGATCCGTTTCGGAGCACAAGGGATCAAGGTGATGATCTCAGGCCGCTTGAATGGTGCTGAGATCGCCCGGACTGAATGGTCGCTCGAAGGCCGACTTCCCCTTCACACCTTGCGTGCCGATGTAGATTTTGGATTTGCGGAAGCACTTACGACCTTTGGAATTATTGGTGTGAAGGTTTGGATCTATCGCGGTGAGATACTCGATGCGAATGCATCGATGGCACGCGGAACGACGTCGGATCCGATGATCGAACCGAAAGCCGACCGCTCTGGCGGACGCGGACGCCCGGATCGCAGGCCGAGGCGTGACGACCGAAGATAGT
>CAZXTS010000206.1:0-5395 GCA_964643745.1 uncultured Chloracidobacterium sp.
TTCCTGGACGCCGTTTATTGTTATTTGCTCGAACTGTGCCATTTGTTCCTCGGCAAAGCGCTCTGACCTAGTAATCCTTGAAACCTAAACCTTTCGAATGGTATCCCATCCACTCCCCCGCCCGTGAAGAAGCTCTGGTTTTTCTAGAGCAAAAACATAAAGGCCATAATTCTCAATTCTCACTAACTTGGCAGCCTTGTCGCGAAGAATATATGTTGCGGTCTTCTTTCCGAACGCATATCTCGAAATCCCAATCGAGATTTGATACGGATCGCCCAGAACATATAGTTCTTGAAGTTGGCCCTTTGCATCCATGGACTCTGGATCATTACCAAACTGAACACCGATCGCCCGAAATTTTCTGGCCATCGCGAGCGTCATCATCACTCCTTCATCGAGATTCGAATGGGCATACATCGAACGTAAAGAAGTGAGTTGTAGGCTCAGTACGGGAAGCAGACTTTTGGAGATGATCATTCCCTTTGCCACCTCTGCCCAGTAACCGAAAACGAACTTGTAGGAGTTCGCGATGCCCCTTGCCATTCTGGCTATGTTTGCGTCATTAGGCGTTCCCATTGATCACCTCTTGCTTAAGTCTTACTGCCTCGATACGCCGGAACGATGTTCAGTTTCATCCCGTGCAAATATGTCAGGTCAGAACGGTGCCGTCGATCTTCAATCGGATTGATGGCTGGGCCGATATGCGCTAGCATGCTTGTTGTTAGCTACGTTACAGGTGAACAGAATCGCATTAATTCACGGCCGAAGTCCTGAATTTTTGGTGAAATATCGGTGAAAATAATCTGGTAAGCTTTAAATGATGCCAAACTTTTCACAGATCCTTGAGTTTCATGACTTCCGTCTCGATATTTCGGAGAAAGTATTGCTGCGCAACGGCGAGCTCGTACCTCTCACGCCAAAGGTCTTCGATACACTCGAGATACTCGTAACAAACCCTGGACGGCTGATCGAAAAGAACGAACTGATCGAGAAACTCTGGCCTGACAATTTCGTAGAAGAAAGCAATTTAACTTCCAACATCAAAACCCTTCGCAAGGCCCTTGGAGACGATGCGGCGAATCCGCGGTTTATTGAAACGGTTCCACGGAGAGGCTATCGCTTCATTGCCAAGGTCCGAGCGGTCGGAAAAGAAAGTCCCGACGAAGTGAATGGACTTGCCATCGGCCGCGGTGCAGTTTCAACGCCTGTGATCAAAACGCATTCGAACAGGCCAACTATCGCGATCGCGGCCTTTCTGCTCGTCGCAGGTATCGGAATCTTGGGCTTTTGGTTGTCAACCGGAGCTTCGGGCTCGGACGGAACGCCGCTTTTGACGGGACAATTTACGTCGGAACCGTTTTCGGCGAATGGCGAGGTCTCGCATGCCGTTATCACGTCCGACGGAAGCAACGTTATTTACACGAACGGGCCTGAGGGCAAACAGAGCATCTGGCGCAGGCAATTGGAAACTGGAAACAACATCGAAATAGTTCCACCGACCGAAGATCATTATGTTGGCCTCGCTGTTTCGCCCGATGGAAACTCGATATTTTTCGTGCGTCGGCCTCGATCCGGCCAGAAAAAAGCTACCTTTCGAGTTTCCGCAAACGGCGGCATTCCGGCAAAGATCATCGAAGATACAGAAGGCTGGATCAGCATTTCCCCGGACGGAAAACAGATCTCTTTCGTTCGCTGTGCTTTCACCGATGCTGATCACTGCTCCTTGCTAACCGCCGATGCCGATTCCGGAAAGAATGAAAAGCTGCTTACTTCACGCCCGCGGCCTATCCGTATTGCCGACAATGAATTCTCGCCTGACGGCCGCTCGATAGCTTTCGCGGTCGGACAGTCGCAGAATCAGGCAAACGAATTCGGCTTGATGATGATCGACCTTGAAAGCAGCACCGAACGTGAACTATCGCCCGAAAGATTTTTTGATATCAAGAACATCGCGTTCTTGCCGGGCGGCAGGTCACTGCTCGCGACGGCCTCGCGTGTTCCGAACAAGCATTTCCGCATTTGGACAGTGAATACCATCGCCGGCGATGCGCGCACGCTAACGAATGATTCCGAAAGCTACGGGAATATCAGTGTTCCGGCAGATGGCGTGCTTCTTATCGCGACAAAGATCCGGCAGGATTTCAGGCTTTATGAGATCTCAGGCGAGAACGCAACCGCACGGCAAAGCCTAGCTGACGCTTCGCACGTGGCATACGCTCCCGACGGCAAGGTCTTCTTCTCATCGCCGATGTCCGGCAACGACGAGATCTGGAGCATTGGCCGAGACGGCAGCGGGCTTCGGCAATTGACGAACGATGCGGCGGACGACGGACTTCCGACGCTCTCACCAAAGGGCGATACGGTCTTTTTTAGTTCCAATCGAAGGGGAAGTTCGCAGGTTTGGCGGATGAACGCCGATGGAAGCGACGCGAAACAGATCACCGACGCGAACGGCGTCCGTCCGGTCAGTGTTTCGCCTGACGGAAAGTGGGTCTTTTATCGTCACGGAATCGAGCGAACGCTCTGGCGAGTGTCGGCAGATGGCGGCGGCGAAGAGAAAGTGTTCGCCAAGAGTCCCGACGAATTCACGGTCTCTGTGGATGGCAGGTACGTAGCCTATTTTGAGCGGCGTGGCGATGAAAAAGTGCTTGAGATCGCTGCACTCGAGAGTGGTGAGACCGTTAAAGCATTTTCCATCGCTGACAAAACTCCGGCGTTCAACCGTTTGGCGTGGACGCCGGATGGTTCCGGGATCGTTTACGTTCTCTCGCCCGACGGTGAGATGCAGACGCTCTGGTCACAGCCGCTTAATTCAGCCACACCACAAAAGATCTCAGAACTCGGCCCCGACCGCGTTAATTCGCTCGCCGTTTCGCCCGACGGCAAAAGCTTCGCCATCGTTCAGGGCGGCTGGCGACACGACGCCGTGCTCTTCCGCGGCCTTAAATAGCTCGATAGGTCAGAACCGCCTGCGTAAGCAGGTGGCCAATTCGCCGCGGAAGATCTTTTCTACCACAGATTGACACGGATGCACACAGATAAGAAGAAGACATCTGTGTCTATCTGTGTTTATCTGTGGTTGATTTCTTTCCTTTCTTACCACCAACGAACACGGATGAATACAAAAATTCAGAAGAATGCTCCGTGAGAATCCGTGTTAATCTGTTGTTATAAATATATGAGCACATCAGGATCGGGATACGACATTACGCCTTTGGATGCGGAGACAATTGAGCGGCTCGCGCAAGACTTGAACGAAGAAGAATATCGCGTGCTGCTCAACCACGGCACGGAGGCTCCGTTTTGCGGGACGTTGCTTGATAACAAGCTTGACGGGACTTACGCGTGCCGGCTTTGCGGGCTGCCGTTGTTCGCTTCGAAGCACAAGTTCGATTCCGGCACGGGCTGGCCGTCGTTCTACACTCCGTTCGACCGCGAACACCTCGAAAACATCGACGACAACAGCTACGGAATGCGCCGCACCGAGATCCGCTGCGCACGCTGCGGCGGCCACCAAGGCCACGTCTTCCCCGACGGCCCGCCGCCCACCGGCCAACGCTACTGCCTAAACTCCGCCTCACTAGAATTCTTCCCCGACGGCGAAGAAATCCCGCAGAAGCACTCATAGATCGAACATGTCAAACGAACCAAATAATTCCAGTAACGAGATAATAAAGATAGCGCTCCAGCAATCGATTACGTTGTTAGAGATCGCAGTAATCGAAGCTGGCTCCTCAGAGTTACCAAACAAAAAGGAGATGATCAAAGAGATGGCGAATGCCGTTGGATACATTTCGGCAGCAGGCTATCGGCTTCCAGGCGGATTAAGTCGGCCCGTTGAACCGGAGACACCTTTGCCAGACGGCGAGCTATCGGACGAGCAACAAGCCCGCGTCGATCAACTTACCTCCGAGGAACTCCGAGTGATCGACGACGCGTTACTTTCTCAATGCAATCACCAGTTCAGAAAAGTCGCTAGGATCGTCGGCTTTGCGATGATGGATCGAGACGATCGGTACAAAGGCATTCCCGATATCTTCTATTCGCAACGCGTTACCAAACTCGTCGAAGCGGGACGTTTGGAGCACCAAGGCCGCTTAGGCTACATGCGCTTCTGCGAAGTCCGCCTCCCTCAGGGAAACGCCTCACTGGAATTCTTCCCCGACGGCGAAGAGATCCCGCAGAAGTCAGAACCGCCTGCATAAGCGCGCGGCCAGTTCGTTCGATTGAAATGCTCGAAAACATATCCACACCAGCCAAAGTTCTTTTCGGGTTCACGTTCGCCGTTCAAGTGGTCGGCAGCCTTTATCAAGCGTGGCAACTGGAACCTCCGATCGCGTACACATATTTGCTACACTTAGCCAACGCGACGATCCTGCTCTGGTGGCTCAAAGAAGACACGAAACACCAACGCGAAACGCTGCCACTCGACTATGGTTACTTTCTCTATCTTGCTTGGCCCGTATTAATTCCCTATCATCTGTTCGCAACTCGCGGTCTTCGCGGCTTCATCGGAATCTTCGCGTATATAGCGTCATTCCTCGCAGGCTGGCTGATCGCAGTTTTGGTCGTACTAATGTATCTTAGCGTTTTCGGACAAGCCTAACGGCGAAGAACCCCGCAGAAGTCAGAACCGCCTGCCTAAGCGGGCGGCCAGTTCGTTCCTTCTAACGTAAGATCTTGCCACGAACTCACGCCCGCGGTTCCGACTTCCTAAGCTGCGGAGCAGCGGCATGTCGATAGCCCCATGTGGAGCGAAGCGGAACGTGGGGTTGGGCGAGCCAAACGATCCAAAGCCCGTGAAACGGGCGGCCTAGCCGCAGAAAATATCGCAGCCCCATCGGAAAAGCACAGCTTTTCCCCAAACACACCGGCACAGCCCGAATAGTGGCAGCATACGTTGTTTTATCACCCGTTGCACGGCCTTGGAAACTTAAGCCTTGTTGCATAGATAATATTCTTTACAATATACGCAACGTATGATACTATTTCGCGTGCGGCTAATGGCAGCGGCCGCGTGATTTTTGAAAGTTTATATCCGATGGCATCGCGGTCGAACCGGAAATTGAGACGACGTCCCAAAACTGAGACGGTCTTGACCCTAAGTTGGAACCCCCGATGGTAATCGGCGGGTTAGTAATATGCCCGTCGCATACCTGCGACGGTTCCGACAAAGTGTTTAATTTTGAAATGTGTTTAAAATGAGACAAAAGCTCCCGCTAACTGTCTGAAAAAGAACATGTTAACCTGTCTCACTTTGTCCATATTTTGAAACAAAAATGAAACAAAAATGAAACAGCAGATCGATGTCAACGGCCACGACCAAAGGATAAAGGTAAGCGGTGTGTGGTGAATGAAAAAGCCAGAGGCCGGAAGATGTTCCGAACTCTGGCTT
>CAZXTS010000207.1:0-1654 GCA_964643745.1 uncultured Chloracidobacterium sp.
GTGGTTGCAGAGCACCTGTTTACAAAAAATCCGGATCTGGAAGAGGGCGAATTGACGCTGATGAAGCATCGGTTGGTCAGTATGCCGACGCTGGGCCGAGTTGCAGGCCGTATCGGGCTTGGTGAGCATTTGAAAGTCGGTAAAGGCGAAGAGCGATCGGGCGGCCGACAGAAACCGGCGGTGCTTGCTGATACGCTTGAGGCGATAATTGCGGCCGTATTTCTTGACGGTGGCTACGTAGCCGCTCGTGTCTTGATCGGCAATTTATTTGTCGAAGAATTTAAGAGTGTTTCGCCGTCGACATCGATGGACCACAAAACAATGCTTCAGGAACGCTTGCAGTCGGAAAAGCTTACTGCTCCGAAATACGGTCTCTTGCGAAGTGAGGGACCGCCACACGAGCGGACATTTTATGTTGAGGCAATTTGGCAGGGAGGCCGGAGCGAAGGCGTCGGCCGTTCCTTAAAATTGGCAGAGATGGACGCAGCGAAGAATGCACTGGATGCGATGGGCCCAATAGGCATTCGCGGCTAGGGGCGCTATTTTGCTATATTTAACGTTTTATGAATAACGATAAAGCCGCCGACGACGTGCAAGACGGATCGGTCACAGAGAGAGAAGCAGACAAGGAAAAGAAGCCTACCGGTCCGCCGAAATCGGTGTTTCGCGAATACGCAGAGTCATTTACCGTAACGCTTGTCATGGCGATCTTCGGCATGACTTTTATTATCCAGGCGGTGACGGTTCCGACCGGTTCGATGCAGAACACGATCCTTGTTGGCGATTATCTGCTCGTCAATAAGTTCATTTTCTCGCCGGGCGGCAACCCATTGCCATTTCTTCCGATGCGCGATATCGAACGAGGCGACATTATCGTTTTCAAGTATCCGGGAAATAAGGTCAACAATTCGGATCGGGAGCGTAATCCTCCCCTAATTCCCTACCAAATAAATTACGTTAAGCGGGTGGTCGGCCTGCCGGGCGAGAAGGTCGAGTTTCGAGACAACCAGGTATTTATTAATGACCAGCCTCTTCCGGAACACAGGATCATCGGTGATCCGCCCCAGAGGGACAATGGCCAGTCGGCACTTGAATTGACCCAATTTGAAGAGCGTCTGCCGGAAGATAAATGGTCGGTCTATTATTCTCGGTCAACTATGCGAACGGTCGAATCTGGCGGAAAGCTCCGCTCGAACGGATACAATTTTGCCGTCGAAGGGAAGCCGATGATCGTTCCGGAAAACAGCTTTTTCGTCATGGGCGACAGCCGCGACCAAAGCGACGACGGTCGCGGTTGGGGATTTGTCCCGCGCGATCTGATCATTGGCCGGGCGATGTTCGTTTATTGGTCGTGTGATCGCGGTGCTTCAAATGGAAGCATGGTCGGATGTCTAACTCATCCGCGGCTTGACCGCATCGGAAAGTTCGTCAAATAACACTCGGCAGAGTTAATGAGAATAAACTTCAGTGAAGAGGTTTCGGGCGCTGTCCATTTTGATTCGCCGATCGTCGCGCTTGAATCGACCGTGATCTCGCACGGTCTTCCCTACCCGCAAAATCTTGAAACTGCTTATAAAATGGAACGCATTGTTCGTGAGATCGGTGCTGTTCCGGCAACGATCGCCGTATTTGACGGCGACATCCACGTTGGCCT
>CAZXTS010000207.1:1754-5319 GCA_964643745.1 uncultured Chloracidobacterium sp.
GTTTGCTCCGGAGCAAAATCGGTTTTAGATCTTCCGGCTACGCGGGAATGGCTTGAGACGAATGGCGTAACAGTACTTGGTTATCGCTGTGATGAATTTCCCGCGTTTTATTCGCGTTCGAGCGGACTGCCCGTGGATCGCCGTGTCGAGACGGCCCGTGAGGTGTCCAATATCGTTGATGCCCGAGATGAGCTTGGCTTTACCTCCGCTGTTCTTGTTACGGTTCCTGTTCCTGAAAGATATGCACTCGACAATTCCGAGATCGAACGCATTCTGGCGGAATCTCTTCGTTCTGCGGCCGAACACGGCATTGTCGGAAAAGGCGTGACTCCGTTTCTCCTATCCGACATGTCCTCACGAAGCGATGGCCGAACCCTTGAAGCAAATATCGCTCTGCTTGAAAACAATGCGCGGGTTGCGGCTGAGATCGCAAAATCACTTAGCTAAGCCTATTGGGTTGTCCGTTTTTCCAATTTTTCTTTCAACGAATCAAGTCGCTTTCTTGCTTCAACCGTTTCCGCCGCCGCCGGAAATTTTTCGATTATCTCTTTCCATGAATCGCCATTGTAATGATATTGCCGGGTCGCGGAATTGAACTGGAAAATGATCCCCAAACGGCGATAACGGTCGAGCATATTGAAATTTAGATAGTAGCTGTGAAGCGGTGCACCCGACGCAGCCATTTCACGAGTGCTCAATTGGCGAGAGGCGTTGCGGGAAAGCACTGCTGCCGACCCCTCAACGATATCGCCAAACAACAGTAATATGGCCGGTTTGAATTTTGAGGACGGATAGATGCGGAAAAAATGTGTCGCCGCCTCGACCTGATCAAACCCAGTAGTTGCCTGGACAAGCTTGGCCAGCCGCTCTTCGTCCTCGGGCCGCCTCTCACTGAAAACCGCGTCGGCCTGAACCCAGCCGGCTGCCGGCGGCGTTGCAATAACCTTGAAAAACCTAATGCCGTCTGCATCTTTCACACCGACAATTCGAACTTTTCGCCCGCGCCGCATTCGCTGGATCGCCTCGGAGTAAAGACTCGGTTCTTTGCGAAGAACGGAGATCAGTTCGTCCATAACGACGGCTGTGTGGACGACATTTCGCTGCGCCGGTGCAGCCCGCCGCTTTTGTGCGGCCAGGTCTGAGGAAAACAACAATAAAAACAATATCAGTAATAGAGGCTTCATCGAATTCATTTTGATCTATCCAGTTGATGAAATTATTTTTGCTTTCGGGCGGCTGTGATGAAAATGGCAGATCGCCGTTGCCAATGCATCCGCAGCATCATGCGGTTTTGGAACCGAACCGAGCCCCAGCAGTATCCTGACCATTTCGCCGACCTGGTGCTTTTCGGCATTGCCATAGCCAACGACAGTTTGTTTTATAAGCCGCGGAGCGTATTCCGCGATCGCCAGCCCTTGCTGCTCAGCCAGCAGAAGTATCACGCCGCGGACCTGCCCGAGCCTGACCGCGACCTTTACGTTCTTTGCATAAAACGCGTCTTCGATCGAAAGAGCATCCGGCTTGTGAACCGAAACGAGTTCAGAAATGCCGTTGTAGATCGACAGCAGCCGCAAAGAGAATTCATCGGTTCGTTTCGAGCGAAGTGTGCCAAATTCGACGCACCGATAACGGGACCCCGAGCCCTCGACAATACCCCAGCCGAGCGTTTCACTGCCCGGATCGATCCCTAATACTCGCATTTCAAACAAAACCTTTTCAGCTGACGCAGAAACGATAACCGAATAATATCGAAAGGCGCAAGGCGGGCTCTATTCACCGGTTTCAATTTATGAACTCCTTTGTAAATTTTCCGTCCACGCTTTATCATTTTAATATCAGCAATTTAACCGTACAAAGTGAATTGAGCGCACGGACGGCCACGGCACGGCCGCTGGAGCCTGTGCGGACGCTGCTTAGCGACGTTATCGACTATGCAGGGCTGTTCCCGCCTTCGCAGCTTTCGATGCAGGAAGCGGTGCTTAATTTCGCGACATATCGGCTAAGTAATTACGGTTGGATGCTTGGGCGATTCGTCGTTCCTGTGTCGCGGCTTGAAGAGTTCATGGACCACGCGGGCGATTTCATCTCGCGCGACGGCAAGAGCGATTGGCGATTGAGCGTGATCGCCGGCGAAGATATAAACCATACTATTCGGCAGATCCGCGAATTCACACGGCTTTACCCAAAGGGCGTAAAGGTTGACATGCTTGAGGTAAAGGCCGCGACCGCCTCGAAGATCGAGAACACGGTGATCGCCGTACCCGAAGGCATAACGACATATTTCGAGATCGCTTCCGGAGCGTCTTTTGTCGATCTGGTAACGACGCTTGCGATGAAGCGTCAGCGTGCAAAGCTTCGCACGGGCGGTGTTGTGGCGGAAGATTTCCCGAGAACTCGCGAGATAATCCGCTTTGTGCGAACCTGTATGGCGGCGAACGTGCCTTTTAAGGCGACCGCGGGCCTGCATCACCCGATACGCTGCTACAAGCCTTTGACCTACGCCGCGAACGCCCCGCAGGGCACGATGCACGGATTTCTGAACGTGCTGTTGATGACCGGTTTTGCACGCGAAAGCTATCGCGTATCGCTGCTCGAAGAGCTGATGGAAGAAGAATTTGAAGAAGCGTTCACCTTCGACGAGCTCGGTGTGAAGTGGCGCGACGATCATTTTATGACGACCGCTCATATCCTATTGCTTCGCCGCCGCGGGATGAACTCTTTCGGCTCCTGCTCGTTCGAAGAACCGATCGCCGACCTGCAAAAGCTTGGATTGCTTTAGTCCGTCGGTTCCGCAAACATCTCGTCGAGCTTTTCGAGCGGCAGTTCCTTCATAAATTCGAGCGGCGTTTTAGAGGCTGTGCGTTTCAACGCATTGAGCGGATGGTCGTCGCCGGCGACGAGATCTTTGCCGGGTTTCCAGTCGTAAAGGTCGTTGGGAGTGCACCGCAGCAGCACGCAAAGGCGTTCGAGATGTTCAAATTTGACCGAGCGGTTATTGAAATTGAGAAGATTGTTCGCCGTGCCGCGACCGAAGCCATTCTTCATAAGATAAGTGAGCGGATTAGGGATGCCTCGGAGAGCAAAAACACGTTTCGGATTGAAATAGAGCATGAATAACCTCGCATTGCGTGTGAATACGTATGCAGAACAAGTGAATGATATCACATTGCGTGTGAAAATGGTTGGATTGTGTGTGAATCAGGTTTTATTATGTGTGAGCACTATTAAATAGTTTGTGAAAATTGTTCGATATTGAGTGAACGTTATTGCATTGCGAGTGAATATGTTTGCATTATGTGTGAGCATCGTCGAACTTCGTGTAAACATGGTTGCTTTTCCGTCCCCGAAGGGGACAAATTTAATAGCATCGGGTGAAACCCGATGTGCGATGTTGGGTTCGATCCGTCCCTGAAAGGGACAAACCACGCGACTGAACGGTATATTTGGGATTGATATTCGTCCCTTTCAGGGACGAGAATGGTTTTTCGATCGTTCGACGGGTTTCACCCGACGCTATTGACTAGGTCCCTTTCAGGGACAGAATAAATATGTACGAGATAAACGA
>CAZXTS010000208.1:0-3966 GCA_964643745.1 uncultured Chloracidobacterium sp.
CATCATCAAAGAGGTTTACGAAAGCTATGGCTTTGAACCGCTCGAAACTCCCGCGGTCGAAAACCTCGAGACCCTGATGGGCAAATACGGTGAGGAAGGCAATCAGCTTATCTTCAAGATCTTAAAGCGCGGTGAAAAGTTGGAACAAAGTCTAGACAGTCTAGGAGGTCTAGGAAGTCTGGGAAGTAAAGAACCTTCGGGTTCCGAGAGCGCTCTGACTTCCAAGACTGTCCAGACTTCCAAGACTTCCCAGACCGACTTGTCTGACTTGGCCTTGCGTTACGACCTGACCGTTCCATTGGCCCGCGTTGTCGCGCATCACAAAAACGACCTGCCGAAGTTCTTCAAACGCTATCAGATACAGCCCGTTTGGCGTGCCGACCGCCCGGCCCGCGGACGCTTTCGCGAATTTTATCAATGCGACGTGGATGCCATCGGATCGTCGTCGATGACGGTCGAGGCGGAATTGATAATGGCGGTTACCGAGATCCTTCGCCGGCTTGGGTTTGCGGATTTTACGATACGTTTGAACCACCGCGAGGTGCTGGCGGACATACTCGATACCGCGGGCGTTCCCGCCGAAAAGCATAGCGATGCGCTCGTTGCGATCGACAAGCTCGACAAGATCGGCGCCGACGGCGTCGCAAAAGAGCTGGCCGAGCGCGGCACTGGCGAATCCGCAGCTACAATGCTGCTCGACATTTTTGAACAGACTCAGAAGATCGTCGACGACGGAAAGGAGATCAACCGAACGATCGTCAGCAACTTGGTGAACATCGTAAGCAACGAGGTGCTGACCGATATAGGCCACGTTCTAACGTTTGCGGGCGATTGCCCGGTCCAACTCGATCCATCGCTCGCCCGCGGGCTTTCTTATTACACCGGAGCGATCTTTGAGATCACTGTTCCCGACCTCGCCGGAAGCCTCGGCGGCGGCGGGCGATACGACGGGCTGATCGGCATGTTCGGCAAGGAGCAGATACCGGCATGCGGTTTTTCATTGGGACTAGAGCGGATTTTGGTCGTAATGGACGAGCGGAACATGTTCCCCGCTGAGGTCGCCGCGACCTCAGCGGACGTGATGGTCACGCTCCTAAATGAAGAAACCGCCGCAGAATCGTTAAAGCTAGCAACCGAATTAAGAACAAAAGGCCTCCGCGTTTTGGTCTATCCCGAACCTGACAAATTCGGTAAACAGATGAAATACGCTGACCAAATAAAAGTTCCGTACGTCTGCATCCTCGGCGAGACCGAGATCGCCGAAAACAAGGTTACAGTAAAAAATATGCAAACTGGTGAGCAGGAAACGTTCATCCGAGAAGAAGTTTCTGGAAATATCAAATAGGGGAGGCATGGCAAATTTATCCATTTGCGAAACAAGGGAAGAACAAGACGCATGAATTTGTATTCGATTTTTAGGAGTGCCACTAACAACAATGCAAAGAAATAAGGGTGCTCTGCAAAGCAACCAAAGAAGTTCGGTAAAACATCACATGCGAGCAGATCTAATAATAACTTGTCGAAGTCGAGTGGAGGTTAATGCTGTGCGGCTATTGAACACTAGAGCTGTCTTGCCTGTGATCCTATTTCTAGCTCTCATCGTCCCGGCGACCGCTTTCAATAGACTTGAAGTAGATACAGAATCTATTGAAGCTTTGGTTGACAGGACGCTCCAAAAGAGTGATCTAGGGAGTATTGCGAATGAATTGGCTAGTAAGCCATCCCCCGGTAATACCAAGGACTTGCTGATACGGCTTAGCATTTTCGGTCGTGCCGGCCAGCGTTCCAGATCCCACTCAACACTTCGTCAACTCGCCAAGGCCAATGACCGTAATTCCTCACCTTACGCAAGTTACAGTTTCAATGTCGCACAAAATGCGATCGATAAAGACGATTTCGAGGGACGAAAAATCTTCTATGAAAATATCGCCCTAGCCGGAGATGATAATGTACGGGGGTTTGTCGAACTTTGGAAAGAAAGGAATGAGATTGCCGAGCTTGAAAAGTGGTTAAAAATTCGAGCTCTTCAATATGAAACCTGGTGGGATGCATGGCTTGGGCTAAAAAAAGAGCTTGGCACGGCAGCCGAAGTATATGACGAAATGGAGCAGAAAATTAGACAAGATCCATCAGATCACTTTCTGGTAAAAAAGTATCTGCGGGCTATCGCTTCGGAAATGAATTGTTCCATGCCGCCGTGTTTGCCTTCTTATAAACGCAACATTTCGTGGTTAGCCGAAGTCGTGCCAACTGATTCTGCCTATGGAGCCTATGATCTAGCCATTACAGTACGCCACCAGAATTCTGAACTCGCGGCCAAATTACTTGAAAAGTCTTTATCGCTGCCATATGGAGAAAAGGATGCAACTTTGTTTATAGAGCGGGCCTTTCGATATGCCTCGGTTCCGCCAGTAGTAAAGAATCCTGAAAAACAGCTTCGCTATTGGACTAAAAAAGCATTAGCTGAAATTTATCTTTCAATCAGCCGTCCCCTTTTGGCTCAGCCATTGACCGAAGATCTGACTGCGATGGACACGAGTGATATACAAAAAGACGATGTTTTCCGATTGGCCGGGTTAACCCAAGCTGCGTCCGGACAAAGAGCGGTCGAGGAGAGAATAATACAGGATGAGGAACAAAAAAGGGATTCGCCGTACTATTGGATTGACAGGGCAAAGTACTATCAAGGTCGAAACGAAAGGGAATTAGAGTGGCAGGCGTACAAGGACGCGTTGCCCCTGTTTCCCTGTAAGTCCAACGGGCTTGACTCGGAGCAAAAGCGATTTCAACTTTTGCTCGCTATGAGCTCGAACGTACATGAGAGTTATGAAGAAGATGTAAATACGACACTTCGTAATGAATTTAAGCTTTGTGCCGACAATCTACCTTATCTTTTTCTTGTAGGACGAATTGTAACCAGTGACCGAAATGATCTTCGTGACGAACTATTTGTTAACACTGAGTTACTCCCTAACCTCTTGGATTCGCGGTCAAAATGGAATCGTGAAGAACAGTATCTTGTTGACATAGTTATGGAAAGCGAGGCGTGGGAACCTAAGCGGCGTGATGCTGTTTGGAACAAACTGTCAGAACTGGCCATGAAGAGCGTTGTGAATCGTGCCTTTTCGCTTGCGGAAGCGATGATGTCGAGTTCTGATTACAAACGCGCCGTACCGCTTCTGGAGATGTGTCGAAAGTTCGCCCCGGAGATTTATGACAGAGACCATAACTTCACCAGGGAGGATGTTGAACGCGAACTGTTTGCTGCCTACATCGAAATCGGTGACTGGCGAAAGGCCGAGAAGATGTTTCTTGATGGTTACAGTTATTGGGGGAACGAGCTCGGTCAAATTGCGGTAACGGCTGCAAAATCCGGCCATACTGCTGACGCATTTCGAATATGGAAGATCAACGCAAATCTTGATCGCCGAAAGTTGGCCGGGATTGAAGAACTCGCGAAAACCGGCGCTAAGCCGATGCTGTCCGATTTCTATTTGAAAATGAAAAACGAAGATCCTTTGAGTTACTTGCCCGAAAAAGCAATCAAATTGTTAAATTAACGATGTGTGAGGGCAAAATGAAGAGCTACAGTGATGACGTAGTTCGGTCGTTCAATAACTATAAAAAGTTAGCGGAACGGGCGATGGAGCAGGTTTCGGATGAAGAGTTTTTTGTGCAGATCGACGAGGAATCGAACTCGATAGCTTTGATCGTCAAGCACATTGCCGGGAACCAGCATTCGCGGTGGACTGATTTTTTAACGACCGATGGTGAAAAGCCGGACAGGCATCGTGATACCGAATTCGAGTTGATCGGTGACACGCGGGACTCGCTGATGCACTTTTGGGAAAGCGGCTGGCAGATATTATTCAATGCGCTCGAGTCACTAAGCGAAGACGACTTTACGAGATCAGTGACGATCCGCGGAGAGCCTCATACGGTTGTCGAGGCGATCAACCGACAACT
>CAZXTS010000208.1:4066-5268 GCA_964643745.1 uncultured Chloracidobacterium sp.
CTGATCCGTACTCGTCGGATTACCTGTGTTCGCGTTCGTCCGTTCGGATATCGGGTAACACGGATCGTTTCGCGGTAAAGGCGTCCCCAGCTTCTTACGATTCGTGTCGTTGTATATGTACTTATGCGGCGATTATTATAGCGTCGATTATAACCTCTGCCTCGTCGTTGCTCACCTCGCCAACTCTGCTCGGTCTCCACGAATGCCGCAGATGAGGTCGTATTCGCCTGAACGGCCGGTGTAAACACGATAGCAGTGCCCAAAATTAACGAAATAATCAGTAGCTTTTTCATAACTTTACCTCCAGAAGAATTAAATATAAGCCGCAGTATTTCGTGCAGCCTTCGGTGCAATTGACGAAAACGAATCTGCTTCCAGGGAGAAAACGAAGCCAAACGCAGTATTTCGCACGCTTTTCATACACCAATTTGGAGAGCACCAAATCTAAACGCAAGCTTTGTGCCGTTACGTGCAGGCTTGTGTTAATCTAAGGTTCGTTTCGCATCTATGAGGTCAATTTCAATACTAGGTTCAACCGGTTCGATCGGCTGCAATACTCTCGAGGTGGTCAAGCATCTCGGCGATATCCGTGTCGTTGCGATGTCCGCTGGCCGTAATATTGAACGTTTTGCAGAACAGGTGATCGAGTACGCTCCTGAGTTGGTTTCGGTCCAAACCGAGGAGCATGCCGACGAACTTGCGCGCCGCTTGAAACTTGAGGCGTCAGGCATGCCCGAAATAACCTGGGGAACTGAAGGCCTGATCGCGGTCGCAATACACTCGGACGCGGAAACTGTTGTTTCCGCAACTGTCGGAGCAATTGGGTTTGTGCCGACGTTGCGGGCAATTGAGGCCGGAAAGCGTGTCGCGCTTGCCAACAAGGAAACGCTTGTAATGGCTGGCGAATTAATGACCGCGGCAGCAGTAAAAAGCGGTGCCGAGATCTTGCCCGTCGATAGTGAACACAACGCGATCCACCAGTGTCTTCGTGGTGAGAAGCCGGGCGAGGTCAAACGGCTGATCCTGACGGCTTCAGGCGGGCCCTTTCTGACCAAGACAAAGGAACAGATGGCTGTCGCGACTCGGGCCGAAGCCCTTGACCACCCGAATTGGTCGATGGGTGAAAAGATCACTATCGATTCGGCAACCCTTATGAACAAAGGGCTTGAGGTGATCGAGGCACATTGGCTGTTTGGCTTTGA
>CAZXTS010000209.1:0-5197 GCA_964643745.1 uncultured Chloracidobacterium sp.
TCGATCTTCGTCACGCACGAGATGAACAACGTTCGATATTTGACGTCGGAATATGCTACGGTAAACGAAAAAGGCCATGTCATCTATGAACAAGAGGGCGAGCGGCTTTGTTTGATCAATACAAAAATAATGATGCTCAGAGATGGGAAAGTGATGTTCGAAGGAACGGACGAAAAACTTCAGCGAAATGATGATCCGTATATTAAGCGGTTCATTCACGGAAAATAGCCCGTTATGGTTCAAACAAAAAGATCATTAGGCTTCACACAACTGAGAGTCGGCATTTTTGTGCTCTTCGGATTGTTTATCCTTGCATTTTTAATTTTGAATTCAACGGGCGATTTCAATCCTTTTGACAAGAAAATTCGATTGAAAGCGCGCTTTGCGGCTGCGGACGGACTTCGTGAAGGCTCAGAAGTACAGCTCGCCGGAGTGCGGATCGGAAAGGTCGAATCGGTTGGCCTTCTTCCTCCTGATTCACCGGAGGACGCGAAGATCGAAGCAGTTCTTGCCGTCGATAGTACGCTAAATGGGGCACCGATAACAGAACGAATTCGAACCGATTCCACAGCACAGCTTATCGCCCTTTCAATTCTTGCAAATGATAAGGTGATCAATATTTCACCAGGTTCTCAAACAGGATCTCCAGTGGGCGAAAATGGCGTGCTGGAATCGAGCGAGGCCATATCGATCAACCAGCTGACAAAGACCGGCAACGACCTGCTTCAACAGATCAACAGAATAGCGATACCAGCGAACGAAATTCTCAACCGGGCGAATCAAGGTGATGGGACTTTGGGCCGCATTCTGAATGATGAATCGCTGTATCAAAACCTAGACGCAACAGTTGCAGAAACAAAACTTACAATGGTCCAGCTTCAGACCACGCTTGAAAAGGTGAACCGCGGAGACGGAACTGCCGGGCAGTTAGTGAATAACCCAGAGCTCTACAACAACCTGAACAAAACAGTAGCCCAGCTCGAGGCGATCTCGAACGATATCCGAGCCGGTAAAGGGACCGCTGGCAAATTCGTTACTGATGACGCTCTTTACAATGAAACACGAGCTGCGATTATCGACCTAAGAACAACCGCTGCTAAGTTTGACTCAATAGCGGACGACATCAAGATCTTGACGGGTGGGATGGTCGAAGGAAGCGGCTCGCTCGGCAAACTAGTTCAGGACGATAAGCTTTACGACAACGCACGTGACACGCTCGCCCGGTTCAATTCGACCGCGACCCGCCTAGAGAATTTGCTTGCGGATGCTCAGGCAGGAAAGGGTACGATCGGCCGCTTGGTCACCGACGAAACCCTTTACAATAACATCAACCAGACAGCCTCAAACGTCAATCAATTTTCGAGCGAAACGACTAAGTTAATTTACGATTTTCGCCAGAACCCCAAAAAATATCTCCGCATTCGCCTCAGCCTATTCTAGGCCGATTGACACAAAACTCGTTTCTGCATAATATGCATCTATACAGTGTCTATGCATTTAATGGACTCTGCCTCGATGTTTTATGCAGAAATCCAAGCGACATCAACTGATCATTAATCTCATCGCCGCGTCCCCTATCTCAAAGCAGGAGGAATTGGTTGATGCGTTGTGCGAGAGCGGCTTTTCTGTCACACAGGCAAGCGTGTCACGCGATCTTGACGAACTTGGCATAACTAAACGGAACGGAAAATATGTCCGCGAGACAGGAATTGACAACACTCGCAGTCCATTCGGAGTCATCACGTTTACGTCGTCGGGTCCCAACCTGATCGTGGCTCGATGCGGACCCGGGATGGCGTCAGCATTGGCGGTGCAGATCGACTCAAATGCACTAATTGGTATCGTCGGTACTATCGCCGGCGACGACACTATATTTATAGCAGTAGCCGAAAGCGGGGATTCAAAAAGATTGATCCGCTCGCTAAGGGCAGAATTTTATTCCAATGATCGATAAATTAAAAGTTGCGATCTTCGGCGGTTCCGGGTATGGAGGCAGTGAACTCCTTCGAATTCTGCTGTTCCATCCTAAAGTAGAGATCGCAATGGTAACCGCAAACGAACACGCTGGCAAACGGGTCTCTGACGTTCATAAGAATCTGAATGGCCTGACGGAACTCGTTTTTGACTCGGCCCCCGAAGACTTAAGTTCCCTTTTCGAGATCGATGCTGCCTTCTTCGCATTGCCGCACGGACAAGCGCTGAAGCTTGTCCCGCAGCTACCCAAACACGTAAAGGCGATCGATCTTTCTGGAGATTTTCGGATCAATGATGCGGAAGTGTTCGAACAGTACTATAAGCAGACGCATGCTGGCGAGATTCAGAATGAATTTGTATATGGACTAACTGAAACGAACCGAGAAGCGATAAAAACCGCAAAATATGTAGCCAATCCCGGCTGTTTTGCGACCGCCACGCTTCTTGCCCTTGCACCGATGGTCAATAGCGGCTTGCTGACCGGAAAGGTCATAGTAGATGCAAAAACGGGTTCGTCTGGTTCCGGTGCAAAGGCCGCGGCCAATACACATCATCCTCAACGAATGAATTCGTTCTATGCTTACAAGCCGTTCGTTCACCAACATCTTCCGGAGATCGAGCAACACCTCCGATCTGTTGGTTCCTTTGAAAACGGGCTTGTGTTTATGACACACAGTCTGCCGGTCGCCCGCGGTATCTTTGCATCGTGCTATCTAGAAACGCGTGTGCAGATCACGAACGAAGACGCGTTGAATCTGTACAAGCATTTTTATGGTGATTCCTTTTTCATTCGTTATTCAGCAGGTTCGCCAGACATAAACTGGGTCAAGAACACAAATTTCTGCGACATTGCAGTTAATGTTTCCGGTCGCAATATCGTAGTCTTTTCGGCGATAGATAATCTTGTAAAAGGGGCCGCCGGACAGGCCGTCCAGAATATAAACTTGATGTTCGGTCTGGACGAAACCACCGCACTTATCTTTCCGGGTACCAATCCATAGTTAACCTTAATGAATTTTTCTGAGATAAAAGAATTGGAAGACCGCTTTCAGGTCGATACTTATGCCAAGATGCCCTTCGCGGTCGAACGCGGCCGAGGTGCTTGGGTTTGGACCAGCGATGGCGAAAAATATCTCGATCTATACGGCGGACACGCGGTGTGCGCCACGGGCCACTCGCATCCTCACGTTGTAAAGGCGATCCAGGAACAAGCAGATAAAGTTCTATTTTATTCCAACCTCGTTTATTCGGAGATCCGCGGACGTGCAGCTGAAAAGCTTGTATCCATCGCACCTGATGAACTGACCAAAGTATTCTTTTGCAATTCGGGCACCGAAGCCAATGAAAATGCGATGCGGATGGCCCGTATGGCGACCGGTCGAAGCAAGATCGTCTCATTCACGGGCGGTTTCCACGGGCGAACGGCTGATGCCATCTCGGCGACTTTCCTCGGTAAATATCGAAAACTCGGAGAGCCGAATGTACCGAATCACATCGAAGCTACCTTTGGTGATCTCGACAGCGCTAGATCCGCTATCGACGACCAAACTGCTGGCGTGCTACTTGAACCGATCCAGTCGATGGCCGGAGTAGTTGAGTCTGATCCATCGTACTTTATCGAACTTAAAAATATATGTGATCGGGTCGGTGCAATGCTTATCTTCGACGAGGTTCAAACCGGTATAGGGCGCACCGGTAATTGGTTCTTTTCCGGCAGCGATCTTGCGGGCGGTGTTGTTCCGGACATTGTCACGCTCGCCAAATCGCTCGGAAGCGGCATTCCCGTTGGAGCATGCTTGGTGACGAAATCGCTTTCTTCAAAACTAAAATTGAACGATCTTGGCACGACGTTTGGTGGTGGGATGATCGCGATGGCCGCAGTTTTGGCAACGTTAGAAGCGATCGAGAATGATGGGATGATCGCTAAAGCTGCCGCGATAGAAAAACATATCCGGCATTCGTTGAAGGAAAATCCGCAAGTAACCGACCTTCGCGGCAAAGGTTGTCTCCTTGGGATCGAATTCGGTGGTCCATGCAAGCCGTTTCACGAACGCTTGCTAGACAGCAAAATAATCACCGGCACCTCAAGTGACCCAAATGTTCTCCGGATACTAGCACCACTGTGCACAAAACTTGAAGAAATCGATCTACTAGTGGAGGTCTTGAATGGATAATTTTCTAAGAACGTCTGATCATGACCGTGCGACGCTGGACCGGCTGATCGATAACGCATTGAGATTCGCGCGAGACCGAACCGCGCACGAAAAGCTGCTTGGAGGAAAATCGATCGCTCTTGTTTTCTTTAACCCTAGCTTGCGTACCAGAGCATCAATGCAGGTCGGCATTTACGAACTTGGCGGCAACGCCGTGATACTCGAACCCGGAAGCACTTCATGGACGCTCGAGCACCGCGAAGGTGTCACAATGGACGGCGAAAAGACCGAACACTTGAAAGAGTTTGTTCGTGTCCTGGAGCACTATGTTTCAGCGATCGGTGTTAGAACGTTCGCGGATTTGAAAAATTGGAAATCGGAGCGTACCGATCCGATCCTTAACGCGTTTATAAAATATGCCAGCGTACCAATAATTAATCTCGAATCCGCAATGCACCATCCATGTCAGGCGATGGCCGACATGATGACTATTCGGGAGCAAGGCGGACCGGCGCAGAAGAAGGTCCTCCTAACATGGGCATGGCACCCGAAACCTCTGCCAATGGCAGTGCCAAACAGCTTCGGACTTGCAGCTGTCCAATTTGGTCATGACCTGCGAATCGCAAATCCTAAAGGCTATGAACTCGACGAAGAAATGCTTTCCGAGGTCGAAAACCAGGCGAAGGCGAACGGCGGAAGTGTTGAATATTCAAATAACATACACGAGGCATTCGAAGATGCCGACGTCGTATATGCGAAAAGCTGGGGCAGTAAGAATTTCTATGGCGAACCGAATGGCGACATTCGGGAGCGTGAGGTTTATCGCAGAAAATGGACCGTCGATGAAGCGAAAATGTCACGAACCAATAATGCGATATTTATGCATTGCCTACCGGTTCGGCGGAATGTGATAGTCAGCGATGCGGTGATCGATTCACCTAACTCGGTTGTGATAGATGAAGCGGAAAATCGCCTTCACGTCCAGAAAGCGATTATGGCGGAGCTTTTGACATGAACATCGAAACAATGGATCTTCTTCGCGAAGCTCTTCCGTATATTCAGCGATTTCA
>CAZXTS010000210.1:0-5164 GCA_964643745.1 uncultured Chloracidobacterium sp.
CGATCAAGGTCGCCGTCCTGCCGCTTGCTAAGAACAAACCCGAGATCGTCGAGATGGCCCGCAAGATAAAAAAAGACCTGCAGCCCTCAATGCGTGCCGTCTATGACGACACCGGCGGCATCGGCAAACTCTACGCCCGCCAGGACGAGATCGGAACGCCATTCTGCGTCACCATCGACCACGAATCGCTCGAAGACAACGCCGTTACTGTCCGCGACCGCGACACGTGGAACCAGGAGCGGGTGGGCGTTGATTCGTTAGAAGAATATCTGCTTAAACGACTGAAATAGAATGAAAAAACTCATCGAATGCGTGCCGAATTTTAGCGAGGGCCGGGACCTCGGCGTTATCAAGCAGATCACGGACGAGATCGAGCGGGTCGAGGCCGTAAAGCTGCTGGATGTCGATCCGGGGGCGACGACGAATCGGACGGTTGTTACGTTTGTCGGAACTCCTGACGAGGTCATCGAGGCGGCTTTTCAGGCTGTCAAAAAGGCGCAGGAACTGATCGATATGCGTCGGCACAAGGGCGATCATCCGCGGTTTGGGGCGACGGACGTTTGTCCGCTGGTGCCGGTTTCGGGCATCTCTATGGAAGAGACCGTCGGGTATGCGAGAAAGCTTGGCGAGCGTATCGGCGAAGAACTTGGTGTTCCGATCTATCTTTATGAGAACGCTGCGAAGCGTGATCTGCGGAGGAATCTCGCCAACTGCCGCGAGGGCGAATACGAAGGGCTGAAAGACCGCATCACATCGGCAGAATGGCGGCCGGACTTCGGCCCCGCGGAATTCACCGAAAGCGTCGCCCGCTCGGGAGCGACGGCGGTCGGTGCGAGAGATTTTCTTATCGCGGTGAACTTTAACCTCAACACAACATCGACCCGGCGGGCAAACGCCATCGCCTTCGATGTCCGCGAAAAGGGCCGCACAAAACGCGAGGGCCACCCGGTAACCGGCAAGCCGATCCTCGACGAACATGGCGAACCCGTAATGATCCCCGGAACGCTCAAAGGCACCAAGGCGATCGGCTGGTACATCGAGGAATACGGCATCGCACAGGTCTCGATGAACATAACGAACCTTTCGGAGACGCCGCTCCACGTCGCCTTTGACGAGGTGAGCCAGAAGGCCGCCGCCCGCGGAATTCGCGTAACGGGGCTGGAGATCGTCGGGCTCGTGCCGAAATCGGCGATCATTGACGCTGGCGAGCATTATCTTAGAAAACAGTGCCGTTCGCTCGGAGTCACTGAAGCAGAGAAGGTCAAGATCGCCATTCGTTCGCTCGGTCTCGACGATCTAAAACCGTGGGACCCGAACGAGAAGATCATCGAATATGTGTTAGAGGCCGATGATAAGAAAGTGAGCCTTGTCGATATGACGTGCCGCGGTTTTGCCAACGAGACGGCATCTGAATCGCCTGCTCCGGGCGGCGGTTCGATATCTGCCTATCTCGGAGCAGTCGGTGCGGCATTGGCGGCAATGGTCGCGAATCTTTCCTCGCACAAGGCAGGATGGGACGAGAGTTGGGAAGAGTTTTCGGACTGGGCCGTAAAGGCGCAGGAGATCAAAGACGAGCTGTTGTTCCTGGTCGATGAGGACACAAATTCTTTCAACCGCGTGATGGATGCATTCGGTCTGCCGAAAGGAACCGATGAAGAAAAAGCCGAACGTTCCGCCGCGATTCAAGAGGCTACAAAGTATGCGACCGAGGTGCCGTTTCGCACAATGGAGCGTGCTTTTGATTCTTTTGAAGTAATCAAAGCGATGGCCGAGCACGGCAACCCTAATTCGGTCTCGGATGCAGGTGTTGGGGCTCTGTGTGCACGATCGGCGGTGATGGGAGCGTTTCTTAACGTAAAGATCAACGCAGCGGGTTTGCAAGACAAAGACTTTGCCGCCGATCTCCTCACACGCGGAGCCGAGATCGAGCGGCAAGCGAATGAAAAGGAGGTCGAGGTATTAGCGATCGTCAACGCCAAAATATGAGGTGCTTCAGGTGCCGAAACCGATCGAAACAGCAACGTAAAGGGCGGCGAAACCAAGGATGAATAGACATATTTGCAGCGGCAAGACCCACCGAGCCCACTTCGTCCAGGAGATGCCGCCCAAAGCGAGTGCACCCATAAGGACGGGGCTTGTCGGGACGATCATATTGGTAAAGCCGTCGCCCATTTGGAACGCGAGGACGGCCGTCTGGCGGGAAACGCCGACGAGGTCCGAAAGAGGTGCCATCAGTGGCATGGTGAGTGCAGCCTGTCCGCTGCCTGAGGGAACGAAGAAATTGATGAGGGTCTGTCCGGCAAACATCACCATTGCCGCGGTCGCGGAAGTGGTGCCCTCAAGCACGGTGGCCATCGCGTGGAGAATGGTGTCGATGACCTGGCCATCTTGCAGGACGATCAGAATGCCGCGGGCGAGGCCGATGATGACGCCGGTTACGGCAAGCTGGCGGACGCCCTCGGAAAACGCGGTCGCGGTCCCGTTGCCGCCAAGTCCGCCGACGATTCCCATCAGCAAACCGATGCCGATGAAGAGGGCCGAGATCTCGATGATGTACCAGCCCTGGCCGCCTTGTTCCGGCGGAAGAACGCCCCAAACGAGCAGTGCCAAGCCGACGAAGAAGATCGCGAGCACGGACTTTTGGCGGCCGGTGAATGTCGTATCCTCGTCGTTCAAATGCAGGCCTTCGTTTCGCCGTGTTTCGTCTGCCTCAAATGTCGGACTTGTTTCGGGGGAGCTACGAACTCGCCGAGCGTGCCACATAACAAATCCGATCCCGATCGCCGTAACGATCAGCCAGAGCACCATTCGAAAACCGGAGCCCGAGAACAACGGCACACCGGCAATACCCTGTGCTACGCCGACGGTGAAGGGATTGAAGAACGCCGCGGCAAAGCCCGTCATCGAGCCGACGATCGGTATCGCCGCTCCGGTGACGGAATCGTACCCGAGTGCAAGTGCGAGCGGAACGAAGATCAGCACGAACGGCACGATCTCCTCCGCCATTCCGAACACCGCACCGCCGAGCGAGAAGAGCGTCATGAAAAGCGGGATCATGACGACGCTGAGCGACTTTGACCGTCGCGAAGCCTGCACCAGCCGCCGAAGCCCCGCATCGACCGCACCGGTCTGCTGCAGTATCGAAAACGCACCTCCGACGAGAAAAACAAAGGCGATCACTTGCACCACGTCCGGGTCTGTAAAGCCGAGGATCGGGGCCTTAAGGATCATCCCGGCCGAATGCAAAAGCGATGCACCGACGCTCTTTTGCTCGACATCTACAGGTTGGAATGTGCCCGGAACGACAACCTCGCGTTTGCCGACGCCCTGCACCTCCATCTCCGAACGCTCGTATGTTCCAGCCGGAATGATCCACGTAAGTACCGCTGCAAAAACGATGATTGCGAAGACGATCAGTGCCGTGTCCGGCGATCTGAATCTGGATAAAAATGTATTGTCATCAGTGCTCATAGTCATTTCTCGGGTGTGATTTTCTTTGGCGATGTTATTCGCCATTATGAGCAGTGTCAAGGTATTCATATATACTGATGCCATGATCGGTTGCGGGGAATTAACGGTTGCGATAACTTCGGTTGAAAGGGAAAGCTATGAACTTATAGAGGTTCTCGATGTTTTGAAAGATATTTCGATATGGATGTGAGCAGATCTAAAGTCCCGCAAAAGGTCATTGAACTTTCGAAGGCCATCCTCAGTTTCGGCGGGCGGGCAATGCTGGTCGGTGGATGCGTGCGCGACGAAATGATGTGCATTGAGCCGAAGGACTGGGACCTGGAGGTTTACGGAGTCGATGCAGAAAAGCTACGGGAAGTGGTTGCAGAGTTTGGCGAGGCAAACATCGTCGGCGAATCTTTTGCGGTCTATAAGATAGGAAATGACCTCGATGTGTCGCTGCCTCGCCGGGAGCGGAAGACGGGCCGCGGCCATCGCGGCTTCGTCGTCGAGGGCGATCCCGATATGTCGTTCGAAGAAGCGTGTTCGCGGCGCGACTTTACGATCAACGCGGTACTTAGAGACTCGCTGACCGGCGAGATCATTGATCCATACGACGGCCGAGGCGATATCGGGCGTAAACTATTACGACACGTTTCCGACGCGAGTTTTGCCGAAGACAGTCTGCGTGTATTGCGGGCGGCTCAGTTCGCGGCACGATTGGAATTCGAAATAGCACCAGAGACTATTGCGATCTGCGAAACGATCGACGTAACCGACCTGCCAAAAGAACGGCTTTGGGGAGAGATCGAAAAGCTTTTGCTGAAAGCGAAGCGGCCTTCGATCGGGCTGAAATGGCTTTATGATCTCGGTGTGATCGATCAGATCTTTCCCGAACTTCAAGCGCTCGTGGACGTGCCTCAGGAACCGGATTGGCACCCCGAGGGCAATGTAGATATTCACACTCAGATGGTTGTCGATGAGGCGAGAGAGCTAATTGACGATCTGCCATACGAAAAGAAAGTGACGATCATGCTGGGAGCTTTATGTCATGACCTCGGAAAGCCGCCAACGACCGAGTTTATCGAAGGACGGATTCGCTCTCGCGGCCATGATGAAGCCGGCGTTGAACCGACGATCTCTTTATTGGATCGACTTGGCATTCATACTCTCAACGGATATGACGTTCGTGAGCAAGTTGTTCAACTAGTCCGTTATCATCTAAAACCGGGCGAATGGTATAAGGCAAACGAGCCAGTTGGCGACGGTGCCTTTCGAAGGCTGGCTCGCAAGGTCGAGCCCGATCTTCTTTACCGCGTCGCAAAGGCGGACAGCCTCGGCCGCTATCCGGACGGCGACCGAAGCAAGATGATCTTTGGATCGGAGGCACAAGAGTGGTTTATAGATCGCGTTCGCTCTCTCCAGATAGAAAAAAAGGCACCGGACCCGATATTACTCGGCCGGCACCTGATAGATCTGGACCTAAAGCCCTCGCCTGAGTTTAAACGCATACTGGATGCGGTCTATGAAATGCAGCTCGACGGCCATGTCAGCGGTATCGATGACGCGATCGTCGAAGCAAAGAGATTGATCAATGATTGAAGTGATTTGCACGAAAATCGCTTTAGCTTTAACTTGGAGAGCAACGTCTAATTCTTCCGCAGAAACAACTATGAGCTACGACGTTCAAATCTGGTCCGTAGAACGCCCCTCA
>CAZXTS010000211.1:0-5147 GCA_964643745.1 uncultured Chloracidobacterium sp.
AGAAATTATACATCCCTTACCCACATTTTTCTCTAACGCGGAATCCGGGATAAACTCATATGGTGTACAATGCATCTTTAGTAATTAGGCATGAATAGGTTCCTGTCAATACACGCTCTTTTCCTGTTTGCAATTGCGGCGGCGATATCCTCGTTCGGCCAAACCCGTGTGCCCGCGGCGGCGGAACTTATTTTCGTCACGGAGCCGAAGGCCATCGTGTGGATCAACGATGTCCGTTACGGTACGACCGCGGACGACGGCCGATTCGTGATCAAAAGGCCGCCCGCCGGACGAAAGGTGGTCCGGGTCAGAGCATTTGGTTTTAAGGAATCCACGCAAACGCTTTTGCCAATGCGATCAGGCGAAGTCCAATTTACCCTGACGAAAACGACCGATGAGGCCGAACTTGCGTTTCAGGATGCCGAGCGGACGACCGCGATAGACCGGCCAAAGGCCGCGGAGCTATATAGAAAGGCCATTTCGCTTCGGGCGAACTATCCTGAGGCATACGTCGGGCTTGCCAGAACGGAGGTCGAACTCGGGAATATCGAGCCGGCTTTTGCGGCGATCAGAAACGCGTTGCGATATCGGCCGGCTTATCCGGAAGCGTCTGCCGTCGAAGGACGTTTGTTCAAAGATACCGGCGAAACGGCGAAAGCGATCGCGGCCTTTCGCCGAGCTATCACACAGGGCCGCGGCGTCCAGCCCGAGGCATTTACAGGTCTGGCGATGCTTTATCAGGAGCGTGCCGAAGAGGCGATCGGCAATGGCGAGATCGCCGCCGCCGAGCGCGATTATGAAGAAGCGGCAAAGAATTTCTCTTCGGCGATAAAGCAGCTGGGTACATCGCCTGATGTCGGCGTTATTGTTCAGATGCTCGGCCGCATTTACGAACACCAGCGTAAATATAAAGAGGCGATCGCACTTTATAAGGAATTTCTGGACAATTTCCCCGACGCCATCGAATCTCCCGCCGTCCGTTCATTCATCGTACAACTGGAAAAACAGCTTGAAGAGAATTAGGCCGTGGCGATCTTTCGGCCGTGCGATTTGAGCGGCGCACTTTATCGGCATAAACTATTTCAGTATGAGCCTAAATGAAAAGATAGTCGCTGACCTGACGGAAGCGATGAAAGCGAAAGACGCCGAGCGGCTCGGGACGCTGCGGATGGTGAAGTCGAACCTGATGAATCGGAAGATCGAGAAAGGCAGCGATCTGACGGATGACGAGGTGATGAAAGCGCTTCAATCGCTGGTAAAACAACGGCGTGATTCGATCGAACAATATGAAAAGGCGGGTCGGCCGGAACTCGCCGCGAAAGAGGCCGCAGAGATCGTGCATATCGAGCGCTATCTTCCCAGTTCGGCAAGTCCTGACGAGATCAATGCAGCGGTCGATGCCGCGATCGCCGAGACCGGAGCCGCTTCGATGAAAGAAATGGGTGCCGTGATGAAAGCCGCCCAGGTAAAACTCTCCGGCATGACAGTTGACGGAAAAGGTCTTAGCGAGATCGTAAGGTCAAAACTGCAGGTTTGATCTTCTGAGTGATCGCCTGGCGGCTGAAAACTTAGCCCGCTGCAGTTTTCGATTCTGCTCCCAAAAATTCAAGGATAGCCGTGTTCACCTCGTCGGCATGGGTCCAGAGCAACCCGTGGCCGGCCCCGTCGATCACCTTGTATTTTGCGTCCGCGATCATCTTGGAAAGTCTGTCGCCGGTTACTTCGATCGGCAATATCCGATCAGCGTTCCCATGGATAATTAGAGTTGGAACATCGATCTTCTCAACGTCTTCGCGAAAATCCTCGATCCACGCATCGACGCATTTGACGGTACCGACCGCCGATGCCTGTGTCGCTACATTCCAGCTGTTTCTGACCGCCTCTTCGCTGATCAGGCTTCCGAGCGTTTCGTCCAGATTATAAAAATTCTTAAAGAATTCGGTGAAGAACGCCGGACGATCCGCGAGAATTCCCTGCTTTATGCCTTCAAAAACATCGCCCGGAACGCCGTCCGGATTGTCGTCGGTCTTAAGCAGGAATGGCGGAACGACGCCGATGCCGATCGCCTTTGCGATCCGCTCCGATCCATGCCGGCCGAGGTAGCGGGTGACTTCGCCGGAACCCATCGAAAAACCGCAGATAATGCAATCGTTTAGGTCAAGTTCCGTTAATAGGGTGTTTAGATCGGATGCGAATGTGTTGTAGTCGTATCCGACCGAAGGCTGGTCGGACCTGCCAAAACCGCGGCGGTCATAGGTGATCACACGATAGCCTGCATCAAGCAAAGCAGCTGCCTGCTTTTCCCAGGAAGCCCCATTCAGCGGCCATCCGTGGATCAACACTACAGGCTGGCCTGTCCCGCGATCTTCGTAATAAAGTTCGATAGGTGTTGAATTTTCTTGTCCTACTTTGATCTTTCCCATTTAATGCCTCCTAATGCCGAAATCAAGAAAATCTGACAAAAACGACTCCGAAAAATGGCCATTAACGGCCAAATGTTAAGCACGTCGCCAGATCTCTTTAGTTAGGATAATAGCACCGGAGGCCAAGGTCATTCAATAAGATCCTGTTCAACCAAAGATGTTTCGAACCTTTTCGATGAATGATTCGTCGGTGAATTCGGTATCTTCGATCTCGGCCAATTGTTCGAGTAATTGCCGCTGATCTTTCGTAAGGGTTTTTGGAGTAATCAAAGTAACGGCCACGAAAAGATCGCCCTTTCCCCGGCCGCCGAGCGCCGGCATACCCTGTGATTTGATCCTGAAAACGGTGCCCGTTTGAGTACCGGCCGGTATCTTGAGGTCTTCTTCGCCATCCAACGTCTTGACCTTTACGTCGGCTCCCAACGCAGCCTGGGAAAATGTGATCGGAATCGCAGAGTAAAGATTGGCACCTTGCCTTTCAAAGGTCTCATGCTCACTTACGTGGATCACCACAAAGAGGTCGCCGGCAGGTCCGCCGTTCACACCGGCTTCGCCTTCACCCGAAATGCGGAGCCTCGAACCTGTTTCTACGCCTGCCGGTATCTTGATCTCAAGCGTTCTTTCCTTCTCAATGCGGCCTTGGCCCCGACATTCTTTGCATGGTGTGCGAATGATCTTGCCGGTGCCTCGGCAGTTCGGACACGTCCGCATCACGCTGAAAAAACCTTGCTGAAACTGTGTTTGGCCGCGCCCGCCGCAGCTAATGCATGATTCCGGTGTTGTTCCCGGTTCGGCACCGTTTCCGGAACACGGTTCGCATTTCTCGAGCCTCGGGATACGGAGTTTTTCGTCCTTTCCTTTAGCCGCGTCCTCGAGGGTTATTTCAAGGTCATAACGCAGGTCCGAGCCCCGCTGAACCGTCGAACGCGTTCGTTGCCGGCCGCCAAACATATCGCCGAATCCGAAGAGATCGAAAATGTCTTCGATATTTGTGAATCCAGGATCAAACCCGCCGCCGCCCATTCCAGCGTGCCCAAAGCGATCGTACTGAGAACGTTTTTGTGCATCGGAAAGTACAGAGTAAGCCTCAGCACATTCCTTGAATTTCTCTTCGGCCTCAGCATCGCCCGGATTCTTGTCAGGATGATATTTAACCGCCAAAAGCCGATATGCTTTCTTTATCTCTGACTCAGAGGCAGTTCGGGAAAGTCCCAAAATTTCGTAATAATCTCGCTTTGACATAGGAACTAAGACAAATAAAGCGTCAGCCCAAATCAGAACTGACGCTCATTAGATTTTACCGAAATAAGCTAAAATAATTCAAGCCAGGCTATCATACTGCCATAAGCATTGAAGCTGTGATACGGGTGGCGGTCTCCTCCACCTTAACAAGGATAAGCTTTACCTCATCGACGTCGTCCGTAGTCAGCGATTCTTTGGCGTCGTTGAGGACACCGTTGATCTCTTGCTGTTCCTCGATCGGGAACGACTTGCCGTATTCGGCCATAGCCTTTCTTGCGTTCTTGATCATATTCTCAAGCCGATTTTTCAGCATGATCAATTCTCTTTCTTCGCGGTCGCGTTCGACCGAGCTTTCAGCTTCGAGGATCAGGCGTTCGATCTCATCCGGAGCTAGCCCCGACGAAGGTGTAATGGTCATGGCTTGTTCGAGGCCGGTCATCTTGTCCTGCGCAGAAACGCTTACGATACCGTTAGCGTCTATCTCAAATGCTACTTCGATCTGCGGCACACCTCGCGGTGCAGGAGGAATGCCGACGAGTTCAAATTTTCCGAGACTTCGGTTTGCTGAGGCGATCTCTCGTTCACCCTGCATAATGTGAATCTCCACCGATTGCTGGTTATCAACGACCGTCGTAAACGTCATCGTGTTCCGCAGCGGGATCGTCGCGTTTCGATTGATCAATTTAACAAAAAGACCGCCCCTTGTTTCAAGACCCAAACTTAAGGGAAGCACGTCCAGCAGGACGATATCTTTGACATCACCGGTCAAGACACCGCCTTGTATCGCGGCCCCCATCGCGACGACCTCGTCAGGATTGATCTCTGACGACGGATCTTTGCCGAATAATGCAGATACGGTCCTTGAAATGATCGGCGAGCGTGTCTGTCCGCCAACAAGGATCACTTTGTCGATATCATTGGCATTTAATTTAGCGTCCGAAAGTGCCTTTTGGCAGGGCTCGATCGACATATCAACGAGACCTTTCACCAGTTCCTCAAATTTGTCTCGCGACAGATTAGCGTTGACGTGTTTCGGGCCGGTTTGGTCGGCTGCGATGAACGGAAGACTGATGCTTGTCTCACTTACGCTCGAAAGTTCGCACTTTGCTCGTTCGGCGGCCTCTTTGAGCCGCTGCAACGCAAGCCGGTCGCCCTTAAGGTCAATGCCGCTTTCTTCCTTGAACGTTTCTACCAGCCAGTCAATAATGCGCTGGTCAAAATCTTCACCGCCGAGAAACGTGTTGCCCGACGTAGAAAGCACTTCAAACACTCCATCATTGATCTCAAGAATAGAGATATCGAAGGTTCCTCCACCGAGGTCATACACGGCGATCTTTTCAGTGCGGCTTTTTCCGAATCCGTACGCGAGAGCGGCGGCCGTGGGTTCGTTGATGATCCTCTCGACCTCGAGTCCGGCGATCTTTCCGGCATCGCGGGTCGCCTGTCGCTGCATGTCGTCGAAATAGGCGGGCACGGTCACAA
>CAZXTS010000212.1:0-623 GCA_964643745.1 uncultured Chloracidobacterium sp.
AAAGGTATTCCGGTGGTGATCTCCACACCGGATTCCACCCAGGCCGACGCCTTCCGAAACGTCGCCGAAGAGGTTGCCCGGCACATTTCGATAGAAGCTATGAAGCCGGAATTGGTAATAGTCTCGAGGGCAAATTAGGAGGCCTTAAAAACCAAATCAGTTTGCAAGATTGACACGCCGGAGCATCTCGTCAAATCTTGCATCGCCTCGAAGCGGGTCAAGGGCCGGCGCGACCTTAAGGTACATCATCGTGTAAGTACGTTCTTCAAATGCCTTTTCGAGCCATTCGAACGCCTTATCCTTTTCTCCTAACTGTGCGTATATCTCGGCCATGTCGAAGGTTGACGGCGGCTCTTGCTGCGCATCGGCGATCTCCTGTTGAAGCCTGCTTCTCCAATAGGTCTCGTGGTTTTCCGCGGATGACGCACGTTTGATAGCCGGCGTTTCCAATGGATCGACGCCGGTAAGTTTTCTGCGCATCTGTCGTGCTGCGATCGCGTCTTTGAACATGCGTTGTTGGTCATAGCACCGCTTCAGGTATTCGTGAACCTCGGCGAATTCTGGGCTTATCTTTTGAAGTTTTTCACCCTGCTCGATCGCCTCATCGTACCTACGCGCGTGAT
>CAZXTS010000212.1:633-5098 GCA_964643745.1 uncultured Chloracidobacterium sp.
CCACACTTCGCCGGCGTTTATAACGGGCGCGAGCGGGTCGATCTCTTTGGCACGCCTGATCGCGGCCAACGCCTCGTCGAACCTACCCATTGCTGCCAGATACTCCGAGTACCACTGATGGGCCGTAGCGTAATTCGGATTTAGCTGTATCGCCCGCCGATACCCGGTCTCGGCGCCTTCCCAGTCCCAATCCCGATACATGCTTACATACGCAAGCGAAGTATGAGCTTCTGCGAGTTCGTCGTCGATGGTGAGTGCCTTGCGGGCTGCTTCTCGGGCTCTTTCGTAAGACTGCTCACCGGGAGCTCCCCGGTAATCAGCCAACAAGCTGTATGAATCCGCAAGGCCGGCATATGCGAGAGCGTAGTTCGGGTCTTGCGCAATGGCATCGTTAAAATGACGAATAGAGTCCCGCAGATCCTCCATCGTCCGTTTATTCCACGCATATCGCCCCCTGACATACGCATGATGAGCTTCCGGGTTTGTTGTATAACGTTTGGTTAATAGACTTTTTTCCTCGCCGGTCAAACCAGGTTCGATGGCTCGCGCGACCTCTTCCGCAATTGCATCCTGAACGTTGAAAATGTCCGTGAATTCCTGGTCGAATTTGCCGCCCCATAACACGCTACCGTCACGCACGTTTATTAATTGCACCGTGACCCGAATTTGGCCGTCGACGTGTTGAACGGTACCGTCGAGCACCGCCTCAACGCCAAGTTTTCTACCGGCCGCCAATGGTTCCACGCCCTCATAAATGCGAACAGCGTTTGTTGGCCTAACTAAGGTCTGTTTCAGATTACCGAGTTTGGTCGTCAAGGCGTCAGTCAAACCGAGTCGAATGTCCTCATCCACGCTTTGACCGCCTAACGATCTGAACGGAAGAACCGCAACGGATTTGACTAACGGCACGCCGCCGGTGTTTTCCCCGGCACCGGTAAGAAAAAAGTATGCTAAGGCGGCAAAAGCCAAAAAAAACAACGTTGCTATGGCGATCATTCCGCCCGAACGCAACGAACGGTCGTTCCTCCACAACATTAAAGCATTAGCAGGCGGCAATAATTCAGTACTCGAATTGTCCGATCGAGATACGGTGATCCGTTTTACAAGACGCTTTTCAACGACGATCGGCTCACGATCCAGCGACTGGGTCAGACGTAGATCAGCCACAAATCGGTAGCCATGTTTCGGAATCGTTTCGATGAACTGTTCGTCATCGATGTTTAATATTTTGCGAAGCTTGGATATCTGCTTTGCGAGATTTACTTCCTCGACAAATGCGTCCTGCCACAAGGCGGACATCATTTCTTCTTTGCTCAACGCCCGGCCATTGTTCTCTACCAGCATCAGCAAAGTTTCGAACTCCTTGGCCGGAAGGTGAAGTCGCTTGCCGTCGGAAAGCAAAGTTCTCTCATTCGGATCGAGCACAAACCTTCCGAATTCGTACACAAGACCTTTGTTTTCAGTCGTTTCCATGGAGTCAGAAAAAAGTTAAAAAAAAGCCAGAAAAGAAGTAATACTTTTTCTACTCACTTCCATCACCATGAAGCCGCGAGCAAATGATTGCATAGAGCAGTGACCATCGATCGGACGATTCTAACCTTTATTGATTCTATGAATCAACCCTTTTCTCGCGGCACGAATGGCTTAAAAAAGGAGTGATATATGGAAGTTATTATTGGTGCAATGATCGTTATCGCAATCGCAGCCACGCTTATCGGTGGGACCATCACCGGTGCAAACGGCAGGGCTCCTTCAATTACACTTGGAACCAATGAGAATTCTAATAGTTGCGAGTTTCTATGCAATCAGTGGGACGCACGCAGGCAGGAAAGATGCTCTGCGGAGGCCGCCGCGAGAGCCGCGCAAAGAAAGGTCGACAATCTGCGGACACAATGGCTTATCGCTATAGCGACCGCAGGAGCCCTCGCAACGGCGGCATACATCGCGTCGCTTATTCCGATCTATGGATGGATCGTTGCGGCCGTTCTGGGAGCGGCAGCTGTGGCTGCTTTTCTCGCGGCGACTTTTATTTTGGGAACCCTAAATGCCGCCGCCACCGAACTTGGTCTTGCCGAGGGAGTTGCTGCAGCGGCACGCGCAAATGAGGCTGCGGCGAGAACAATTATGGCAACTAGCTGCCCGTCGCAAGCAGGTGCCTGTTTTTCACGGCCATCGCCCTGCTAGAGCAAGAGGCCGTTGTTAATGAACGAGTGCCTCTTAACCGAACGAGATCTTTCTTTGTTTGGTAGTCAACCAGGTGCACTACGGTTAAGTTCAAAGTGATCTTGAGGAGGCTATTATGCCGTGCTGGTTTAACTGTTTACTGGGCTTTTGGTGGATCTGGGGGCTTGGGGCCATTGCAGCCGCGTTGATCGGGCTTGCATCGGTGGGACCATGGGGCCTGCTCGCCGGAGCAGCATGGTTTGGCATCTGGGTCCTTGTGCTACTTATTCACTGTTTAGTAAGGTGCGGCGGACATTAAAGCGACGCTTGAACCCACTTCTTATGAAACAGCGAATGACGATCACTTTTGAGACTGAGGAAACGGTTGTTATCAAACAGACGGTTACGAACGAAAGGCCGCGTTGTCCAAACTGCGGGACTTTGATCGCTGCGAAGATCGTTTCCTCGATTACAAGAGATGAGGTCCCACCAAAAAGAATTGTGAATACGAGAGGGAGTTATGAGAAAGGTATTGATTAGGTCGAGTTTGCTTTTGACATTTTCTTTGATCGCTATCGGTGCGACGAGTGCACAAACCACTGCGTTCACCTATCAGGGAAAGCTGAACGATATGAGCGTCGCTGCCAACGGGCAATACGATCTAATGTTTCGGCTCTTTAATGTTGCGTCGGATGGTGAACCGATCGATGTCCCCGCCGCCTGCAACGGCGTGGCGTCGGGCAGCGCGGAGGCCGTCTGTGAGGACGTCGTGGTGACCGGCGGAATCTTCACGGTCAGTCTTAGTTTCGGCGAAGCTGCATTTACCGCAGGGGTACAACGGTTTTTGGAGATCCACGTCCGTCCTGGTGCGGGCACTGGTGAATACACACAGCTAACACCGCGGCAGGAGATCACAAGTTCGCCGTTTTCGATGAAAAGTCTGAGAGCTGGTTCCGCCGATTCGCTATCTTCCATTTGCGTGTTATGCGTCACCGACGCAAAAATTGAATCAGTTGGGGCGAGCAAAATAACCGGCATTGTACCGATCGCCAATGGCGGCACAGGCAGTTCGACAAAAAACTTTGTTGACATCTTCTCGAATCAAAGCGTTTTCGGAAATAAGACATTCAATAACACAATAACATTCAACAACGGAGTTAACCTTAATCCCAGATTATGCGTTAGAGGAATTTTATTGTAACAAATTCAAGTTAAACAATTGTTCAACACGTTTCGTTTGAATGAATTACAAGGATTTTACTTTAAAAAATCTCTAACGCTACGCATTAGAACTTTTTAGTATCTTAACTGTTGTAACTTGAACACAATACAGATGTTAAATGATTGTTTAACATTCAGTTTTCAACCTAAAATTTTCTAACGCGTAATCTGGGTTAATCAAACGTTGACGATCAACGGATCGCTGGATGTGCCAAACGGCAGTGTTACGGCTGATCAATTCCACGGCAACGGCGATGGGCTTTTCAATGTTCCCGGCACGTTCAAGTGGCAAGCCGTTACCGGTTTGTCGCAACAAGCACAGCCAAACAACGGCTATCTGCCCACGAATGACGCGCAGGTAACGGTTACCCTTCCGACTTCAATCGGCATCGGCGAAACTGTTCGAGTTTCGGGAGTCGGCGCGGGAGGTTGGAAGATCGCTCAAAATGACGGGCAGTCAATTGTAGGAGTCCATAACGGTCTGCACGGTAAGTTTTGGACACCGCACGAAAGCAACCGAAACTGGTTCGCTATTGCTTCATCCGCCGATGGCAACAAACTGATAGCCGCCGCGCAAAACGGGCAGCTCTATACATCTACCGATTCCGGCAACACCTGGACACAACGCGAAAACAACCGCTACTGGAATGCAGTCGCATCATCCGCTGACGGAAGTAAGCTGGTTGCGGTAGGAGACGGACCGATCTATACGTCCGCTGATTCCGGCGTGACTTGGACGGCAAGAGAAAGCAGCCGGTTCTGGCGGGGCGTTGCATCTTCCGCCGACGGAACAAAACTCGTTGCCGTGGTCGAAGGCGGACAGATTTACACGTCCGCGGATTCAGGCGTGACCTGGACGCCGCGAGAAATCAACAGGAATTGGCAAGCGGTTGCTTCTTCCGCCGACGGCACAAAGTTAGTCGCCGCGGTTCTGTTCGGAATGATTTACACTTCCACGAATTCCGGAGTCACGTGGATGGCGAGCGCAGCGCCTTCTGGTCAGCTTTGGCAAGCAGTCGCCTCTTCAGCCGACGGGACAAAGCTGATCGCCGCAGCTCAAGTCGGACAAATTTATATTTCC
>CAZXTS010000213.1:0-5088 GCA_964643745.1 uncultured Chloracidobacterium sp.
TATGAATTGAAGGTCCTCACCAAAGACCGTGTCGGCGGTCAGGTCATTGAGAATAAAGGAAGTTTTCGAATCGAAAAATGATCGAAGGGAAATCGAGAACCGCGGCTGGTATCATTCGATGGTATCAGCCGTTCTTATTTTTTCTGATCGAGCCGATCCCCTAAATCGGGTTCGAAGCGAAGGCGTCGCAATCCGAATGACAAATCGAAGCAATTCGTTTATAGTGAAAATCGAATAGGGCACCGAGTCCCGCCAGTTTTACCCGAACAAAGAAAGATCGTGGCTTTACTTCGATTCGACTAGATCTTGTTGAGCAAATGAATATCGTAGGCACCGAATGGCTGATCGAGGCTGCTGGTTGTGATCCTGAAAGGTTGCGGGACGAGATGGGCATTCGTTCATTGTTCGAACGCATCATTTCAGACCTCGGGCTTCAGCCAGTTGGTTCAGTCTGGCATAAATTCCCCGGCGAAGCTGGCGTCACTGGGCTTGTCGCGTTGACTGAATCGCATCTGACCTGCCATACCTACCCCGAACACCAGATCGCAACATTTAACTTATACTGCTGCCGGACGCGACCCGAATGGGATTGGAAACAGAAGTTGACAGAACATCTCTCTGCAAAGACCGTGACCGTACTTCGAATTGAACGTGGCGAACATTCATCTAAAAGTTCCGAATCGATGGCACACACTGTTGGAGGTGACCGATGAGCGTCCTTCAGGCAAACTGTCCATCCTGCGCGGCTCCCATTGAGTTTCAAAAAGGATCAACGGTCGTCTTGGTCTGTCCCTATTGCCGATCGGCCGTCGCCCGAACGGATCGCGGCCTTGAAGATCTGGGAAAAGTTGCGGAGATCGCTGATTCACAATCTCCGCTCAAACTTGGCCTTAAGGGTACGTTCAAGGACCAGCGTTTCGAACTGACAGGACGTGCACAGCTAAAACACGAACTCGGCGGCTATTGGGACGAATGGTACGCAACGTTTTCGAACGGTTGGGTCGGTTGGCTTGCAGAAGCACAAGGACGTTTTTATATGACGTTCTTCCAACCGCTGCCCGCCGGTGTTTCTTTGCCGACATTTGACGAACTTCAAATAGGTTCAACGGTCTCCGAGATACCGGGCAAGACACCGCTGATGGTCACCGAAAAAGGTGTTGCAACGGCTGTTGCGGCCGACGGTGAGATCCCGTATAAGCTTGAACCCAACGAACAGAGCCGCTATGCGGACCTGAGCGGCATTAACAACGCTTTTGGTACGATCGATTATAGTATTTCACCACCATGGGTATTTGTCGGCCAACAGGTAACATTGGCTGATATTGGTTTGGCAGACGCAAGACCGGTTACCCGCGAGGCTCGTCGAACTTCTGCCGCTGCGATGGGATGCCCGAACTGCGGCGGGCCGCTGGCTTTGATCGCACCCGACAAGGCAGAGCGGGTGACTTGCCCCAACTGCAGTTCGCTTCTTGATGTTGAGCGGGGCAATCTCAAATTTCTCAAGGCCCTTAAGCCGTCGCCTTCGCCACATGCTTTTGTTTTGTCCATCGGGGCAGAAGGCACTTTCCACGGGGAGGTCAAATTCAAGATCATCGGTGCTGTGGTTCGCAGCGTAACAGTAGAGGGTATTCAGTATTTTTGGCATGAATATCTGCTATATGATCCGATCATTGGGTTCCGTTGGCTGGTTCACTCTGATAATCATTGGAACTTCGTAGAACCGGTAAATCCGGCCGAGGTCGTGCAATCGGGAACGGTTGGTTATGGTTCAACGGTCAGCTATAACGGTAGGACATACAAGATATTCCAAGATGCACCGGCGGTCGTTCAATATGTGCAAGGCGAATTCTATTGGCGTGTCGAACAGGGCGAGACCGTCCGCGCCGTAGATTATGTCTCATCTCCGTTGATGCTTTCGCAGGAAACTTCGACCGGGGAAATGAATTGGTCGGCCGGCGTTTATATGACGAACGAGGAGGTCGAAAAGGCCTTTGGTGTTTCCGATCTGCCTCGCCCCTGGTCGGTCGCTCCAAACCAACCATTTACGGGTTCTTTCTATTACACTTGGGGCGCCTTGCCGTTGTTTCTTTTGATAGTTGTAGGTATATTCATGGTGCCCCTTGCCGGCATTTCCAGAACGGTCCTTTCTCAGGAAATTAATTTGCCGCCGCTTGTAAACGCAACGACGCCGCAAGCCCAATTCAGCCAGCAATTCGAGCTAAAGGCAAACCGAAATGTGCGGATATCGGCAAGTGCTCCGGTAAGTAATTCCTGGGCTGACCTAGATGTTGATCTAATTAATGATAAGAGTCAGGAAGTTGAATCGGTCAACATTCCGATCGAATTTTATTCTGGTACTGATAGTGATGGTGCCTGGACCGAAGGCGGGCAGTCACAGGATGCAACTACCTCGTCTTTGCCTGCAGGAAAATATACGCTTAGGGTTGACGGTACCTGGCAGAATTGGCAGCAGTCGATGCCAATAAAGGTAAAGGTCGAGCAAGGAGTTACACGCGGCGTAAATTTTATCTGCGCATTGATCGTACTGCTGTTGATACCTGTGGTCGGCCTGATCCGCAAGTTATCTTTTGAATCGAGGCGTTGGAGTGAAAGTATGTTTGGTTCGAGCGGCGGCGAATGATCGCAGGAGTGAATTAGATGTTCAAAATACTCACATTATTTTTTGGGATGGGCGTGGTCCTTCTTTATTCGACCGCAGCCTGGTTTGGCTGGGAAGTAGCAAATGCCGGGAGCAAGTCACGGCTTGGCGTACCATTCATTTATTCTGGATTTCGCGGAGGAAAATAAATGCTGATGACCACGTTGCCGGCTCTTCCGGCATTTGTTGTAAGATTTGATCAGTTGGCTGAAATTCTTGTCACGACGCTGATCTTTGTCGTGATCGGGTTGATCTTTTTTTCGATCGCATATTTTATCCTTAGCCGAATTTTCGATATTCACCACGAGATCGAGGAAGATCACAACACGGCTCTTGGCATCATTATAGGTGCGATAATGATAGGTATCTCGATCATAATCGCGGCCGCTATTCACGGTTAACATGATCTGGCAGTAATGTGACGCGGTGACACGGTGATTCGCTCGCCGTGGCCCCGCGTCTCTTATTCTGAACGTTCGCCTGTTTGTTTATGAAGCACGTTCCACTTCTTTTCCTAAATGTGGTGATAATCGCCACATGCGGCCTGATCTATGAACTGATAGCAGCCACTGTCTCGTCCTATGTTTTAGGCGACTCGGTAACCCAATTTTCAACGATCATCGGGGTCTACCTGTTTGCGATGGGCGTCGGTTCTTGGCTCTCACGCTACATTGAGAAGAACGTTGCTGAAAAGTTCATCGATATTGAGCTTGCGGTCGCGATCATCGGCGGCGTTTCTGCGCCCATATTATTCCTAACATTTGCATATGTTTCATACTTTGGGCTGATCCTTTATTCGTTGGTCTTCATTATTGGAACACTCGTTGGATTGGAAATCCCGCTGTTGATGCGGATCCTGAAAGACGAATTAGATTTCAAGGAACTCGTATCCAAGGTGCTGGCTCTTGATTATGTCGGAGCACTTGTCGCGGCTCTAATGTTTCCAATTTTTCTTGTTCCAAAACTTGGACTGAATCGAACATCTTTGTTATTCGGAATGCTAAACGCAGCCGTAGGGATCTGGGCGACATGGCTGCTCGAACCCCTTATAAGTAAACGGAAGCTGACGATCTTGCGCGTCAAGGGATTTGTAGTCATTGTAATTCTCGGCATCGCTTTTATAAAGGCGGAAAGCCTAACGACGCTTGCGGAAGACGGACTTTTTCCGGATCAGATCGTTTACGCCAAGAGTTCGCCGTACCAGCGGATCGTTGTAACACGTGGAAAGCTAGGTCATTCGCTTTTCCTTAATGGCAATTTACAGTTCAACTCATTCGACGAATACCGCTACCACGAGGCATTAGTACATCCGGCGTTCGCCGCACACAACGGCACGCCGAAACGGGTACTGGTGCTCGGCGGCGGGGACGGGCTTGCTGTCCGCGAAATATTAAAGTACGGATCGGTCGAAAGCGTTACGCTTGTGGATCTTGACCCAATGATGACCGAACTTTCGAATGAGCTTCCCGCGTTAGCCGAACTAAATAAGAACGCTTTTGACGACCCCAAGGTTTCTGTGATCAATGCCGATGCGTTCGTTTGGCTCGACAACATTGAACTAGAGCAGTTTGATATTGCCGTGGTCGATTTTCCTGATCCTAATAACTTTGGTTTGGGCAAGCTCTACACTACCCGATTCTACAACTTGCTAAAGGACAAACTCAGGCCAGATGCGGCTGTTGTGATACAGTGCACCTCGCCACTCTATGCCCGAACCTCCTTTTGGTCGATCATCAAAACGCTCGAAGCTTCGGGTTTTATGGTAAAGCCATTTCAAACGACGGTGCCGAGCTTTGGCGTTTGGGGATACGCGCTTGCAAAGCTCGAACCCTTCGAAACCCCAACAAAACCCAGGGACGGCATAGAATTTAAATATCTCAACGATGTCGCATTTCCATCGATCTTTAACTTCCCGTCCGACATGACCCAGCCCGCCGAAGAGATCGAGATAAATCGATTGGATAACCAGGCTCTTGTACGTTACTACGAAACGGAGTGGCGGAGGTTTGAGTGAATCTTTCCCGCCGTGAGTTACTTTCATTGTTCCTCGGCGCGCCGGCGGCATTGGTGGCGTGTCGCGATACAACTCGAGATAAATTTCCTGCGGGAGAGATCGTTGGTGCCAACTGGCAACTAGGACATTTGCTGCGCGAAGGGCGAAACTTCGAAGTTCCGCTGGACAATTGGCAGGGCACCAGAGTCGCGATAGTTGGCGCCGGTGTCGCAGGCCTCGCGGCGGCGTGGAAGCTGAAACGTGAAGGTCATAATGACTTTACTCTTCTTGAATTGGAGAAAGAGACTGGCGGGACATCGCGCTCGGGTGAAGGCAGTCCAGTTAGCTATCCGTGGGGCGCTCATTACTTGCCAGTGCCTTTTCGTGAAAATTCTGACCTGGTCGAGCTTTTGGAAGAGATGTCGCTTTCCGAAGG
>CAZXTS010000214.1:0-5050 GCA_964643745.1 uncultured Chloracidobacterium sp.
GCCCCAGCCTCGCCGTGCGGAGTCGGCTGACGGCCGCGGAGCATCGGCAAGACGAAGGCCGCGGTTCGTGACATCAATAGTTATCTTGTCATGCCCGACGGTGAATTTTTGACGGATGCGGCGGTCAGGACTATGGCTGTGTTCGACGGCGTTTATGCAGGCTTCGACAAGAGCCGTCTTAATCTGATTTATGTCGTGTGCCATAAAGCCGTGGCGTTTTGCGATCTCTTCAAGCGTGTGTGCAGCTATTAATTCCGATTCCCCGCTCATTGGTATTACGATCTCATATTCGGCCATTTCTTCTTCTCCCGAGTCGGCCTCCGTCGGCGCCTCATTCTTTAACAATTCGGATATCAATTCCGCTTGCTTTCGGCTTGACCCCACCGCCCCGCGATTGACTAGTACATCGCAGGCATCGTCCTCAAAGCCATCCGGCGTGATCAGCCACAGCTTGAAATTCTCCAGGCCTGCCGAAAGGGCTGCTGCCTCAAGACGGTCGCACCAGAATTCGGCCAGTGCGGCTGTTGCCGGAAGTTTCGAATCTATCTCGGCGGCGAACCAGAACACTCGATCTTCGCTTCCAAACCTGTGTTTCGGAAACCCGACCGCAAACGCTCCGCGTTCCTGGTCAAGTTGCGCGGCGATCTGTGGATATATCGATTCGATCGAAGCCGAAAATACGATGTTCGGAAGTTCAATATTCTCTGTCTCGGCATTCAAGCCCAATCCAATTTCACTACGGTCGTTGCCTTTGTATTTTTCTGCGAACTTTTTCGGATCGAACAAGATGGCGGGCACGTTCCGTCCGTCAAAAGAAGCGAGAACGTCTTTTACCCCAAGTGCTGTCTCCCGGCGATATCTTCCGGCCATCACCTTGGTCGAACGGCTGACCATCGAAGCGACCAGCGACGAGAAAACAAGTGCTCTCGGTTCGCCGTGTAATTCCGTCCGCGTTCGGGATTCGAATAGGTCGCTTATCGTCGGATCATTCGATCGATCGATGCTATACGCAGACCGATCAACTATCTCCGCAGAGTTCAATAATGCGGCGGCACGCCACGTACGCGCTTCATCGAAACCCATTCGATCCTGGAAAAGCGCTAAAGGAACAGGTCCGCCGTTTGGCCTTGCATCACCAAACATCTCAAACGCTCTGACACGGTTTCGCACGCCGAGGGCATCATCGATCGTTTTGTCAAACCATTTGCCGCATGAACCGCCGAACACCTCTTCGCAGTATGCCCGTTGGATCGACGCAAATCCGTCAAAGGGCTTTTCATCGGTTTTAAGTCGTCGCAGAATGTCCGTGATCACGCCCGGCCGGCCGCCGGTTTGCGTCGCTAAAAGATCCATCGAAGCATCGTCCAGATCGAGCGCAAGTTCGCCCGCAGCCTCCATGGTAAACTCGAGTCCTGCATCTCCCAAAAGCCTTTCAAAAGCGATAGTTCGGTTTGCCATAATTTCAGAAATTGATCGGCGGCGTCCTGCCAAAACGAGTGGAAACCCCAAGTTCTCAGAAAGTCGCTTGAGGAATAAGATCGAACGAAGGCCATCAGGTTCCGTGGCCGCTTGGTGAACATCGTCAGCAATGACGGCTATCTTCCGTCCGGCACGGATCGCCAGTTCTATTACCGAAAGACATTGTTCAATGCTTTTTTCACCCGGTCCTGCGATGCGCTCAACGGCCCGCTCGATCCATTGAAGATCTCCGATGCCCGCCATTTTTATGATCTCGGACGGTGGCCATCCGCCGATAGATGGAGCCGATTCACGGCGTGAATTTGCGACATATCCCGAAAGAAATTCAGAGGCCATTCGTTCCGCAGCGTCCTTCGCCGTTTCGCCCGAAGTGAAACCAAAATGGAATACGAAGCCTGCATCAGCCGTGTCAGAAGAAGCAATAGTTCGAAGGAACGTGGTCAGGCCGGAAAGCGGCGCCGCGGACAGGATCATCGGACCGCGTTCAGCGGAAAGATACCCGGCAACTAACTCCGTAGTCCCGCGATGGGCATCCGCAAAACTGTTCGATCCAGGTTTGTTGTTGGGAAACATCGGCGGCATCTAGTTGATCCTTTCCTTGAATGAGCGGCCCATCTTGTCGTAGATCTGCACATTGTTTCGCCCAAGGTGTTTTGCCTCGTAAAGTGCCAGATCGGCCGCGGTTATCCAGTCTTTACTGGTTTCGAATTCGTTGTTATAGCCCGCGATGCCGATACTGATGGTGATCCGCCGATGTTGAAAACCGGTGTGTTCGACCCTTGACCGAATTCGTTCGGCGATGGCGGCGGCCTCCTCCACATTGGTTCGCGGCAGCAGGATCGCAAATTCCTCGCCGCCGAATCGCGCCGCAACATCATCGGCACGCAGGGTTTCCTTCATTGCCGCGGCGACCATCTTCAGAGCAAGGTCGCCTGCCGGATGGCCAAAGCTGTCGTTGTAAGATTTGAAATGGTCGACGTCGATCATCATCAAAGCGATCTCGCTACGGTGGCGGCGGGCGCGGTTTATCTCTTCGATCAAACGCTCATCGAGATATCTTCGATTTAGCAGGCCGGTTAACGAATCTGTGACTGAGAGTTGCTGAAACTCACCGGCCCGGTCCTTTAGCGTCGTCCGGTCGATCGCGACAGCGATCTGCGGAGCGATAGTCTGCAGCAATTCGACGTCCCTTTCGCTGAAAGAATCGCCACCGGCTCGATCCGTAAAATTCATCACAGCGATCCTGCGGTCGCCGATCAGGATCGGGAAGCTAATAAATGAAGAGGTCTTATAACGCCATTCTTTTGGTGCAAGCGAGATGCCCGCTCTGCCCATATCCCTGACAACAACGGGATCGCCCTGTTCGAGTGCATGGCGTGCAATACGGTTCCCGAGCCCCGACGTCTGCTTTAGGTCGGCAGCCGAACCGATCGCGGCCTTTGCATAAAGTCCTTCTGCCTTCTCATTTTTAACAAGAAGCGAAGCCCGTTCCGCCTGCAAGAGTTCTGCTGAGATCTGTGTGACACGCATCCAGAAATCATCCGCGTCAATTCGCTTTAGGCTGTCGCTGAATCTTTTTACACCTTGCGAGACCCAGTCGCGTCTGGAAACCTCGTCGCGGAGCTTAAGTATCTCGATCTGAGGGCCAACAAGCCGCGCGAACCTAAAAAGCTCGGTTTCGACCTCGGGTTCCACCTCGCCTTTTACCGCAAACGCGCTTCGCACATCATTGCCGACCAGTACCGGGATCAGCGTCATTTGTGTGCCTTTGCTTTCATCAACGGAAGCTTTTCGTTCGCGTAGCACCAAAGCCTTTTCTTGCTTAATAGAGGCCAACAGCCGATCGCTTGCTGCAGGAACTCTTATCCTTGCCGCTTGCTTATCATTGCTTGTTTTGATCTCGGTTTCGATCAAAATGTCGCCGCGCCGATCAAGCCAAATGATCTTTTCAAACCCGAATTGTTCAGTTAAGTAGCCGATCAGGGTTCGGCAAGCCGCAGGATAATCCATCTTCATGATCGAGCCAAAGATAGAGCGCCATTTGGAAACATCCGACCCTGGAGCCGCGGTCACCGTTTTCTGAGAATCTGGATCGAGCTTTGGTGGAAGCGAAGTGGTTTTATTGAATTCGTTGATCTTTTGATCTATTTCGTTTTCGACCGTGGGAACTGAGAGATCCGGCCCGCCAACATCAAGGATCGAGTTGTCGTGACGAACGACGAATTTCTCCAGTCGTTCGATTGCGGAATCTATCCGCGATTCAGATCCTGTCATCAGAATATTTTCGAAGAATTCCGTTGGTCGAAACGTACTCCATTCGCCCGAGATCGCCTTTTCGGTGGTTTCCCGATAGTTTTCGCCTCTGACAAAGGTGCGGCCGATGATCGCAACGAATTCCACGCCTTGGTCTAAGACGATCACCGCTTTGCATTTTAGCCCGGCATGGCAGACATATTCGGCCGGAGCAGGCGATCCGGCAGCTTTTTCGAATGCTGTTCCGCAGTCCTTTTCACATTCTCGTTTATATATGACCGAATTCCAGAGAGATTTGCAGATCGAGTTGTTATTTGAAACGGAAACCTCGCGGCCCTTCGCATCCAAAATAGCGACAGCAACGCCAAATTCTTCGGCGACGCTGTCTAGAAACTTCGTTTTTGTGGGCTTCTCGCTACTCATCAATTCGAAATATTGGACTGGGCCGGACGGGGTTCCGATCCTATTCTTTGGTCTCAAATATTTCGTTCTAGGGCTCTAAACGTTGAATCGGGCACCGTTTTCAACAAATACTTCGGAATTTCCGATACTGAAACCTTCAATTATCGCACAATATCGACCAACCCCTAATTGGGCGTTCGGATGGCTCGCAGCCCATCAAGTGGGATGGACCGGGCGTCAAAAATATACTCTGTGGTTTAGATAAACGACGGTGGGTTGACGTGATTCAATGCGCTTAGTGTTCGATTCGCGTCCGGTCGAATTCCCTCAGACGCCCTATTTTACTGGGTTCTGCTAATGGCACGGTGATTGAGTGGTAGTAATCGAAAGTCACTTTGACTGACTAGAAAACTAGGAGGTACTTATTTATGATCAACGAATTCAATCAACCAGTTTCACCGGTAACCGAAACGTCACATTCTACGACCGCGACCGCGACAAATGACGAGGTTATCTCAACGCTTAACGGCCTGATCGAAACTTGCCGCGATGGGCAGGAAGGCTTTAAGCAAGCAGCTGAAGGGATCGAGCGGTCCGATCTGAAGTCGCTTTTCTTCGAGTTCTCACAGCAGAGGGCGAAATTCGTCGGTGACCTGCAGGACCTTGTCCGCACGCTCGGCGGCGACCCTGAAAATTCAGGTTCCGTCGCTGGCGCCGTTCACCGCGGCTGGATAAACATTAAGAGTGTTGTGACGGGCAAGGACGAAGCGGGAATCCTTAACGAATGCGAACGCGGCGAAGATTCGGCAAAGAACGCCTATCAGGAAGCCTTGGAGATTGCTCTGCCGTCTTATGTTCAGCAGACGGTGCAGGATCAATATGCGTCGGTTCTACAGGCTCACGACCGAATAAAGGC